>JASSUF010000005.1:0-34830 GCA_031963365.1 Mycoavidus cysteinexigens
ACTCAATGTAAAATTTAACTATGACTTTAGGCACACAAAATTCCTGACACTACCGAACTTCCCCGCGCCGACCTTGGCGCTACTGTGCCACAGGTAGTCGCCGGTCAGTTGATGTGCTCCCAGCCTAACGGCGACTGATACGGTGCCTGAAAGGATCTCCAGACACACTTATCTGGAGATCCTTAGCGGCTCTTATATAAAAAGTATGAGTCAAGTGCAAGGTAACGTACTCTGCGAGCCGTTTTCTGACGCGCCCCCTATTTGCGGAAGAAGGGACGCCGACTGATCTTCTGGCTGACTTCACTTAGCCATATTTCCGGCTTGCCTACTCCCCCCACTGCTTCACTCCCCGCTGCTTTAAAAGACGCGCATTCATCTTGCTTAAGCCCTGCACCCCTTCGAACAACGTATCGGCCACGGTCAATTCTTCATGCCCTGAACTCCAAAGTAGTTTCACCTGATAACCTTCTGGCTCTTTTTGGATGACCCATTGCCGCACAGACTTATCTTCGCTACCGGTGACTAAGTACTGTTGCCCATTCAATTCCATCCAGCCCACACTCTCAACGGCTCCACTAAACCCCTTAATCACGCTGAGACACTTACCCGAGGCCACGTCCCACAGCCGCACCGTGCTGTCCGCACTGCCTGAAGCGATCTGCGCACCGCTAGGCGAATACGCCGCGCTATTAACAGGTCTGGTATGCCCTTGTAAGATGTGCCCCGCTTGGCCGTTATGGGCGTCCCATAGCCGCACCGTGCTGTCCGCACTAGCTGAAGCGACCTGCGCGCCGCTGGGCGAATACACCACGCTTCTAACCCCGAAGGCATGCCCTTGTAGGACGTGTCTTGGTTTGCCGTCACGGGCGTCCCACAGCCGCACCTTGCCGTCCGCACTACCCGAAGCGATCTGCGCGCCGCTAGGCGAATACGCCACGCTAATCACATAGTGAGTGTGCCCTTTTAGGATGAGCCCCGCTTTGCCGCTGTGCGCGTCCCACAGCCGCACCGTCTCGTCACTACTGCCCGAAGCGATCTGCGCGCCGTTGGGCGAATACACCACGCTAGTAACAGAGTCGGTATGTCCTTCTAGGACGGGTCCCGCTTTGCCGTTGTGCGCGTGCCACAGCCGCACCGTCTTGTCCACACTACCCGAAGCGATCTGCGCGCCGTTGGGCGAATACACCACGCTACTAACTGCCCGGGTATGTCCTTTTAGGATGGGTCCCGCTTTGCCGCTGTGCGCGTCCCATAGCTGCACCGTCTGGTCAAAACTGCCCGAAGCGATCTGCGCACCGCTGGGTGAATACACCACGCTTATAACCGTGTTGGTATGTCCTGGTAGGGTGGTGGGTACCGCTTTGCGGCTGTGCGCATCCCACAAACGCACCGTAAAGTCCGCACTGCCTGAAGCGATTTGCGCGCCACTGGGCGAATACGTCACGCTATTAACAGAGGAGGTATGTCCTGGCAGGATGGGCCCCGCTTGGCCACTGTATGCATCCCACAGTCGCACCGCATTGTCCGCACTGCCCGAAGCGATCTGCGCACCGCTGGGTGAATACACCACGCTCGTAACAGAGTTGGTATGTCCTTGTAATATGTGCCCCGCTTTGCCGCTGTGTACATCCCACAGCCGCACTGTATTATCCCTACTCCCCGAAGCAATCTGCGTGCCGCTGGGCGAATACGCCACGCTATAAACAGAGGAGGTATGTCCTGGCAGGATGGGCCCCGCTTGGCCGCTGTATGCATCCCACAGTCGCACTGTATTATCCTTACTACCCGAAGCGATCTGCGCGCCGTTGGGCGAATACACCACGCTCTGAACAGAGGAGGTATGTCCTTGTAAGATGGGCCCCGCTGTGCCGCTGCGTGCGTCCCACAGCCGTACCGTCTCGTCATCACTGCCCGAAGCGATCTGCGCGCCGTTGGGTGAATACACCACGCTATTAACAGAGAAGGTATGCCCTTGTAGGATAGGTCCCGCTTTGCCGCTGGCCGCGTCCCACAGCCGCACCGTCTTGTCATCACTGCTTGACGCGATCTGCGCGCCGTTGGGCGAATACACCACGCTATTAACAGGCTTGGTATGTCCTGCCAGCGTGTGGATTCTCGTCCAATTTGATGTGTCATAGACGTGAATCACCTTGCCTCTAAGACCTATCGCACAGGTTTTCCCATCTGGTGAATAGGCACATGAATACGCATAGCTCTCTTCTTCCAAATACGCCCATTCGCCAAACTGCACCCCAGCCATCTGCGCACCGCTTAAATTCGCCTGGCGCAGCCAGCTTGTGCGGAGCGTCACCTTCCTCAGATCTGCACCTTGCAATTGGGCTGAATCGAACATCCCAAAGCTCAAATCCGCACCAGGGATGCGAATTCCCCTTAAATCCTCGCCATTAAACGAGACGCCTGCCTTCACCAGAATCGTTATCGCATGTGCTGCCGTTTGACGCACCTGGGCATCGGTTTTGGAGCGCTCGATAATCGTTAACAGTTGTTGCTTAAAGGCCTCTTCTTGCTTAACCAGTTCGGTCAATAAGCGCACCACACCCAGGTCGTCCACCCAATCTCGGGGCGAAAGAGACAGGCTTGGTTGCACGCTGACTGGCTGAACCCTTTTCTCCTCAAAGCTATACACAGAAGCATCACTACCGCGACGCCGGCTCTTAGACTGCGCTAGGCAAGTATCGAAGAGCTCAAACAACGCACGCACCATCCCATATTCCAGCACCGATTTATGGATAAACCGATATTGATTCCCGCTTCGGATCAGCGGCCACGTTTCGCGTAATAGTTGCTTTTCTTCTTCTCGACCAAAAAAATCTTCCTTCCAATTCCCTTTGTCTTGACGAGAGGAATACGCGACCACCGAGTGACCGCTGTTCTCTGAGTACAAATGAACCGCCAACGCTTGTACAAAAGCGAGGCCATGTTCAGCAAAGCCCTCATCGCTCAAGATTCTAAAAGCGTCTCGTTGACTTCCCGTTAAATCCTGCAAGCCTAATCGTTGCTGGTTACGTTCGAACCATTGTTTAATAAATTGCTCATACAAGTTCAGGCGTAATTGCACCGCACTGACCATGGTCTGGTCAGTGTCCAAATGCGGTAGCGCCGCTAACACCACACGTAATAAAAATGGGTTAAGGGTCAACGCTTCTAAATGAGGGTCTTTAAGGGCTTCTTGATACTGTTGAGGTGACCACCCCGTGGGCTGGTGTGTCACATACTTGTCGATATACGCTGCCCGTTCTGCGGTCGAAAACAGCATAATCACGATTTCTTGAAAGGAGCCATCCTCGTCATTCAGCTGAGGGTTCGGTTGAAATCGACTGCGATAGTCCTGCCCCAAATACTCGCTGCGACAACTGATCACCATCTGACCTTGCCAGCCTCCTACTTGATTGATGCCATTGCTTAGATACAGATTTTGCGTCTGTCTGATCTCGTCATAACCGTCCAAAATAAAAATGAACTTTTGTTTGTCCTTTTTTAACTGTTGAATTTGAACTTCAGACAACCCTTTTTTCTTTAGCGCTTTCGCGATCAGATCGTGCTCGGGTTTATCAATACTGGGCAAAGCAATACACAACGGAATCGCATCAACCTCTTTTCTTTTTTCCCATACGTGTTTTTCCAGGATGCGGTTAAACGTAGTTTTACCGGCGCCCGACTCTCCCGTTAACAAGATCACCTCTAGCTGCGGATCACCTAGAAATGCTTCCATCTGGTCTAGCAACGCAAAGGGTTTGCTTTCCCCCACTTTGCCGCGCGGCGGCACATACAGCTTTTCGGTTTCGCGCCAGGCTTTATCTTCTTTGAGCGACGCAAAATACGTCTCCTTCAGTAACATCCTGGGATTGACATTCAACATCTGCCATTGTCGGTGTTGCTGCTGCACCGTAAAGGCCAGCTGACTATGCAGTGCTGTTCTGATGCCATCGAAAATCCCATCCAACAGTTTCGCCAGTTCAAGTTCACCCAGCGCAGACTCGCCATTTAGCCGTGCAATACAGTCGCTATAGCCTGACCAAAACTTATTCAGAAAGGTTCTCGCTTCATCACTCCCCACTAACAACCGCTCGATCAGTTTGAACAGAACCCAGTGCCGGCTTTGATTCTCATACACAACTCTGCCTGCGTGGGCATGACCCTCGAAGCGGGGGATATCTTCCATCCGCACCGCGGTGGCCGGAATAAAATGCTCGAGACAGGCTTGATAGCTATTGGGCGTTAACGCGACAGGGATAATTCCATGCTGATCTTGCAGTTCTTCTCTGCGAATCTGTAGAAAGGCAATCTCCGTCAAGACATGATGAAACCCATCTTTATACTCAGGGTCATGAGAAAATTTCCACACCACTTGACGAATGGCAGCAGCGGAATTTTTTAATTGCGCTCCCCCGTTGCTGTATGCCTCTAAGTCTTGCAGATAGGCAATGCAAAGCTCTTGATAAAATTTTTCATAGTCAGCCCATTTCAAATAGTTGCCTAATACCTCAGAACAACAGACGACCACCTTATCGACCGGTTTGACGTCCGCTCGTAATGGCGCGGGTAACAAGCAAAGTTGATTGGTGACAATATCTTCGAGCTTAGCGTCTTCTTTTAGCTCCTCTAGTGAGCTGGCATAAGGTTCCCCCTTTGGTGCTTGATCCGAATATAGATTGACTCGGATTTGCGATAACTTGTCGATTAAATATTTAGAGACACCTGCCTCGGCTCTGCCGTGCGCGGGATTGTCGTGTGCATAGACGAGAAATAAGCTAGGTTTATTCGATACCTCTAATGAGCTGAGCGTCGACAGCGCTTTTTCAAACAGATAATCAATGAGTACGCTTTTGTCTTGGGCTGACGAGGCTACCTGCAGTTGCTGAACTGATATCTCAGTCGAGGTCGTTGCTCTAGCCAGCACGCGACGGGCTGGTTTAGATGTCACAGGCCCAACGGATTCAGGCACACTGCCTTGATAACCCCAGGCTTGGGCTTTTTGGTAACTCGCCTGCGCTTTGCCAACCAGATTTAATTTTTCTAGCAGTTGGGCACGCTCGAAGTACACCTCTGCGATATATTGTCGTAGAGCGTCTTCTCCGGCTGTTTCAGGTGTACGAGCTTGTCTTACCGCATTTTTTGCTTCTGTTAATGGCAGCACCCCTTGAGCATTCGCGATCAGTTTAAAAGCAACTTTGACTTGCCCATAAAAAATTAAGGCTATCTCAAAATTCTGCATCTCTTTGCACAGGCGCGCTTGATATAGCGCACTTTGCGCTAAAGCCTGCGCTTGATTGATGATTGGGGTGGGGGAGACTGCACGGCCTAACATGATTTATTTTCCTTATATTTATCTGGTCTTTATCCTGCTGAGGCAAACTTGGAACAAGACGCGTCACTATACTCAGGCATAAAAAAATCGGCATCTTACGGTAGTTATATAAACAATGACTGAAAATGAAAGGGCCTTCTGATAAAAATGGCACTTTGGGCCGCTATGTGGGCACCTCTCCTATGAAGGTGGCTCAGATAAATCTGTACGGCAATGGAAGTTTTAAACAGAGAGGTCGGCTGACTGGAGCAAATACCCAGCTGGTGAATACAAAGCATATGGAGCTCACTTAGTTACATACAGAAGTGGCGTGTTTAAAGATGGAGCGGGATATGCTAAAAAAAGCGGCGGTGAGTTCAACTGGTCGTTGCAACACTATTATTTCTAATAAAAATGTCGTAAGAGCCTTCATTAATGAAGAGCTCAAAGCAGCTGACACTGTTGCTGAAGTGGTATGTCTGACTCGGTAGCACTGCGTGAGCTGGGGCGCATTGAGCGCACGCTGCTCATTCTAGACTGGCTGCAAAGTGTTGAGCTGCGCCGCCGCGTTCAAGCGGGGCTGAACAAGGGTGAAGCCCGTAACGCGCTAGCTCGCGCCGTGTTCTTCAGTCGACTGGGCGAAATCCGTGACCGCAGTTTCGAGCAACAGCGCTACCGGGCCAGCGGCCACGACCAGAACGCCGATGACGCGCTGTTGCAATACCTGTCGCCGTTAGGCTGGGAGCACATCAACTTGACCGGCGACTACCTGTGGCACAGTAGCGCCAAGGTCGGCGCGGGGAAGTGCAGGCCGCTCCGATCATTGGACGGGGCTTAACGTACGATTTTTTCCGTTTTCTGAGACGACCCCTAATACGCAAAGCGTAAAGAGATAAAAACGGACGCTGGTGTATGGGTTTAATGCTTAGCTTCAAACGCCATCACCGCCAAACCCTGCAAAACAAGGTGCGGGTGATAGGTGTGGGGGATAGTTAAGCAAGGAGCTACTTGTAGTGCTGCCCCTCCGCTTAATAAACAGCGTAGAGGTGATGGTGTTTGTACAGATGCAGAGGGTGTAGAAATATTGAAATGCGCACAAACACTTTGCCACCCCCGCTCGATAAAACCAGCTTGAGCTAGCCATTGGCCTTCTTGTAGCGCAGTAACTGTATCAAGCGCAAAAAAAGAAGGAGGGGGGAGTATTTCAGAGTTTGAAGCAGAAGGTTTGAGTGAAGGAAAAGTGTGTGGATCAGGGAGCTGTGCGGCACTTTGTGTCAGCGCGTGTAATGCGCTGGCTGCGCCTGGCCCAATAAGGCCGCCGATAAATCTGCCGCTGGCATCCAGCGCTTCTAAAGTAGTTGCCGTACCCAGCGTAGCAATGAGCATGGCAACCCCTGGGTAAGCCGCATGCGCACCGATCAAACTAGCCCAACGATCACTGCCTAACTGTTGGGGGCGATGATAACCATTCGTTACACCGCACTGCTCTGCTTGCGCATGAATACGGTGTTGGGTAATTCCAGGCCAATATTGGTCTACCCATTGTGCAAGTCGCTGTGCTACCTCTCCTCCTGCAACATTGCTGATCCATACACTAGCAGGCTTAGGGAGGTCACCCCAATTAGGAGCGTTAGAAAGTATATTCTCAATGGGAGAAGGAAGTGCCTTAGATAGCGTATGAGCAAACGCCCCTACCGCACAGAAAATCCCATCGCGTTGAGGCGGGTTGCGAAGCGCTATATGCAATGCTTCCAGCGTAAGACCAGGCCTAGTAAGCGCCCATTTAACTGCACTATTACCAGCATCGATCAATAAATAACATGTGGATGCAGAAGCAGGCATAAAGAAACGAGCAAAAAGAGATATTAAAAAGAAATCCGAGCAATTTTTATTGTCGTAGGTTGGCGGTGAGGCACGAACCCCAACATGCATACCACGAACTTGTAATCACCGCTTTTAACATACATATGCAGATGTCAGAACGGTAGGTTGGTGGTGACGAAGGAACCCCAACATGATGACCACTGTCTTTTTAAAACGTGCATGTACAGGCCAAAAGTTATGATTACAAGTCCGTGGTATGCATGTTGGGGTTCGTGCCTCACCACCAACCTACTCGCCATTTCGAAATTATGGTGGAGCAAAAATGCATGATTAGCAGAGCATGCACAGTAGCACACTAATCTTGGTCTAACGATTAGATAAATAGACTGCCTCAGGAGCGGGTGGTAATGCTGGAAGCTCTCGCTCTCGCCCAACCACAACCTCTTCTAATGCATGTGCTTCCACTGCATCCGCATCAGCCTTTTTAGGCCCTACATACCATCGATAACCAGCATAGGCGATTGCGCCCGCGCCCGCTGCTACAGCTAGTCCGGGAACAATCCGCATACTAGCCATCCCCGTGGCATCAAATACTGCATTCCCAAAAGATCCAAATTGCTTTGCAAAGTTTTCCGCAGCATCTATATCTACTAACTTTGGTGCGCTTGATGCTATAGCTGAGATACCAGCTAATATTCCAGTGCCTATTTTAAGTTTATGTTTCGTCTCAGGACTGATATTCAGGCATATAGAATTCAGCGTAGCTGGAGTGTTCGCATTGGCTAACTGAGAAAGGGTATTATCAGGCATTATTTTCTCCATACTATGACTAAGTGTGTCGGCAGTTAAAGAATATAAACACTTATATTTACTGGAAAAACATATTGCATATATTACGGCCGCTCAACGGTTACCCCTTGCAAAGAGGTTGAGCTATTAGCATCCATTGATACTAGAGGGGCAGTGTCATTGTTATGGGGGTTGCTAGATTCTTCTTGCATTGCACGCCAGGTATCCAGAATACTATTTGCTCCGTACAAAGCTAAACTTCCACCTACTGCTCCACCCAATGCCAGACATTCCTGCAAAAAAAGTATGCTAATTTTCTCTGGTGTGTTGTTAGTCAGAGTGCCGTTAGTCAGTGTGTTTTTAATCAGCATGTTAGATGCTATATTAAGCATTGCCTTACTCCCCACTACTAGTACAACACCAGTTATGGTTGTCAGGCCTGATAAAACCAAACTAGTTCGGAGAGGAGTTGCATGTGGGTTTATGTCGGGCGGCGGTGTTGATGCGCGTGACAGTGGAGTGTTGGGAGCAACAGAAGGGAAAACAGGGGGGGAAACAGAGGGACGTTCCACAATTTTTCTCCACTCGATAACTGAAAGGGGAATAGTTAAAGCAAATGGACGTTTATATTCAATCTAAAGTGCTCTAACTATGCGTATTAGATAGACCTATTGCGTCTGTAATCCAGTGTAGAGTGTGTCTATAAATGCGGGAGCTGCGATCAGAAAAAAGGCGTGTTGAAGCGAAACGATAGGCAAATATCCGTATAAAAATGCCTACGTGTTTCTGTGTATACAAGCGTGTTCAATAATATTTAAATTCTAATTTTCACCGCTTGTTTCCCCTGCCTTAGAGAGCGTTCTTAAGGAAAGATCCCCACTCACAATAGTCTGCACACCCGTGTCGGTTTCTAGTAATAACCTTCCCTGCTCATCCGCTCCCAGTACACAACCTTTATATTTTTCTTGTCCTTGTTCTATCAAGTAAGCATGGTGCCCTGTGTAAGCATGGTCTTTTAGCCAAGCTGGTAAAAAAGGAGCAAACCCTTTTTGGCCAAAATGCTCGAGTGCGGGGATGAGTGCGTTCAACAATGCTGCAAAAACATCGGTCATACCGGCTATGGGCAAAATTTGGCTCAACGCTGCGTGGCTAAGTGGGATAAACCCTTGCTCGGTAGGGGTGGGTTCAGGAATAGAAGGGAGATTCAGGTTAAGCCCAATCCCTATAACGGCATCCGTACTGTGCGGAGTGTGTTGAGCGGTTTCTATCAAAATACCTGCTAGCTTTTTCTGATCGAGCAGCACATCATTGGGCCATTTGAGCGCAAGCCGTTTCGAGCGCGCAGGCGCAAATGTCCGCAAACCTGAGAGCAAAGCAGTGCCAATGGCCAGGCTCAACCCCGCAAGATGACCTATGGGTTTGGGAAGCCTGCAGGAGATGGAAAATAATAATGCATCACCTGGCTTAGCTAGCCAACGGCGCCCTTGCCGCCCTCGCCCTGCCGTTTGTTCATAAGCTAACCGTATAACTGCTTGGTGAGAGGCTGGGTGGGTACGCCAACGCTCAAGTAAGTCCGTGTTAGTAGAGCCCGTACACTCTACAATTTCCAGTGCATAGGCACGCGCCACAGGAGTGAGCTGATGCAAAAGTGCATACGGATCAATAGGCTGGATGCGCGCGCACCCAGCAGCAATAGGCAATGCGTTATTGGAATGATCCACGTTTTTGACAGATTTTGAGGGGAGGGGCGGTATGACAACCATGACAAGCTCAACGACTAAGGAACAGGCTTCTAAGCTACCTATGATTCATTTGCGCCCATTAGAGCGTAACGATCTGCATTTTGTGCATGTGCTTAATAACCACCAAGGCATTATGTCATACTGGTTTGAAGAGCCTTACGAAGCCTATGTTGAGTTAGTACAGCTATACGATAAACATATCCATGATCAAGGCGAACGGCGCTTTATCGTCGAAAATCAGGCAGGAGTAATGATCGGACTGGTAGAGCTAGTGGAAATCAATTACATCCACCGCCGCGCAGAATTCCAAATCATTATTGAGCCCACCTACCAAGGCCAAGGCCACGCCGAACAAGCCACACAGCTAGCGATTGACTACGCATTTTGCGTATTGAATTTATATAAGCTCTATCTCATAGTAGATAAAGAAAACCATAAAGCCATCCACATCTATAAAAAATGCGGCTTTATGTTTGAAGGAGATTTACTACAAGAATTTTTTATAGAAGGCGAATATCGGGATGCAATCAGGATGTATCTATTGCAGCCCGCTTATTTAGCGCAAAGGAAGCAATCACTAGTCAAATAAATGGGTGACAGATTTATAGCCTGCCTCAAATTTATTCCGACCAATTCAAGCGCGACGTAAGGACATAAATAAGCTTAGAGCTCTGATGGCTTTGCTTATTTGATCATTTTTAAAAGGCCCTTAACCTGATCCAACAGAGAATATAAATTCCCGTCTATCGTATTCCACACTATTTCAAAATCTACTTTGTGGTAGCCATGCGCCAACGCATTGCGCATTGCGCATTTCATATGCAAATCCCCAAGGAATTTCATTATATTGGGCAGCAAATTCTGGATGCTTCTTTGTAATGTTATTGCATGCTTCTCCAATGATTTCAAAATTACGCACTACCGCATCCTGCGTTTTTTCATCATTAAAAAACTGTATCTCTGCCATGCCTACCGTATAACGTTTAATACGTTCAATAGCTTCGATAATATGGCGTAAATATTCTGATACGCGTAAATGATCAATTTTGCTCATACAGGTTTTGCTTCAGCAAGCACCTGTGCTCTAAAGCTATTAGGAAGCGCTTTCGGCGTCAGTATGTCCACCCCTATACCTAATAAGCGACGTAGCTCGTAACGAATGGCGCCAATATCCATCATGGTCGTTGTACTTGTAGGATCAACCAGTAAATCAAGGTCACTGCCTTCTTGATCATCGCCGTGTAAGACTGAACCAAACACGCGTGGATTGGCTGTGTGAAATCGGCTGGTAACTTCGCGTATAGCAACGCGATTTTGTTCGAGAGCAATAGAAGGTTTCATTATTGTCCTTGTCGAGGCTACAAGTACGCTCAGATATAGGCAGAGTAGTAAAACTTAAATTAGCCGTATGTAGATATATGTAGCCAATAATGTAAGCGACTCTATTTGAGCACATTTTTTTGATTATTTATATAGGCCGAAATTGTTATAGCAAAACTGCGTAAGTTCCCCCCTGCTATGGGTTTACGCCATCTGTATAGAAGGCGGGTCAAGGCCGGCTCCTCATATTGGGGACTTGTTCGGTATAGATGGAAGGCCAGATTTCTGGCCGATGGAATATCGCTAGATCAAATTCTTGATTCTTATCCTACACTTAGCCGAAAAACAGCATGTCATGCACTGCATGACACTGAATTACTTTTGAAGCGTCAATAGGTGACGGCCTGATGCGCGTTCTTATATTTGCGGCATACCTGGGCGACTTGGTTAGCAATGAAAGGCACCACTCTTTCAGAGTTACAGGAACTTGGGGGATAGAAATCGGCCTCAATGGTGAGACGTTACGCACATTTTTCTGCGAGCCATCTGGCGCAAGCATCAGCTAGGCTAAATGGGATGTTGGATGTAGCATAATGAGGGTAAAGAGATTCCATTCACGTTTGCATTTACACAGAAAACGTAAAATCGCTGGAACCCTTTATTTTATTGGTGGCGAATCAGGGATTTGAACCCCGGACCCGCGGATTATGATTCCGTTGCTCTAACCAGCTGAGCTAATTCGCCAAGGAGCGAGATTATGTCGATTGCTTGCGGTACTGTCAATCGTCTGCTCTATTTCTTAACAAAATAATTGGCCTTGACATTACAATATATTTTTGCATTATTTTTTCTATCTTTACTATTGATAAGCGATTTTTTGTATGTCTGGAAATACACTCGGCACGCTTTTTACGGTGACCACATTTGGTGAATCCCATGGTCCTGCTATTGGGTGCGTAATTGATGGCTGTCCGCCGGGATTGGTTTTATCGGTTTCAGATATTCAAAGTGAGTTGGATCGGCGCAAGCCTGGCTCATCCCGCCATGTGACGCAAAGGCAAGAAGCGGATCAAGTTGAGATTCTGTCAGGGGTATTTGATGGCAAAACTACGGGTACGCCAATAAGTTTACTTATCCGTAATACCGATATGCGTAGCTCGGACTATAAGAATATTACCGACACTTTTAGGCCAGGGCATGCCGATTATAGTTATTGGAATAAATATGGAATACGAGACCCTCGTGGTGGGGGCCGCTCTTCTGCTCGCTTAACGGCTCCTTTAGTTGCAGCAGGAGCCGTTGCAAAGAAATGGTTAGGTGAGCAGTTTGGTACAGAAATACGAGGCTATATGGCCGCTCTTGGGCCTATTGATATTCCTTTTGTGGATTGGGATATGCGTGAGCACAATGCTTTTTTTGCTCCAAATACCGAAATTATTCCGCAGCTTGAAGCCTATATGGACGCATTACGCCGGGAAGGGGATTCGATAGGTGCCCGTATTAATGTGGTGGCAAGTGGCGTTCCGGTAGGTTTAGGGGAGCCTGTTTTTGATAAGTTGGATGCTGAAATAGCCTATGTAATGATGGGCTTAAACGCAGTAAAAGGTGTAGAAATCGGTACTGGATTTTCTAGTGTGCAGCAAAAAGGTTCCGAGCATGGCGATGAAATCACGCCTGAAGGTTTTTTGACTAATCACGCTGGAGGCATTCTTGGGGGAATTTCTACCGGGCAAGATCTGACTGTTTCGTTGGCTATTAAACCCACATCGAGTATTCGTGTGCCGCGCCGCTCGATTGATATGGAGGGTAAGCCTGTAATTATGGAAACACTGGGGCGCCATGATCCATGTGTTGGAATACGCGCAACGCCTATTGTGGAAAGTTTGCTAGCGTTGGTGTTAATCGACCATGCATTGAGGCATCGTGGGCAGTGCGGAATTACGGCTCGTGCCTTATCCTAATCGCCTGCTTATTGTTTCCAACGTAAGCATTGTTGGCGCACTACTTCATTTAGGGAATTTTCTTTTTGATGTATTTGTCTTAGCCACGCGGCATCACTATTGTGACCGCGTGTAATTGCCCGTATTTCTTCAAGCGCTTCTGTCGAATATAGAGCCTCTGCATGAGGCTCTAATACTTTGAGTGTGTGTTCAATATCTTCTGCAATCGTTCTTCTCACGCCTGTTTCAGGGTTTACATTCATTCCTTCTAAACCGAATCGGCAAGCTTCAAAGCGGTTATAGGTATAAACCAGGTAGTCGTCTTCTTTTAATGTCAGTGGTTTATCAAGCAATAAATAGCGAGAAAGGGTTTGGATATAGCAAGCTATGGCTGCTGCACGCTTAATGGATAGAGGGGTGTCCATCACGCGTATTTCAACGGTTCCAAATTCAGGTTTTGGACGAATATCCCAATAGAAATCCTTCATGCTCTCTATGACGCCTGTGCCCACCATTTTAGAGAAGTAGTCTTCAAAACTATTCCAAGTTAAGGTAAAAGGCGCGCGCCCGCTCATAGGAAAAGCGAGGACTGAATTTAATCTGGCTGATTGAAAACCGGTATCAAATCCCTGCACAAATGGAGAGGAAGCAGAAAGTGCTATGAAATGGGGGATATATCGAGAAAGGGAATGTAGGAGAAAAAGCGCACTGTCTGGGTCAGGGCAACCAATATGCACATGCTGCCCAAAGATGGTGAATTGCTTAGCAAGATAACCATATAGCTCAGACAAATGCAAAAACCGAGGCGAATCAAAAATTTGCCTATCTTGCCATTGCTGAAATCCGTGCGTACCGCCGCCGCATAAGCTCACATTGAGTTTATCTGCCGCATTTACTAATACATCACGCAACTGGCCAAGCTCATTGAGCGCTTGGTCATAGCGTGTACATATGCCAGTAGCGAGCTCAATCATGCTTTCTGTAATTTCAGGCTTGATATCGCCAGGTAATGCCTCTTCTTTCACCTTTTTTTCGACCAGCCGCATAATATCTGATGCAGCTTTGGTCAAATCATAGTCATAGGTATTCACTATCTGGATTTCTAATTCCACACCAAATGTAAATGGCTTAGAAGGATTAAATCGCTCTAGTTGTTCCATTTATTGCCTCCGCTCACCACAGAATGATAGTGCCCAGTGCACTAGCAGAGGCGAAAAAATTTGAAGGAAAACAATGGCGCATTGCATCATTGCGCGCAGAGTAGGGTCTAAACTTGGATATAGCCCGTACGTCTCTTCTACCAAAAGATAAGCCAATGCAGACATAGGCATAAGCCCTATCCCTAAGGAAAAAGCTTGCTTTATGCTCAGACCACTTGGCTTGGCAAAAGCCAGCACACTAACAAGTTTAGCTCCAAAACGAACCACTACCAGGGCAAAGGCTCCTAATCCTCCAATAGCTACAAACTTCCACTCAAAAGAGAGTGGGGCGGCAAGAAAGAGAATTACTGCAAGCAGCCATCCTGCCGTGCCAAAGTGGGTAGGCCACAGTTTGGGGCGATCATCCAGATTTTTGTAAATAATCCCCGCTGTAAGCATCGTAAGAGTAATAGAGAGCTTTAATACCGTGACCAGAGAAAGGGCTATTAAAATCAATCCGATCAGCATGACGAAAGCGTATTCGTCTTGCATATTGAATCGGCGGTAGAGAAATTTACAGCAATGAGCCAATACAAAGGCTAGCACTACCGATCCCACGATAAAGTACAAAGGCTCAGCAATCGTTGCTAGCACATTGCCGTAGTACTCCTGTCGCAAGCAAACCGAGGCAAGCTTACAAAATACAATGGCATACATGCTGTTAAGTGCTGCAAGCATAAGCAGACGTTCTGTTACCTGTCCTTCGCTTTTAAGTTCGCTTTTGAGCTGCACCATCATCGTAGGAGAGGTTGCAATAGCAATCGACGCAGCAATCATAGCCGTCGTGGTTTCAAAGCGCATTATTTTTAACAGCAAAAGCACGGCGCAAAAAGTCAGTATGGCTTCTGTAAAGCTGGTTATGACTAACCACGGATTCATACGAATCCAACGAAAACTTAACCGACTACCAAGCTCAAACAGCAACAAACTCAGAGCAATGCTCATCAACAGCGTAGCTTCTTTGACCAAACTGCTATCAAGAATGTCTAAACCGGCAGGTCCAACTATCAGTCCAACAGCTCCATAGCCCGTAATACGTGGCAAGCGCCACTGTGTCCAGCATAGCTCTCCACATAATCCTGCAAAGAAAAAAATTAACCCAACTAAAAAGAGGGTATCTGGGAAAAGCTTAGAAACCGTAAGAAAGGAAGGGAGAAATGAGAAGGCTGAATTCATCAAAAATATACTCCATACACTGCTCAAAGACTAAGGTGAAGAACTGTACCTGATTTTTTTGAATAGAACCTAGTTTTTTCGCATCTTGTTTTTTATGAGTAATACACATTTTTTTATTAGTTGTTATGTATATATATAGTAGTAACTAATAGAGGGAGTACATTTCTGTGGGAGAGAGCAATTTCTCCTTTAAAATCAATAGGATACTATTTGTATAACTCATTTATAAGTTGTGGATATCTTGTGGATAAACCATAAAAACTTTTGAGGTTTTTCGTAAAATACCGAGTTATGCAGATACTATAAACAGCTTGTCCACAAAGTTATCCACAATATATGATCAGTTCTGCTGTTTGTTAGGCTATGTATTTTTATTTTTTTAGAAAATTCTGAGCGGACTTCTGAAAAAAATAGGGTTTTCTGAAAATGCGTTTTGTAAGTATTTATTGGTTGAATACCTGCGTAACATCAGTGATTAAGAAAAAAAGCAATGTAAAAGCATTTCAGCCTCTTTTTATACGGTATAGGCGCGGCGGAATTGTCTGAGAAAAAATCGTGCTGGATCAAATGCAGAAGTTATAGAACGCTCTATAGGTAAAGGCTCTCCTTCAAGTTGAGATGCGATGAGTTCAGCGGCTAATGTTGCCCATATCAATCCGCGTGAGCCATACGCCCAGGCACC
This sequence comes from Mycoavidus cysteinexigens, assembly GCA_031963365.1. GTDB lineage: Bacteria > Pseudomonadota > Gammaproteobacteria > Burkholderiales > Burkholderiaceae > JASSUD01. The sequence goes on from JASSUF010000005.1 coordinate 15,981, forward strand.
TAATAATCCTGGAAATCGTGGAAAATCAGTAAGATGCGCCCCTGCATTAGATGCTTGGGTGGGATGCCATGCAACTTGTTGGAAAATAGCTCCCAGCAAAGGTAGGCGATCTACGCTGGCACAGCGAAAACCAACCTGCTCGTGTAATAAACGGGCGTCGTGTGCAGTGTTTTGCAAAGCCTTACTTTGATCTGTTTCATTACTTTTGGAGTGCATGAAATCAGGTAAAAGCTCAGCAAGATGCGCTAGATTGCTGTGATAACTGGATAAATCAGGCTGCGTGTTTGAATTTTCCCGGTCATAGCTAGCTCCAATAAGCAGTTCTTTGCACAGCCCCTCTGAGTTTGGTAATGGCGTTATGTAACCATCTCCAATAATAGGTAGGTTTAAGTGATGCCATGGAGGGCAAGCTAGGGTGGAGATCTGGCCACGTATATTTTGCGTGGGAGGCAGGTGCGTATTTAGCCCTTTTAAAAGGCTAGAAGTGCCTTGTGCGCTAGCTAAGATAGCAATAGGGGCATGCGCAATAACACATCCAGTTTCATCTAAAGCATGCCATCTGTTTGAATGCCAAATAAGTTGAGCTACCTGTTTTTCAAAATAGGTTTTTAGATTGGGCCCTGCTTGTGTGAGTTGCTCTAAACATAAAGAGGAAGGGTTTACCCACCCGGCTTCTGGGAAATACCATCCACCTCGAGGGATGGTAGTACCTGCTAGCTCACTGGCTTTTTGCGCACTAACCGGTATAGCGAAATTTTCTGGATAGGCAAATTGCTGTGCCAGTGTATGCAAGCGGTTGGCTTCTTCTTCATTTTTTGCAATCTTGATTAGGCCGGTTGCCCTCCATATTTCATTGCCACTAGTACTAGCGGCAGAGAGTTTTTTAAAATGCTGTAGAGCAAATAAAAAACCTGCTCGGGTTGTTCGAGCAAAGAGGCTGTTATCTTGCGTGATGGCCGGATGAAATAGTCCTAACGAAATACTGGAGGTTTGTTGTGCTGCATGCTTACATTGATCGAGTAACGATATTTCCCAGCCACGTTGTGAAAGCGTATGGGTAATCGCGCATCCAGCTATTCCTGCACCAATTACTAAAGCGTGTCGTTCGCTGTGCGCATAGGATGGAAGTTTTATAGAGGAATGGCGTGGTTTCTGCCAACGTGGAACAAACTGTCCAACCAGCATAGTGCGCTTGGTATTAAAGCCAGGTACCTGATGCACTTCGAAGCCTGCTTGTGTTAGCGTTTTACGTACTTTACTAGCCACGGTATACGTTGCCAAAGTAGCTCCTTTCACTGCTAACCGTGCAATTGCCCGTCCCACCTCGGGCTCCCACATATCGGGGTTTTTGTCTGGAGAAAATCCATCTAGATAAAAAGCATCGGCTTGTAACTGCAATTGAGGCAAAATGGCGCGTACATCCCCTAGGCACAAGGTTAGAACGACTTGCCCTTTATCGAACTCCAAACGATGTAGTCCTGGTGTGAGTACTGGCCATTGGCTACATAAATCTTCAATAAGGGGTCGTAAACTCGATGGCGAGATGCTTAAAAGCAGTTCATATAGATCAGATTGTGTAAATGGATGTTTCTCAATTGACACAAAATGTAGGCGTGTGTTGCTATGAGAGGCTTGTTTCCAAGCCATCCAAGTGGCTAAAAAATTTACCCCTAAACCAAATCCTGTTTCTACAATGACGAAACTTCTACTTGAATGGTGCATCCAACGCCTGGTTAGATCATTGCCTTGAATAAACACATGCTGCGCCTGCTCAAAAGCCCCTTGTGCACTGTGATAGATATCATTAAAGAGAGGGGAATAAGGGGTGCCATTTATATGAAAAGCACGTTTTGCTGGAATTACCTGAGCATTACAGGCATTATTTTGTGTAGAAACGGTCATTTTCAGTAGATTTTGTGTGTGTATGCGTAAGGTTTGGTGAGGCACAACATGGCTGTATGCACACTTATGCGGGCTGTATGGATAGAATTTGGTAGGTAGTAGGTGCTTTTTTGCAACAGTAAAGCACTTTTTTTATTACAAAGTGTGTCGGTAAGCAGTTTTAATGAAAAAGGCTCTAGCCAAACGCGCTAGTTCGCTTAGAATGCGCAGACCCTGGAATTAAAAGGTTCTTCTGGACTCTGGTCGTTCCCTATAAAAATGCAATATTCCAGGAAGTGGATTTCAAAAATTCTAGGGGCTTTCGTTTGGTAGATATCCAAAGCGCTCTTTTAGACGAAGCCTTTTTAGCTATCTAACGGCGCCTCTTAACTATTGTTTTAATTTAACCGGGAAAGGACTGTTCATGAATAAGCAAGAATTGATCGATTTAGTCTCTGAAGAAGTAGAAACTAGCAAAGCAAATGTAAATAAAGTTTTGGATGCATTGTTGCATACCATCAAAAATGCCGTAGCTGCAGGCGATTCGATCCAATTGATCGGGTTTGGCAGTTTCGGTGCAGGTGAGCGTGCAGCACGCACGGGTCGCAATCCAAAAACTGGTGAGCCGATCAATATTGCAGCAGCACGCACAGTCAAGTTCACAGCAGGTAAAGCATTTAAAGATGCTGTGAATGCAAAGTAATGAAGTATTGAATGGGTTGCCCGCCTGAAGCTCTGCTTCGGGCGTGTTTTTTTTCTCTCAGTTTTTATTCTTTTTCCTATGGTACTGAAGGGCTGTATCCCTTTTTTCTTGAGCATTCTGAGCGCCTATACGCTGAGTATGTCGCCTGCTGCACACGCAGACTGCTTTGATAGCGCTGCACAATACCAGCACGTGAATCCAATGGTTTTGAGAGCCATTGCTTGGCAGGAATCAAATTACCAACCTGGAGCATTGCGCAAAAACGATAATGGTTCGATGGATTACGGCTTGATGCAAATCAACTCTATTCATCTCCCCAGACTCTCAAAATACGGGGTTTCAAGCGCTACACTGATGCAGCCATGCGCTAGCATTTATATTGCTGCTTGGCATTTGCGTCAGAAAATGAATAAACATGGCAATACCTGGAAGGCAGTGGGTGCCTACCACTCAGAGACTCCAGCACTACGTGATGCCTATGCACGGCGGGTTGCGATGATTTTGGAGCGCTGGAAGAATCCACCACGACAAAAAACAAAAAAAGCCTCACGTAAACGTGATTAATTTTGGGCAGTTCTGCCCTGCCCTATTGGCTTAGTGCATTTGAAAGCCATTTCGCAGTGATATCTACTATTGAAATCATCCGTTGGTATGCCATACGTGTAGGGCCTATTACGCCTAAAGTACCAACAATCCGGTTATCTATTTGATAGGGCGCCGTGACGATGCTCATTTCTTCAATGGGCACGAGTGTGGATTCACCCCCAATAAAAATCTGTACCCCAGGCGATTGGCTAGAGACATCTAGTAATTGCAATAAGCTCGTTTTTTGCTCAAAAACACCAAATAATTTACGCAAACGATCCATATTAGAAGACAAATCAGCAATTTCCAGTAATTTGTGCTCTCCAGAAATAAGAACCATTTCGCTAGGGTCAGACTCCATGGTGCTAGCCGTTACAGCAGCTTGCATGAGTGTAGTCATATCACTGCGCAGCGCATCCAATTCTTGTCGCAAGCGATCTCGTGCTTGATCAAACCCAAGACCTGCATAATGCGTATTGATGTAATTGGATGCCTCTACAAGCTGTGTCGCGGAATATTCCTTTTGCGTAGTCATAATCCGGTTTTGCACATCTCCTTCCGGTGTCACAATAATAAGCAACAAGCGTTTTGCAGATAAACGCATAAATTCGATCTGTTTAAACCCGTGACTGCGCCGTGGAGTCATCACTACGCCTGCAAATTTGGAGAGATTAGAGAGCACACTTGCAGCAGTAGCCGCAATCTTAGACGGATCACTAGGCTGTAATGTTTTTTCAAGTTGCTGACGGAGTTGCTGATGCTCAAGGCTAGAGGATTGTGCGGTAAGCATCGTATCGACAAACAATCGATACGCGCGCGACGTGGGAATACGTCCTGCTGAAGTATGCGGGCTTGCAACTAGGCCTAGCGCTTCCAAATCAGCCATTACATGACGCACGGTAGCGGAGCTCACCTCTAGCCCAGACGCTTGAGAAATTGCTCGGGAACTAACGGGCTGACCTTGCGCGATATAGTGTTCTATTAATGTTTTTAAAAGTGTTTTAGCACGGGCGTCGAGCATAGTTTGCGACAGAAAAAAGTGAGTGTACACAGCGACTTCAAGTCAGGCTGAGCTATACCAGGTACTATTATTCCATTCCTATTTATGAATAGATATGCATTCATTGCGCCTTACATATTGCCGAGGGCAATTGAGAACACACCCTACTTCATCGCATTTAATTAGATAGCCCATCCTTTTTATGACTACACCCTTTGTATTTAAAACGGTTGCCTTGATTGGGCGAAAGGGCGAGCCCGCTTTGGCAGATATATTAGCCAAACTTGCAGCACGCATTGCACAAGATGGATTTCAGGTAGTGTTAGAGCGTGACACAGCACAAGACCTGGGCATGATAGTGTCAAAAGCGCCTTATAAGATACTAACCCTCAGTGAAATTGGAAAAGAGGCCGATGTAGCTATCGTGCTGGGAGGGGATGGCACTATGCTTGCCGTGGGTCGAGAGCTTGCGCGTTACGATGTGCCTTTGATCGGAGTGCACGCAGGCAAACTGGGCTTTATGACCGATATTCCTTTATCTGAGATGCGGGAAGTTATCCCAAAAATGCTAGCTGGAGCCTATGAGTGGGAGACACGGCGTTTATTAGAAGCACAGATTATCCGAGCTGGGCGTTCTATTTACAGTGCACTAGCACTGAATGATGTAGTGGTGAGCCGCAGTAGTATTTCTGGCATGATCGAGCTGAGTGTCGAAGTGAATGGCTGTTTTATGTATAACCAACGCTCAGATGGTTTGATCGTAGCTACCCCGACGGGCTCCACGGCTTATGCACTCTCAGTTCAAGGGCCTATTTTGCATCCTGGGCTATCAGGTATGGTGCTAGTACCTATTGCTCCGCATGCCTTGTCCAATCGCCCCATTGTATTGCCTGATGATGTGGAAATTGCGATTCAAATTGCAAGTGGTGAAGGGGTGAATGTTAATTTCGACATGCAGTCTTTTACTGCCTTGCAAGTAGCAGATACCATCAAAGTAGGCCGCTCTGCTTACACGCTCCCTTTTCTGCATCCAGTTGGCCATAGTTATTATGCGACTTTGCGCAAAAAATTATGCTGGCATGACGATACGTTATTACGTTCTCCTCGCCTATAAAATGAGTTTTAAAAGTAGCCTACATGTACCTCATTCTTTGAAGACCTTTTATGCTTAGCCATTTATCGATCCAAAATTTTGTGATTGTTACTGCGCTCGAGATAGATTTTGAAGCAGGCTTTACCGTTTTTTCAGGAGAAACGGGCGCTGGAAAATCTATTTTGCTCGACGCACTTTCTCTATTGCTGGGCATGCGTGCTGATGCGGCTATGGTTCGCGAAGGTCAATCCCGGGCTGATATTTCTGCGCAGTGGGAAGTATCGGTAAGCGTGCAGAACTGGTTAGTAGAGCATGATTTGGCGGCTAAAGAAGAAATGGAGTCTTCTACTGAGATGCACTCGGTTTTACTACGCCGTGTCATTGATGCAAATGGACGTTCACGCGCTTTTATCAACGCTATACCCGTAACTTTGCAACAGTTGCGCGAGTTGGGCGAACAATTAGTAAATTTGCATGCCCAACAAGCACACCAGCAAGTTTTGCGCGCACCTATGCAGCGCACTATTTTTGATATGCAAGCGGGGCATGAGCCTCTGACTAAAGAAGTGGCTCATGCCTGGCAAAGCTGGCGCGAAGCTATTGACGCGACATTATCTGCACAAAAACAGGCACAAAAGGCCGAAGAAGCAAGAGATGCTTTAGCGTGGCGTTTAGCTGAACTTGATACTTTATCTCCTCATAGTGAGGAGTGGGAATCTCTGAGTGCCGAACATCGAGTGCTCAGTCATGGAGTGAAACTGGCGCAGGGAGCGCATGAGGCATTGACTGCTTTATCGGACGATGAAGCAGTCATCGCGCGTGTCGGTGGTCTGATAAGTTCACTGCAATATCTAGCCGAGTTAGATCCACGCTTAAACGATATAGTAGCGGCTCTCGAACCTGCAGAAATTGGCCTGCAAGAAGCTGCACACTCTCTCAGACACTATGCACAAACGATTGATTTAGACCCCGAACGACTCTCTGAGCTGGAAGCGCGTTTAGAGGCCTTTTTTACAGTAGCCCGTAAATTGCGTATTGCTCCTGAAGAGGTCTTTGCTGAGCACGTGGCTGTGCAAGAAAAACTAGCTGCGCTAGAAGCAGCGGCAGACAAAAGTGCACTGCTAGCAGCGCAATTGCAAGCAAAGCAACATTACCAAACCTGCGCTGCACGCCTTTCAAAAGCACGTGCAGCCGCAGCTCCGGCTTTTAGTAAAGCCGTAACCGACCATATGCAAAGCCTTTCCATGGCAGGAGGGCGTTTTGAAGTTGCATTAATAGAAACCGATTTACCCGATGTGCCAAATAGCCAAGACCAGATGCTAGGTAGTGCATATGGAGACGAGCGCATTGAATTTCGGCTCACCAGCCACGAAGACGGCACATTGCGCCCTCTTGCACAAGTAGCATCAGGAGGAGAACTAGCGCGCATTGCATTGGCACTAGCCGTTGTATCAAGCAAAACCAATGCAATACCTACGTTGATTTTTGATGAAGTAGACAGCGGGGTAGGAGGTGCAGCCGCAGAAGCGGTCGGTAGACTCCTGCGCGAACTAGCAGCAGAACATCAAGTTTTATGTGTGACCCATTTGCCACAAGTAGCGGCACATGCACAACATCATTTCTGTGTAAGCAAAGCGACAGACCCCCATGGCCGCACCGTAAGCCACATAGCTCCGCTTGACTTCGACGCACGCGTTGAAGAAATGGCACGCATGCTGGGCGGTGCAAACCTCACCACGAAAACACGAGAGCATGCAAAAGAGATGCTAGTAGCGGCAGAAAAAAAATAGAAAATTTAGGCTAAAGCTTATATTGCTCACCACGGTCTCCTTGAAAACCAGCTTATAAATTAGAGATATGACCCTACCCACAAATGTTAGATATCGGATCTGACTTTTTGGGGCAGGGGCAATTTATACGCTGGTTTTCAAGAAGACCGTGGTGTGCATGTTGGGGTTCGTACCTCACCACCAACCTACAGCTTATTTGTGCGTTCGATTACTTCTGCGCCGAATGCTATGTAGGCTTGGGCGCCGCGGGAGTTGCGGTCGAATACTATGCCTGGTAGGCCGTAGCTGGGGGCTTCGGCTAGGCGTACATTGCGGGGGATTACGGTGTTGAACACTTTTTCACCAAAGTGTTTTTTTAATTGTTCGGATACTTGTTGCTGCAAGGTGATGCGGGGATCAAACATCACGCGTAGTAGACCAATTGTTTTTAGCGAGCGGTTGAGGTGGGAATGGATGTGTTTGATGGTGTTTACAAGGTCAGATAATCCCTCCAATGCAAAATACTCGCACTGCATAGGGATAATGACGCCTTGTGCTGCGCATAGCGCATTGAGGGTTAGTAAAGATAGAGCAGGCGGGCAATCGATCAGAATGAAATCGTAGTCGTCGCTTACTTTGGCCAGGGCTTTTTTTAATTGTTTTTCGCGTTGCTCTATCTGAACCAATTCTATATCGGCACCTGCAAGTTCTCGATTTGCCGGCAGCACGTCATAACCTGCTGCGCAGGAGACGCGGGTTTGTGCAATGTCTGCCTCGCCCATCAACACTTCATAAATGGTTGGGCTGGAGTTTGCTTTATCCACTCCACTTCCCATCGTTGCGTTGCCTTGCGGATCCAGATCTATTAATAGAACACGCAGGTCTTTTGCTGCAAGTGCAGCAGCAAGATTGGTTGTGGTCGTGGTTTTACCGACGCCTCCTTTTTGATTCGTAATGCAAAAAGTTTTTGCCGTCATAAATTAGATGCCTGTTTGATCAGTCGATAGATGGGCAATGTATGGCAGAAGCGGGCAATTTGCTTTACCAAGGGGTGGTGTGTATTGGTATGAAGTGCGTAATATAACTTGCTTATCGGATAGATCCTAAAGAGATTCTGGATTTTTATTAGTGGGAAGTATAGTCATTTGGATAAGGTGGCGTTGTGCTTCAAGGTAAGGAACCTCGAGCGGGATAATTTGCTGGATATGTACCTGATTTTGTAGCGATGCTATTTCTGCCTCTGGAAGTGTGCCTTTCATTGCCCACATCGATCCACCAGGCGCTAACAGGTGATGTGCCACTGCAACGAAATCAGACAAACTGGCAAAAGCGCGCGACACAATGCAATCAAAAGGCTGGTGTATGGCTGCACCAACTTGGAGCGTTTCAATTCGGCCTGCAGCGATTGATACATTAGATAAGCTTAATAGCGATTTGGCGTGTGTCAGAAAAGCGACTTTTTTCTGCACCACATCATTGAGGGTTATTTGGTACTCGGGCAGAACAACCGCTAGTGGAATACCCGGTAAGCCCCCTCCTGTACCTGTATCTAAGAGCTTTGCGTGTGGCCCATGCGCGGCAAGTAACCAAGGAGCTAGGGCGAGCGAATCTAAAAGATGTTGGACCAGCATAGCGTGCGGGTCTCGAATGGCTGTCAAATTATAGGTATATGACCATTTTTCTAGCAGGCGAAGAAAGTCTAGTAAGCAGGTAGATTGTTGCTCATGTAGCGATATGCCAAGCGCTTGCGCACCCTCTTTAAGAAGGTTGGCTAAAGATGTATTCATTGTTGTGTCTGGGATGCCGGGCGTTGGTTTGTAGTGGGTTGGTGGTGAGGAACGTTCCTCACCACCAACCCAAAAAAGCCTGTACTTTACCGGTCTTTTTTATTTTTTGTGGTTTCCTCTGTCGTTAGTGGCGGAGGTGTGCCAGATGAATAAGCAGGCAATGTTTGCGCAATCATTCGTTGCTGATGGTCATTTTGAGCGGTTTTATTCAATAACGCAGAGTAAGGTTTTACCGGCGTTAGGCTTTCTAGATCAGAGACGCTATTGGATTCTAGTAAGGTGAATGTTTTTGGCTGCGTATGGTTTTGTAGTGAATAAGTAGGCGCTTCTGTTTTTTGACGCTCGAATTGCCAGTTATTATAAAACGCGACTGCTGAAGCCCGATTAGTTGCCCCTAATAATCTGTAGATGGTGCTTAGGTGAATTTTGACGGTACCTTCACTGATATTAAGTGCGCGTGCCATCATTTTATTCGTGCTTCCCATATGAAGAAATCGAATAATCTGGTGTTGACGTGGAGAAAGCCTGGAAACGCCTTTTGCATGACGCAGAGAGGGTTTTGGTAGGGCAGTAATACTTTTTCCTGCAGGGCGATTTTCATTGGGTAAATTTAAATTTAATGCCCCGGAAGGAATATAACGTCCGCCCCATAAAACAAGTTCCAGTGCCCGTAATACATGATGGGGATCTAGGTCGCGTGGAAGGATGCCCAGTACCCCAGCATGTAAAAGCTGGTGTACATCCATAGAAGAGAGATCTTCTGTAAAAATGGCAATTTGCAGTGTAGGGTAGGTGCTTAATAATTCCATAATCGCTGAAGTATGGATCCAGTTAAGCTGCCAATCTATGATGAATAAATCAGGTAGCCCAAATTCTAAGGTGCGTAAAACCTGTTTCCAATTAGAAGCTTGCGCAAAATGGGCATGTCGGTCAATTTGGCGCAACAGTGTTTTGAGGCCTTCGCACCGCTCAGGGCGGTCATCGAGTATGAAAACTTTCACTTAAATCTCCTTGTATGGATGGTTGAACAATTTGCTTGGTACAAAAAGTGCGCTATAAAAACCCAACAATGTATTTTGGAAAGTAATACTTTGACAGCGATGGAACTTTTCACGGTGCGCTGCATTTACAGCATGATGACAAATTTAAATAGAGTGTGTGTACTAGCTAAAAGTCATAAGGCCGATGACTCTCTAGTCATGTGCATGAAATTAGTTTATAGAGTTATAAAGATAAACTCTATATGGAATATGTTTTTAATTATAAACAATGTCTCTTTTAGGGGAACAAGCAAAGTGGTAGTTAAAGGCAGTAGTAGCACTTTGCGCGCGGTACCACTTAAAAGAAGATGCTTTTAAATAGTTGAAAACCAATCTAAATATATTCTTGAGGGTTTTATATGACCGTGGATGTGTATGAACCCACCGCTTCAAGCTTTGAAATCTCGCAGCACACAGAAGTACGCACGGGGGTGGTACTGTTTAATTTGGGTACGCCCGATGCGCCTACCACGCAGGCAGTGCGACGTTATTTGATTGAATTTTTGTCAGATAGGCGGGTGGTTGAGTTGCCACCATTGCTCTGGCAACCGCTTTTACGTTTATTGATTGCGCCGTTGCGTGCGCGTACGTCAGCACAGAAATATGAGCTAGTGTGGTTACCTGAAGGTTCACCGCTACGTGTACATACTGAGCAACAAGTTAAAGCGCTTCAGGCACACTTTGATGCGAACGGTCAAAAGATATTGGTGCAATATGCGATGCGCTATGGCTCTCCTTCGATGGAAAACTGCTTTGATCGATTAGAGCGCGCTGGGGTAAAGCGTATCTTGCTGGTGCCGATGTATCCCCAATACGCTGCAAGCACAACAGCCAGTGTATGGGATAAGGTATGGAATATTTTGCAAGCGCAGCGCGTACCCCCTGAAATTCAAACGATTGCGCATTACGCAGATTTTCCACCGTATATTGATGCACTGGTGGGCCGTATTCAGACTTATTGGGCTGAACATAAAAGGCCTAATTTTGCAAACGGAGATCGGCTACTTTTAAGTTTTCATGGCTTGCCCAAGCGTATGGTGGAGCGTGGGGATCCGTATGCCAATCAGTGTCAGACCACTGCCGCTTTGTTAAGAGAGGCGCTGTCTCTAACCGAAGAGGAATGTCTTGTAACCTTTCAATCTCAATTTGGCCCTACTCCTTGGCTACAGCCTTATACGGTTGATACGCTCAGAGCATTGGGAGCCGCATCTGTAAAGCGTGTAGATGTGTTTTGCCCAGGCTTTACAGCAGATTGCTTGGAAACTATCGAAGAAATTGGGTGTCTTGGGCGTGAAACTTTTTTGCATGCTGGGGGGAAAAGCTATCATCGCATCGCGTGCTTGAATGCGGATCCATTATTTATTGAGTGCCTCGCTGCATTAGTTGAAGCGCATAGCCCTAGGAAACTACTCAATGAATCACAGGCCCCATCTGACAAGGAAAATGGGCATTAATCAGCATTTTCCTAGAGAACCTAGTTTTTGGGGTTGTGATTTTGAAGATCGTCCCTACGTATGCTTCATTGCATTGCACACCACTCATTCCACACTAGACTTATTTAATATCAATCAATATGAAAAAAGACAAAGTGAATCCTTTTCCGGCTGGGCATGATGTCCATGAATTGAACACAGAATCGCATAATGGTGCGACAGAGCAAGTACATGGTGCCATTGAGCAAGAAGATGAAGCTGCTATAGCGGCTTCCCAGCCATTTGCGACGGTTGATGCAGATCAAAAAAAGCGCGAAGAAGAAATGCAAAAGGCATTAGCTGATTTAAAAGAGCAAGTATTGCGCGCGCAAGCTGAAACAGAAAATACACGCCGCAGGGCTCGAGAAGAATTGCAAAAATCACATAAATTTGCGATTGAGCAGTTTGCTGAGCATCTGTTGCCTGTGGTAGATAGCTTAGAAGCCGCTTTGGCAGATTCTGGTGAGGATGTAAGCAAAATGCGTGATGGGGTAGACCTTACTCTGCGCCAGTTGCGAAGTGCATTGGAGAAAGGGCGCGTGACCTGTATTGATCCCGTGAGCGGCGAAGTATTTGATCCTCACCGACATCAAGTGATTGCTACGTTGCCTGCAGAACAAGCTGCCAACACGATTGTGGCGGTGCTGCAAAAAGGGTATTTGGTTTCCGATCGGGTATTGCGGCCAGCATTGGTTACTATTTGCCAGTCTTAATGGTAGTTGCCAGGCTAGATATTAGTTTCTTAGGGCGTGTCCTAGCCTGGTAAAAGCATTTCTTATAAAAAAGGGAGGTAGGTGCCTCCCTATGTATATTCGATGAGTCAGGAGATTTTAATGAGTAAAAAGGGTAGCAAAATAATTGGTATTGACCTGGGTACCACGAATTCTTGCGTAGCTATTCTTGAAGGCAATCAGCCTCGAGTGATTGAAAATGAAGAAGGCGGACGCACCACCCCTTCGATTATTGCCTATCGTGAAGATGGAGAAATTTTGGTAGGTGTTTCTGCGAAACGCCAAGCAGTTGCTAATCCAAGAAATACTCTATATGCCGTTAAGCGTTTGATTGGTCGACGCTTTGCAGAAGACGCGGTGCAAAAAGATATTGGTTTAATGCCTTATGAAATTATGCAAGCAGATAATGGAGATGCTTGGATTAAGGTACGTGATCAAAAATTAGCTCCTCCGCAAATTTCCGCAGAAGTACTGCGCAAAATGAAAAAAACAGCGGAAGACTTTTTAGGTGAAACCGTTACAGAAGCCGTTATTACCGTTCCTGCTTATTTCAATGACAGCCAGCGTCAGGCCACTAAAGATGCAGGCCGTATTGCAGGCTTAGAGGTGAAGCGCATTATCAATGAGCCTACTGCAGCAGCCTTGGCCTTTGGTTTAGATAAAACAGAAAAAGGCGATCGTAAAATTGCCGTGTATGACTTAGGTGGTGGAACATTTGATATATCCATTATCGAAATTGCTGATGTAGATGGCGAAAAGCAATTTGAAGTGCTCTCCACAAATGGCGATACCTTCCTCGGTGGGGAAGACTTTGATCAGCGCATCATTGATTTTGTGATCGGTGAATTTAAGAAAGAGCAAGGTGTAGATCTTTCTAAAGATGTGCTCGCACTGCAACGTTTAAAAGAAGCTGCTGAAAAAGCCAAAATCGAGCTTTCTACTTCCCAAGGCACCGAAATCAATCTGCCTTACATCACAGCAGATGCCAGCGGTCCTAAGCATTTGAACGTCAAGCTTTCTCGCGCGAAATTAGAAGCCTTGGTTGAAGATTTGATCGAACGCACAGTCGCTCCATGCCGCACAGCAATTAAAGATGCAGGCGTAGATGTGGGTGACATCCATGATGTGATTATGGTTGGCGGTATGACGCGCATGCCTAAAGTGCAAGAGACCGTCAAAACCTTTTTTGGTAAAGATCCTCGTCGGGATGTGAATCCTGATGAAGCTGTGGCTGTAGGCGCTGCGATTCAAGGTCAAGTGCTCTCAGGCGATCGTCGAGATGTATTATTGCTCGATGTGACTCCGTTATCTCTTGGAATTGAAACCCTTGGTGGTGTGATGACCAAGCTCATTACTAAAAACACCACTATCCCAACTAAACAAGCACAGGTCTTTTCAACTGCAGATGACAATCAACCTGCCGTAACGATCAAAGTGTTCCAAGGTGAGCGCGAAATGTGCGCGCACAACAAATTATTGGGCGAATTTAACCTAGAAGGTATTGAGCCCGCACCTCGAGGCGCACCGCAAATCGAAGTAGGTTTTGATATCGATGCAGATGGTATCTTGCACGTACAGGCTAAAGATAAAGCCAGTGGCAAGGCTAATAAAATTACCATCAAGGCAAACTCTGGTCTGTCTGAAGCTGAAATTCAAGCCATGGTTAAAGACGCAGAAATCAATGCAGAAGAAGATCGCAAAATGCGTGAATTGGTAGAATCACGTAACCGTGGTGAAGCCCTGGTGCACAGCACGCAAAAGAGTCTCACTGAGAAAGGCGATAAGCTGAGCGAAGAAGATAAAGGCGAAGTGGATACCGCGCTCAAAGCATTGGAAGAAGCGTTAAAAGGCACGGACAAAGCGGCAATTGACGATAAAATCCAGGCGCTCGAGCAAGCTGCTCAAAAATTAGGCAGTGCTGATGCGGATTTAGATGCGCTCAAAGAAGCAATGAAGAATGCCCCGCAAGGTGAAGAAGCTGCAGCTGCATCCAATGCTAAAACTTCGAAGCAAGAAGAAGATGTTCTAGATGCAGAATTTACAGAAGTCAAAAAAGACTAAAAACCAGTTCTCAATCCTTCAAAAAAGCGCTTATTTGTGGCTGTAGTGCCCGAAGAAGCAAACGTAACTTAGTACGTTTGCTTCTTCTTTAGCACCAAAGCTGCCCAATAAGCGCTTTTTGATCCATTTTGAATAGGTTCTAAAGGCATTCAACACTATGGCAAAACAAGGCGATTCAAAGCGCGATTATTACGATGCCTTGGGCGTTGCAAAAAATGCGAGCGATGAAGATATAAAAAAATCGTACCGCCGGTTAGCGATGAAATTTCATCCTGATCGCAACCCGGGTAGCAAAGAAGCAGAAGAGCATTTTAAAGAAGTAAAAGAAGCCTACGAAGTTTTAAGTGACGCGCAAAAGCGCGCTGCTTATGACCGGTTTGGTCATGCAGGAGTGGATCCTAGTATGGGCGGAGGCGGTGGAGGCCGTGGACAAGGTTTCCATGGGTTTTCACAAAGCTTTGGCGATATCTTTGGCGACATCTTTGGTGGCGGAGGCGGTGCAGAGGAGGACGGCCCACGTGTGTATCGGGGAGCAGATCTTCGTTACCGCATGGAAATTACCCTTGAGCAAGCCGCTCGTGGCCATGATGCACAAATTCGCGTGCCTAGTTGGGATGACTGCAGCACCTGTAAAGGTTCGGGAGCAAAAGCCGGTACCAAGGCACAGACCTGTAATCTTTGCAAAGGCAGCGGCACCATACGCATGGCGCAAGGCTTTTTTAGCTTGCAGCAACCTTGCCAAAAATGTCATGGCACAGGGCGCTATATTCCGCACCCCTGTCATGCATGCCATGGCGAAGGGAAAGTAAAACGGAATAAAACGCTTGCTGTCCATATTCCTGCCGGCATAGACGAAGGTATGCGCATTCGTTCTTCAGGCAATGGTGAGCCGGGCCAAAACGCCGGCCCCCCAGGCGATTTGTATATTGAAATCCATATCAAACCACACGATGTGTTTGAGCGTGATGGAGATGATTTACATTGCCGTATGCCCGTTGCTTTTACTACGGCTGCATTAGGCGGAGAGATCGAAGTCCCTACGCTACACGGCCGTGTAAGCTTCACCGTACCCGAAGGCACGCAATCCGGAAAAACCTTCCGTCTGCGCGGAAAAGGGATGAAAAACGTACACAACAATACCCACGGGGACCTGTATGTGCACGTGCAACTCGAAACCCCCGTCAAATTAACGGAGGAGCAGCGCACTTTGCTCACACAATTTGCGCAATCGCTAAGCGAAAGCGGCACCAAACACAGCCCACAAAGTAAGAGCTGGTTTGACAGAGTAAAGCAGTTTTTCGATTAGGCTTGTTTTAGCTAGCGTTTATAAAAAATCCCCTCTATGTGATCAAACACATAGAGGGGATTTTTTCGTGGGCGCATATTTGCAGCAAAAGCGTTCGTAATACCAAAAAGCTTTTCGTGGCTTGGCTTTTTATTTGCTTAGTCCAATATAGACTGGAATAACTTAATAAAACACGTATACAGGAGATAAATATGGGAACAACTATTGGTACCTTGACTCACTCTGCGAGTGTTGTAAAGCCTCAAGTTTTAAGCACGCAAAAGCAAAATGCCGAAGGCAGCAATAAAATGCCCGCGCACCATTCAGGGTTGGGAAGCCTGCCTGATGAGCTTAAATTACATGTCGTAGGTTATCTGAGCCGCACAAGTAGCCAAAGTATGCGCCCAGTTAGTAGAGAATGGGGTTCGATTGTAAAGTCTGATCGGACCTTTAAAGATGAAAAGGAATTTCAAAACGCGATGGCCAATGGTCAAGGAAATAACCTTGGATTTTTGACACTGCATGGCAGTACTTTTAGTCATGTGGGTTTGGCAGCAATACCTAAGTCAGTGGAGCATTTGGAATTAAAAAGCTGTTTAGGCGTTACTGATGAACACATGAAGAATCTAGGTAAAAAGTTACCGCATTTGAAGACGCTCAAGCTAAACCATTCTCACATTACTCCGCTGGGTTTGACAAACTTTAAAGAAAGTACAAGTCTGGAGTTAGTGGATATTAATATGAATGGCGAGGAATTGTCCATTTTCAGGGAAACACACCCGAAGACAATTTTAATACTCGGCAACTCAATTATAATGACGGAGGATGAGGAGAAAGCTCAAAGAGCGCTGGAGAAAAGTAAAAGAGAGAGCGAGCAGCTGATGGCGGGGCTTGAATGTCTTGTCAGTAACCTTATGCGCACGCGCAACTCGAAATCCCCGTCAAATTAACGGAGGAGCCGCGCACTTTGCCTACGCAATTTGCGCAATCGCTAAGCGAAAGCGGCACCAAACACAGCCCACAAAGTAAGAGCTGGTTTGACAGAGTAAAGCAGTTTTTCGATTAGCCTTGTATGAGCTAGCGTTTATAAAAAATCCCCTCTATGTGATTAATCACATAGAGGGGATTTTTTTGTGGGCGGAAATTAGAGGATAGTGGTGTGCATGTTGGGTTTTCAGCAAAAGCGTTCGTAATACCAAAAAGCTTTTCGTGACACGGCTTTTTTATTTTTCTAGTCCAATATAGACTGGAATAACTTAATAAAACACATATCCAGGAGAAAAATATGACCAAAATTACTAATAGCACTGCTAACCCTGCCAGTCTTACCAGTCCTCAAGCTTTAAGCACGCACAATCCGAGTACCCAAGGCAGCAGTAAAATGTCGCCCGTATCCTTTCTAGGAGGGGGGTTGCAAGCTAAAGGCTCCAAGGTTGCTGCGCATACCATGCCCAGTAATATAGGTTATCAGTTTTTGATGAAACAGCAGAAGGAGGCGAATGAAGCGATAAGGTTTGCCAATGCAATGGAAAGGAAAGCATAAGAACTGGTTTGAAAGAGTAAAGCAGTTTTTCGTGGGCATAAATTAGAGGATAGTGGTGTGCATGTTGGGGTTTGTGCCTCACAAGATTTGCTATAGCTTTGCAAACTAAGCTTCAATGCGAAGCTGGCTCTGTCACAAAAGTCAGCTTCGTTAACTGATTCGCCTGTGCGGCAGACATGACCTGTGCAATATCTTCATACCGCACGGCACGGTCTGCATAAATATGCAGTTCGGGTTGGGGTGTTTGTTTGGATAGTGTTAAAAAACGGGTGGACAGCGTTGTTTTGTCGATGGGCTTCCCATCCCATAAAACGCTGCCATTAGCCTCAATGCTTAACTTAACAGGCATTAACTGTGTTTTCTGTGGTGTACTGCTAGCCTTGGGAAGGGTCAGCGTGAGGGTGTGGCGAATAACGGGGATCGTGACTAAAAAAATAATCAGTAAAACCAATATGACATCAATAAACGGCGTCATATTGATTTCGCTCATCAGCGCATCATCATATTCATCAGAAAAGAGATCGGGCTTCATTCATCGTGCCTAAGTGCATCTTGTTGTAATGTACTGGAAGGGGTGCGGGCCATAAAATAAGCATGCAGAGTATGTGCGAAACGGTTGATCGTAGCGGTATAGCTTTTATTGCTGCGTGTGAATGCGTTATAGCCAAGTACTGCTGGAATAGCCACCGCAAGGCCTAGTGCAGTCATAATCAGCGATTCGCCTATCGGGCCAGCCACATGCTCTATGGACGTCAGCCCTGTTTGGCTAATGGAGAGCAGGGCACCATAAATGCCCCACACCGTGCCAAATAGACCAATAAATGGCGCTGTGGAGCCAATGGATGCGAGAATGCCCAGGCCGGCTTGTAATTGTCTGGCAATAGTATCCATTGCACTTTTTATGCTGCAGGTAATCCAGTCTCCAGCATCGATCTGAGCGTACCAATATTGTTGGTTTTGATGCCGATGGAATGCTTCTTGAGCTGCATGCGTAAGCGCGCGGAAGTGGCAAGCCTTGAGCGTATCCAGTGAGTTAACAAATTGGTCAAAGTCATAGGAGTGACACAACGCGTGCTCTACTTTGCGGGCTATGGTGTTGGTTTGGAAATAATTCCAGCTTTTTATAAAAATAATAGTCCAAGAAAATATGGACATACCTAGCAGTATCAGAACCGTTATCCGCGCTACGGGATCTCCTTGGTTCCATACTTGTGCAAAAGAGTGGCCCTGCATGGTCAATTTTTTCCTCGAAATAGAGCTATGGGTTTTATCTGATGAGCATGATGATTTTCTGCTTATCTAGATATTAATAGCATTAATCCCCTATTTAGTTGATGTTATTAAAGGCTGGGCCGCGCACAATGCAGCCTATGCCTTCCTCAGAAGAAAAAAACGAATTCTCTAAGCGCTTAAGACTGGCGCTCAATCGTGGCCCTAAACCGGTTAAAGGGGCGACGGATTTGGCACGTCGGTTTAATTTGCGTCATCCCGAAGGCGGTGGGATTTCTGTACAAACCGCGCATAAATGGCTCACTGGCCTCACTATACCGACAACGGATAAGCTTAAAACATTAGCACATTGGTTGGAAGTGAGTGAGCACTGGCTACATTATGGACCACCTCCTCCTGAGCTTCCGGCTCTTTCTGAAGGGATGAAATCTCCCGATCTGTCTACAGGATCTAAATCTTCTCTTCCTCCTTTAGCCCTCGCAGAAAAAATTGCGGCGTTACCAGAGCCGCAGCGCTATCTACTTGAAGAATTGATAGCGCAGTTTTATGACAAAACCCCAAGGCGACCTAAAGAATAAAAAAACGGCTGCATACGTTGATGCGGCCGTTTTTTTATGGGTGCGCCCAGCATGGGCGCAATCTTGGAGGTGCAAGTCCTCCCGTAAGTTGA
>JASSUF010000134.1:0-7045 GCA_031963365.1 Mycoavidus cysteinexigens
AACTTACGGGAGGACTTGCACCTCCAAGATTGCGCCCATGCTGGGCGCACCCATATAAATAGCCATATATTTATATGGTTATTTAATGAACAAAAATCTCATCATTAGGCAGAAGAAAGACTGAACTTTTGCTTTGGTAAGAGTCTACAAAACGACCGTTTTTAAGACATTTTTATAAAAGCGAGAAAGAAAATATGTTGTGCCACAATGTGGCGCATTATATTTATCGGAGGATAAAATTATGGCTGCAAACGCAATGGTTCGTGCTCGAATTGATGGGCACGTTAAAGAAAAGGCCGCTGCCGTGCTCGCGTCTATAGGATTGACTGTATCGGATGCTTTCCGTCTCTTATTAATTCGTGTTGCCAATGAGGAGGCTTTGCCATTTGAGCCGCTGATTCCAAACGCAATTACTATTGCCGCGATGAGGGAAGCTCGTGAAGGCAAACTTCCCAGCGTTAAAAGCGTTGAAGCATTGATGGATGCGTTGCATGCGGACGATTGAATGGACGAATCAGTTTAAACGTGACTATAAAAGGGGAGAGTAAGGGTCATCATCGTGCAACGCTAGATGATGATGTAGTGCCGATTATCACGGCGCTAGCCAATGATCAGCCTCTGGCGTCGCGACATCGAGACATGCATTAACTGGCGATTGTCATATCAAGCCTGACCTTATATTGATCTATCAGAAGCCAAACGACATTTTTTTACGCCTTATACGCCTGGGCTCGCATAGCGAGCTTGGCTTATGAGAAAGAGCAAAATGCAATCATTCTTCCTACTCTGATAGAGGACATGGATATTATTCGCGCAAGGCTGAAGGTTATCGAGGTTGGGGTAGACCCAACACTCGTGTCACCAGCCGCCATCTTGATCACAGCAATGCCAATCTAGTATTCATGTCGAGATCAAACCGGCCATACGGGTTGACGTGCTCCAAAATCAATGGAGTCAAGGCAGCGTAGTCGCGTGGCGTCAGCTTGCCTTGCCAGTTCGGCTGAGCCAGCACCCTTTGGATTATCAACGTGTTGGGTCTACCCCGATTAGGCAAAAAATCCTTGCCTGCCATATGCTGGCGTTGCAGGGCTTTTCTATGGTGCGGTGCATATGGGCCGGCACCAGTTTTTCATTTCAGATCACAGATTTTCATGCTCTGGTGGAAGTTCTATTTCATCTCGAAGTAACGCGTCTGTAGAAACATCAAAAATGTCTGCAATAGCAATGACGAATGTAGTCGTTGGAAATTTTTTGCTAGTTTCGAGTTCGGATAGATAGCCGTAGCTATTTAGTCCTAAGATTTTCGCTAATCCTTGTAGCGTCATGCCTCGTTGCTCGCGTAAGCGTCGCATTTTTTCACCAAAGCGCTTCACAGTACCCTAATCTTTAATTGACTCTTCTTAAGTAGCATGCTAAATTATCTCCAATAGAGATAATTTAATTCTTAAAAGATTTGAAAAAAAGCGACTCTACATAGTGCGCTAACACTATGCAGAGTCTAACCACAGTCCACCTAACTGGAGGTGAATCATGGCTAGCCCTAATCATAAGGCACACGAGCTACTGCATGCCACTTTTATAAAACGATCTTTCTCATATCATCAGCGTAATAGAAGCAAAAATCAGCATTGCATTCACGATAGGAGGAATTGCCATGACTGATCTGAATGCTTCTACTGATCGCGGACATAGCTATACCGATGCGAATCCTCTCGAATTTGAGTGCAGTATTTTTAATGTTGATATTTGTGCCGCTGCGAACAAGGCAGGTCTGGACTTTATTATCGACGATCTGGAAGACGCGGCTAAAATCATTGCAGGGCTTGGAATGCTCTGCAAACTGGCACGTAACAATCAAGATTTGGCGAGTGGCGCCTCAGAAGAAGAAAGAAGGCCGCTTTCACTAACAACGATGGAGTACCTATTCAATTTGGGGGAAGTAGCCGCTCGGCGCTTTCTCTCTGAGATTAAATGATGGCTTAGTTATTTCAGGTAATGAAATAATAACCAAAGCTGATTGGGTTTTTGATAATATGCCAACTGTACTAAACGTTTTCGGGTTACGTGTGACGATTTACCCAAATGATCATCGTCCAGCCCACGTACATATTATTGGCAATGGCTGTGAGGCGGTGTTTAACCTGCATTGCCCAAAAGGGCCACCCGAATTGCGTGAGAACTATGGTTTCCCGCACAAGAACTTAGAGAAAATTGCCACGGAACTTTTTAATAACCTCACTTTGCTATGTAAAGAATGGAGGCGAATTCATGAAGATTTCTAATGAAGCTTTTGAAGCAGCTAATCGCCGTGCTATTGAGAAGAAAGAAGCCTTTCCAAGCGCCGTATCTGTTCATTATGATCAGCGTGTTTCTCGTGTGGTAATCGCACTGAACACTGGAATCGAACTGGCTTTTTCTCCACATGATGCACAGGGCTTGGAAAATGTGCACCCTAGAGATTTGATAGATGCTGAAGTTACTCCTTCTGGACTAGGCGTATATTTCCCTCGTCTTGATACAGATTTATATATCCCAGCACTTCTGGAAGGCTTTCTTGGGTCTAAGCGATGGATGGCTGCCGAGATGGGGAAAAAAGGAGGGAAAGTGTTGTCTGAAAAGAAAGCCATCGCTGCTCGTCAGAATGGAAAGCTTGGAGGACGGCCGAAAAAGCCGAAGGGATTTGGCGTTATCCCATGCATTCCTTAAAACAGAACAGTGGGGGGCGATGAATGTCGTGATTAACTTTGCCTCCCACTGTTACGCATTACACAAAATGAATTAGCTAGCCGCTAGCAGTGTTGGGTCTAACCAAAGACATGAAAAAGCGCATGATTGAAGATATCGAGATCGAAACTGGCTCGGGTAACGTTTTCGCTGATCTTGACTTGCAAGATGCCGAAAAGCTAAAAATCAAGTCTGGCCTTGTAATTGAAATTACTCGTGCTGTGCGTCGCCTCGGCCTAACCCAAGAAGAGGCTGGTCGGCGCATGGGTATCCCTCAACCGAAAGTATCAGGCATGATACGTGGCGACTTTTCTAACCTTTCCGAGCGCAAGCTAATGGGATGCCTAAACCGACTCGGGTACGATATTGAGATCAAGATACGGCCAGCGGAGCGTCAGAAGAGGATCCACCGCTTTCAATTGTGACGATGGAGTATTTGCTTAATTTAGGGGAAGTGGCTGCTCGGCGCTTTATTGCTGAGGTTGAATCATAACGTTATGATCAATTTAGGCTAGAACACAATATATCCCTGCAGCGCTATCACATGGCATGCAGGGATTTTTTCAACATGTGGTCATTAACACATTAAAGCGTTTAGCTAAGTCAGTATTAAATACTTTTATGAAGAATCATATACTCTCGTAGGGCTGCATTGATGCGGCTTTGATAGCGTTTACCTGTGCATTTGAAGAAATTTATTACGTCTGCATCTAGTCGTAATGTCACTTGCTGCTTATTTTCATTAGAAATTAAGGCACCAGGCTGTGACCACATAACCCCTTTAGGACTCTGTGGAATATCGCTGAAATCAATATCTTGATCTTGCATTCTCATTAAGCGTTCTTTAGTTGCTGCGCTCAATGTAGGTGGATTTTTAGGGTCAAGAGTAAATTTAACGGTTTTTCCAATATTCTTTTCGTTCATGAGCTTCTGCCTTTCTTGCTGAGATCATCCTAATGAACTCGCTGCGCATGGTATAGACCGCCACTAACTCAAAGTTATCTACTAAACCTATAGTAAGCCAACGATCTTCCAGATGTTCCTCTTGACCATCATGCCGTTCGATGCGGAATGGATCTAGAAATAAAGCGACGGCTTCGCTAGATTTGAAGCCATGCTTACGTTGGTTGGCCTTGTCTTTGCGTTCGGCCCATTCAAATTCCATAATTCATAGTACTACATTTGTAGTTACATTAAAAGTTATTTTTAATAGGCCATTACAATCCTTTCAAAAAGCTTAGCGTACTTTAATTTCCATTTCGTCAAACGACCATTTTTACGAATCAGAGTGTTGTGTGGATGCATAGGTGCAGCTCGAATGGAGATTTAAAATTTTTCATGCAAAACGCAAGCAGGATGGACCAACCCTGACCAAATATAATCCACTTCATCATATAATAATGTTTTGAAGACAAGCAGCATGGAAGCCCTATGCATTCGATCGCAACGCTAAAAAAGCTGCTCACTGAGGCAGACAAGCTCGACATAGTATGGAACTATTTTTTCGAGTTAATGGACAAAGACATCCTATTAAAGGATAGCTATTCTATTTCAGACCCCACAAAAGACGATACGCTGATTGGGGTGTTGGCTGCCATCCAGAAAAGCGCCAGCTGGCAACTGGGCCAAGAAATAACCGTCACAGGATTGAGATTTTCTGAAACACCCAGCGAGCATTTTTACCAGGGCATATGCACTCTTCAAAATATATTGCTGCCTGCTATCGTCTTTTATTTTTCTGACATTGAAATGGGGGCGCTCACCTATTCAAAGAATGGTCGGAGTGAAATGTACCGTTTTTCGCTCACCAACATCACTGATCTTAAAATGCTAACCAAGCATTAGCAGCGCTTCCTCTTCCACTTTACATTAAGACTAAAAAATTTATATTTCTTGTTTGGCATTCAAAGCCTTATAAACACTAAGCCTTACTCAACTTATGTCCCCAAGGATAAAGAAAAAATGAACAAGCCAATAGCGCATATCTCTTTAAAGAACAACAAAGAAGAAATTTTGAAAGCCTATGCTGAATTGACACAACGGTATCAGGAGCAAGCAGTCGCTGTGACTGAAAAGAAAGCGGAGATTGCCAAAGTCTCAGAAACGGCGCTGGTTGAAAAAGCATCGACTTATACGGTGGATTCAATCATCAAGGGATTAGCAGATCTTAATCTCAATGTGGGCAAAGCGTTGACGGATGTTTCCTCCATGCTTACTGTAGAAGCCGATAAATTGAGTGAAATTCGCTCGGCCATTGATATTGAGACCAGGAAACTCAGAGAACTATACGATATTGATGTTGTTGCAGAAACGCTGGCGTTATTAATTAAAGACCATGAGGAAAAGCAATCCCAGTTTGAAACTCAACGAGCCAACGCTACGGAGCGTTTTGAAGCGGAGATGCTGGCCAGGAGAGCTGAATGGAAAAAGGAACAGGAAAGCCACCTCGCTCTATTGAAGGAGAATGAAGCTCAGCTCAAGAAAGAACGTGAACGTGAGAAAGAAGAGTATGAATACACACTGGCGTTAACTAGAAAGAAAGATAATGATCTTTATACAGAGAAGAAGCTGACCCAGGAAAAAGAACTTTACGCCTTGCGGCAAAAACAAGAACAAGCATTCGCTGAGCGTGAGGCCGCGATCACCATGCGCGAATCTGAATTGACTGAGCTTCGTGCTCGTGTTGCAGATTTTCCAGCCGAGTTATCGGTTGCGATTGAGCAAGCCAAAAAAGAAACTGCTATACAAACAGAAAACCAGTTCAAACAAGAGACGATGCTAAATATCAAGGAGAGCGAAGCAGACAAGCGTGTAGCAGAACTCAGCATTGCCTCGCTCAAAGAAACCGTAACTAAACAAGCGATGCAAATCGAGACACTCACCAGAAAGCTTGAAGAAGCCAGCCATCAAGTCCAAGCCATTGCAGTGAAAGCAATCGAAGGTGCTTCAAACACTCGCGCCCTGAACTCAATTAATGAAATCGCGATGGAGCAGGCAAAAAATATGAGCCGAAAGGGATCATAACGCTTAGATTACACATTTCTTTTTCCCAGCGCTAAGGCACACAAAACGGACAATCGACAGTAGTACGTTGATAAATAGAAGTGAAATAAGGCATCGCACACACACGGCAACATCTTATATAAGCATCGTTATTGCGAAGTTCCTGTGCCATAGACCAAGCATCATTAATATCCAAATCCATCCAAGGATAGTTTTGGATGGATTTTTTAATTTCACGATATAGCTCGAATGCTTTTTGCAAAATGGGCAATTTAATGGGTTGATGCACAGCATCACCATTCAAATTAAGCAGACCAATATAAATCAGCATTAGCAAAGAGGTTTGGATTTTTTCCTCTCGGTTACGGATAAACATAAAGCTGCTTCGTAAGCGTTTTTTATGTTGAAAGTAATAACCATGTCGAGCCAATATATTAAAAAAACCTCTACATCGTTGACTATCAACCCCTGTTTGTAGCGAAATAATAGTCACAGAATACCCCATTAATGCCATTTCACGTACGACACTCCATTCAGTTAAATATCCTTTTTTCATAGCAATGACTTTTTTAAAATAGTGAAGTGTTTTTTAATGAATGTATGCATACTATCGTTGCCTGCAAGGCAATCTAGGATTGATTGCTCTGTACAACGCATCGAAAATTGAAGCTGAGCGCTATGTGCTAATTGCCTAAGCTGGATGCAGTTTGCTTGTGCCATGGCCTCGGCTAGATACAGTGAAATACCAAAACATATACAGGCAGTTTTGATATCATTTATTGCCATCTGATTCAATATAAACCAATAGAGGATATTAAAATCCTCTTTAATGTTATTGATTAAAAGTGGGCTTGGTTTATTTAAGCAATCTATTAAAATCTTTTCAGGGGTGCAGAGCTGAAAAGAAAATAGCACTCCAGAAGCCAATTTTTGCAATTGGGCCTCATCTGCTTGCGCAATCTGTTTTGCTGTTTCTGGTTTAATCTGAAACTGACGAGATGCCAGTTCTGGCTGTTGATCCGCCAATTTTTTCAGCGCGCCCCATAAAGCTAAATCACATTCGTAGACATTGCGCCTAGCTGCTTCATCGAGTTTAATCTGTAGCGAGGGTTGAGCAATTTTTGTGATGCTCTGATTTGTAATCATCGTACCTCTACCCTTTTGAACCATGATTGATTCGTATATACATAGCGTATGCGTTCGAGAGTCTTGGCAAGCAGGTGGATGAGTGCGGTTTTGAGCAATAACTCACGTTCACCTTCGCAGGGCCGCCTCATTTAAATTTGAGCAGTTAAGACCTCGTAAAGGAAGTCTGGAT
>JASSUF010000135.1:0-6898 GCA_031963365.1 Mycoavidus cysteinexigens
CATGCCGGGTGGTGTGGCAGGGGTGCAGCCTCAGAAGGCTGCCCCCTATGCCGATAACATAAAATCCTGTGCATATGGTTGGTCCTCGGTCTTTGGCAAGATTGCAACTGTAGTATTTTTGGCTTGTGGCAATAATGGGGCCGCCACACTTCGGACACCGCATAAGGCCACCAAATAGCGTATTGATTGGGTGGCCTTTTCTCATCGTGCCTCGGGTATTCCCATCCCCCATTCGTAACCGTACTGTTTTCCATTGTTCATTTGTGACAATACGTAGTTCAGGTGCATCAACAATGAGCCATTCTGATATTGGTCGATCAATACGTTTAGATTTACCCGTATCTGGATCCTTAACCCAGCGCGAGCGATTCCAAATATACTGACCAGTATAGAGTTTATTATTCAATATCCCGCTGCCCTTGGCCGGACTTCCATAAAGTGCCGATACCGCCCATGATTTCCCGCGCGGAGATTGCGCGCCGAGTTCATTTAAGGTGTGCGCAATTCGTTGAATACTCCATCCATCCCCATATTGTCGAAATATCCAACGCACCCAACTTGCCTCTTCTTCGAGGATTTCAAAACGGCTTCCATTTTTATCTCGAACGATCTTGTAGCCATAAGATCGGCCACCAGCGGTATAACCTCGAGTTACTTGTCCTTCTTGGCCGCGATGTGTTTTATGGCTCAAGTCATCTAGATACATTTCGTTGATAAGCCCTCGCATACCACGCAAAAGCTTACGAGCATGGCCCATGCGGCTATCGTAGCCATCAGCAATACCAATAATGACAACACCGTTATGTTCTAACCGACGGACAATACGCTCCTGTTCTACTTGATCACGAGAAATGCGATCTAATCCCTCTACTATTAATGCTTCAAGGCCATTAGGAGCAAGAGCACGAAGAAGTTGTAAACCGCCTAAGCGTCTATCAAGTGGCGTACTACCAGATATGCCTTCGTCACTGTAATGAGCAGCAACTATAAAATTTTCCTTTTCTGCTCGTAGCTCACAAATACGAAATTGATCATCAATAGAAGATTCACTTTGTTTATCAGTGCTATAGCGGGCGTATATGGCTGTTTTTAAGCGTTTCATTATTGGATTTTGTATGTGTTTTGAAAGATTGATCAATTGTACTTTGAGTATCAGTAGTTAGTGAATCAATAGCTTTTTCTGCAATAAACCGAATAAGTGCGGACCATGCTTCAGGACGATACTCAGAAAACATTAGGTACTGCCCCCAAAGTAAATTTTTACTCAATTTGCTGCTTAGACTTGCTTTTATAATCGCTACGTATATTTACAAATATCTGCCAAACTCAAATTCGCTGGAATATCCAACATTTCAGCAGCTGGTATCCTGTTGTATGAGATATCCCTTTTGAACGAAGGGCCGACCGCATTGCTTTAATTTCTATAAATTTGCGCGCCCTGCTGCTACGTAAATGACGCTTAAGATCAATCAATGGCGGTATCTTTTGCTGTTGCTCCGCAGCTAATTTGGCAAAGTCATTGAGGTTGATCGCGATCAGCTCGGATTTACTGCTGTGATTGAGCTTAGAGACGCCATCGCCTTCCAAATAATCAAAAATGTCCCAAAATTCCTGAACGATGGGGTGATCGGCATGCACCATTTGTTGGCGCTGCTTGGCCATTTCTATTAATTGTGTCTGCACTTCCGATACGTTGATTACGGGAATAATCAGTGCCAACGCCTCTACCAATGCCATGAGTTGCGCATGGTTTTTGGCGATACGTACGTGTGAGATTGTGGGGTTGGTATGCAGTTGTTGCTCGTAGTAAGGCGTGCGCTCAAAAATACACGCTAAAACCTGAGATTCTCGGGTAATAGCATGCAAAATAAAGTGACTCACGGCTTCAACAGGTAGACGCTCTAATGTTTCTGCATGATTTTTTGTATCAGATGTATGCGGACTGCAATCAAAATGGAGATGGATCAGCCGCTGCAAAATGGCCTCACTAGCAGATACAGGAGTGTTTTGGCTAATAACCACGCTGCCTCGGAAAGGCGGTTCACGCGTTTCATTGCCACTATTTTTAATACCCGTGGCCCGTACACAGCGTCCGTTATAAGCCGTCTTGAGTTCATCCCAATCAAATCTGGCGTATTTGCTGCTCTCTTCTTGACGCTCGCCCTCAATTAGCACAACGGGCAAGCAAGAGACCTGTGCAAAGTTACGAGCACGAGCGGCTAAAGAAGATTTAGAGGGATCGAAACCTTCATAATCTCGTCGCCCCAGCAACTTCCATAAAAACTCAATGAGGGTCGATTTACCGGCTCCAGGCTCGCCAACAATCTCTAAAAATGGAAAACTCTTGTGTTCAGCACGGATTTGTTCGGCAAACAACGATCCAAACCAAAACGCCAACGCAATAATTCCCTTGGCTCCAAAGCAAGCCCAGAAAGGCGTAAGCCAATCTAGATCGTGACGGTTTTTCTCACGAGATATAGAAAGCGGTGCTAGCTGACTGAGCGTTTTGAGGCTGATAGATCCCAACTCAAAAAAATCTTCTTCATTCAGCGTGACGACTTGCCCTTTACGAATAGCGATATCTTTAAAGACGTAGCATTCGTGCTCGCTGCTATAGCCGATAAAGTCAATCGTCTGGATCGATCGAATATGGGCCATGCTGTTTCGTAGGTAGCGGTCGAGTTGCGTGCTATTGCCAGAGTAGAAAGCGCCAGGGGCTATGGTAAGCAAGCGTTTTCTAAACTCACTGGCACAAGCGATTTGTGTACCAGTAAACGTGCTTTTAATAGACGGGGCGTTTGGAAAATCGATGCGAAAGTAGTACCAGGCTTCGTCTGTAGCCGCATGAGCCTGATAATACAAAGGGAGTGGCGCGCAGTTTGCAATTTCTGAGATGTTGCTGCAGTTTTTGAGGGCGGACTCCTCTTTTATCGGCTGTGCTTCAGCATCCTGCTCTGCTTCTCGAGCACGGTCGAGTTGTTCCTGATCGAGCTTGAACCAGTACAACCGTCGCCCGTGTTCAAAAGCAAATTCTCTTAATCGGTTTTTTTGATGTAAAAGCCTGCCTCGCTCAAAGGGGTTATCGGCAATTAACAGGGCACCATGATATAGATAGGTTTCCAGATCGTCTTTGCTCAGGAGTTCGCTTTGATGTAAATCATTCCAATCCAGCTTATTTTTAGTTTGAGGAATTTGGGCTGCCTTACACTTCCAACCTGCATTGCGCGCGCGCTGTATCCCTTTAATAATGCCGCGTTGTCCTGCTTTATCACTATCTAGCGCCCAAATTAAGCGGGGTCTATGGCCTGTTGCTGCGAGTCTGGCCAGTGCCTTCTCTGGGTAATTGGTGCAGGAAAGTAAAGCAACTGCAGCAATGCCGTGATGATCCAAAGCAATAGCATCAAAGATCCCTTCAACAAGCCACACTTCCTTAACAGTCTGGATATTGAGCGTAGGCGGTTGCCACCAGAGACTGGCGTAACTGCTGCCCGACTTAAAGTGTGCTTTCTTTCCAAAGCGTTCAGGCTGATCGATAAGCCGTTCCCAAACAATGCCTTCCACGGTAAAGCGCACGGTGGCGCTACTGGCATTGAGCGCACTATCTCGATACTGTCCTTGCGTATACCAGCCACGAATTTTTTCTACATCAAACCCCCGTGCATCACGCAAATAGGCTTGCGCTGCTGCGTTCGGCTGGTCTTTGCATACTGGAAAACGCGTAGACCAGTTATCGAACAAATCGCTATACAGATCTTTCACCGACTGTTCCCAACCACAACGATTTTGCCGCCCACACCGCAGAATCCAAGGGTGTTGCGAATGCGTAAACACTTCTTTCTTTGCGCATTCGGGGCAGCGTCCTTTTTGCAGCCAGGTGCCTTTATCTTCAAAACCATAATCGGTAATGAGGCGTGCAAACAGAATTTGATGTAGCGTGGAATCCATCCCGCGCAGCCCCATCTCAATCTGCTCCTATTTCAGATGAAGCTGTTTTTTTCTGCTGATCCAAGAAGGATAAACGGCTGGGTATAGGGAGACTAACGAGTTTATTTTCTTCTAAAGCCTTCATAATGTCGGCGATAGTAAATACCCATTTTTGACGTTCTGTACCGAATCCTCTTCGTATAAATAGCGCCTCGCTAGTGGTACGCGTAAAATCGATATATAAATCGTTTCCTGATGTACTCGCCTCATAGGCAGCTAGAGCTTGTAACGCTATGTCTTCCGCGTAATAGCGATAGGGTAAATCCAATGCTTCAGTTAGAAACGCCGTGCATTCTTTTATGATTTTTTCGTTATCCCAACCTTTGTATTTATGTTCAATAATAAAAGTATTTGCTTTCGAATTAAAACTACTTAATATCATGTCTATCTCCGGTAAAAAGAAGCAAAGCCATGCGGTAAAAAAACCGCTTTTTTCAGAAAAAAAAGTCAAAACGCCCACGTGCTTTAAATAAAGCACTTTTTAAATAAAAGAAAAAAGAGAGATGGGAATACGGAGCGGAATTAATGCTCGGATATGTCAAAAGGCAGACCAGTTCTTGATATTGGTTCGGTACTCGGACTCAATAAGCTCTGTATAACCTGCGCTCGTACTAACTCCATCAGTGTTTCTACGCTAAACACATGCCTATGCGCGGTGACAGGATCATGGATAAAGAGGGCAAAAGAAGACGTACGGGTTAGATCGATATAGGGGCGTTGATGGCGAGATTGCATCTCACAAAATGCCTGCATCGTCACGTCTTCCGCAGTGCTTTTGGAAATCGCACCCGTATCCACGACATGGGCTATGCAACGCTGGATTAGCAACGATTGATCTCGCTCTAGATGAGCTGCTTGATGCTGAATCAAAAAATCCATCGCTACTTTAAAAAGATCGAGTTTGACTTTCATCATCGTCTCGGTATGATTGAATTATCTTATAATGCGTTTTTATCTTAAATAAAAGAAGTGCTTATCCTTCTTTCAAAAGACCTCGTTTTTCTATTTGCTCAAAATGTTCACAAATACGGGCTTTAGAGCGTCTTGAAAAAGGCAGCGTGATCTCTGGGTGCGGGATTGCAGAAGGAGAGATAGTGCGAATTGCCTGGAGCAATGCCACATAGGTATGTCCGCATTCGGTATTACGGCAGGCATAATGCAATTGCCGTGTAATACGGGTTATCTGCTCGCAGCCGGTGACTTTTGCGCGGGATCCGCAGTGCGGGCAATAGTGCGTCAGAGACATGGGTATTCACCTGATATGTATTCTGTTGGAGTGACTATTCACCTTTATACAGATAGTATTTACTTATATGCTCTCAATATTGAATTTAATTTTGTTAGGAGCATATTTACACAAAATAGATGACAAGGCTATGTATGGGTAAAAAAATCCGTCAATCACCTGAAGAGTGGGACCGTAGGTTAAAAGCAACTGGACATCGATTAGAAGAAGAACGCATGAGGCTGGGGCTGACCCAGGAGCGCATGGGGGGGTATGCGCAATTAGCGCGTCGTGTCTATTTTTACTATGAATCTGGCGAAAGAGAGATGGGTATATTAGAGCTGTCAGATCTCATAGCCGCAGGGGTGGATGCGCAGTATGTAATGACCGGAATTAAACAGGATGCGCAACTGTCACCGCAAGAATTGGCGCTCCTTCAAAAGATTCGCTTATTACCGCCCGCCATTCGTGCTACGCACTTGCAGATGATGCAGGTCACGATTGAAGCGCTTGCACAATCTGACGCAGAGGCGATATCTCCTGACGATCTAGGTAGCAGCTTTACAAATGCCCAGGTCGGACAAAATATGCAAGGGAATACTGGCGCACAGGGAAATAATTATGCGCAGGGAAATCACAATGTGCAGGGGAATCATAATCACACTTTGACGCTACAGTCGGGCGCAGATTCTCTTGCTTCGGTAGACGGGGAAAAAAATAAAAAATAGAAATCTCCTGATTGGCCAATCTTTCTCTGGCCCTATTACCCAAATACAGCACCACCATTGGACTCTGTTGAGTATAGACCTGTCAGGCTGTATTGAACTGGTGCTGGCGATATGGCTGTTTTTTTATGGCTTATTCAGGATTCGTTAGCAAGGTGTGTTGTATAGCCTCGCACTGAGTTTTCCCTGTGATCGAAGCCGCGTCCGATGGCGCGCGTTTACAGGGTCATCATGCACTTCCAACTCTAAACGTGTCGTAAATCCACTGCCTTCTAGCGTATGCGTGGCTTGTGCAATACTCCATCGCGTATTGGTTATCTCAGAAGCAAACCCGCCGCAAGTAATAATCTTTTCCGGAAAAAGTTCAGGTCGTGCTGCGAAGGTTAGATGCAGAGTTGCTTGACTGCGTTGGATACGTTGCCACTCGGCCTTTGCGGCGGCGCGGGCGTCTTCTTCGTTTGTGTAATGCTCGGGAAGGACTTTAAAACCGCGTCCATTTTCTTGTCCAATGACTACCGAGGCGCGCTTACCGCTGGACGCTTGAGAGGATTTATACCAATAGGCCCGTACTCCTGCATAGCGTTCCCGTTCTGCGATGTGATAGCGATAGCTCATACAATCGGGGCGCGTCAGGTAAGTCTCTGGAAAAGCTTCTCCTTGGACGCTCTTTGCCGCCCCCAACGGCATAAATAGCAAAGCGCCATTTTTGACCGTCATGAAGGCGCCATAACGCTGGGCGAGTCTTGTTAAGAAATGCAGGTCTCCTTCATAGACTTGATCTATATGGGTTATACGGGTGGCTCCCAAGATGGCGTCGATTTGAGGTTGTACGCTTTGGCGCTGCGCAATCGTTTTGACGATATCGGCAAGGGTGACGTTATGCCAACTGCGCTCGGTGCGCTCTTGGCCGATCCCGCTAAAGATGGCACTGCGTGCGCGTATGGTCAGGGTATCTGGAGGGCCG
>JASSUF010000136.1:0-6859 GCA_031963365.1 Mycoavidus cysteinexigens
CGGCGCAGTGTGATTATGAATTAATTTACTGAGTGGAGCACACTTACTAATAAATCTTTTTTGATCCTGAACCGTGCTTTTTGCGGCTTCACCACGCCCCCTGAAAAGCTGGCCTGCATCAAAAATAGTAGGGCTGAGCGATATAAGCATATAACTTACCTTGGCATCTACCTATTAAACAATCCAATTCTGAAAGAATGATCTTATTTAAGTAGAAAATATAAGCGGGCAGACCGTATATTGCAGTCCTATGAATGCTGTATTTATGGGGTGATTAAAGAGGCTTTCTTCTGGAACTACGATTACCCTCTTCCTCTATGGCAAAAACCCCCACCAATTTCGCGAAGTGACGCTTAGATATCCAGCGTTTTTGGCCACTTCAGAAGTATTGGCAGGGGTTTTGCAAGTTCAGAATAATCAGGTGGTAGCAGACGGTGATTTCAAAGCTATTTATGTCATCCTCGGCAGGCTGCCCGCCGTATTGTGACTGGCCATAGCATCCCAAAAAGCCTGCCTTATGGCCGTAGACGGCAGTGTGTCTTCTTGCATCTCTGAGGGCTGTTTTTCAACTGCTGCCGCCATGATGACCGGGGGCGTACTCTCAGCGCGCAATGGTGGTGTTTCTAGAGCACGTTGGCCAGCCTGCCACTTCGCTTCTAGCAGAATCTCCACTTCCTTTTGAATCTGTTCTTTCAGGGCCTCCTTACCGCAGGCGCTGCCTATCCCCCTATATATTTCTTGCGTCCAGAACATCTTGAGTTGTTCTGCCAGCTCTTCCCACTCTTCCTTATCGGTTTTCAGTGGTTTTGGATCATGTTCGCAAATGCATTCATATAGAAGATGCATAAGCTGTAGAAACGATAAAACCCGGGCAAGAAGTGAAAAAAAGAGGCTGCATAATCGCATCCCTATCGTGAGATAGAGGGCCGATTTTGAAGCTGCAGATTGCGCATCGACTTTTTTAAAGAACAGTTTTATTTCCGCCATCGCTTGGTTTAATCGAGTCAAGCCGCTTTGGACCGCCTGCATATCGTCAATAGACAGACAGGAGCAATATATGTCGAGTACGCCACTCCAAGGCTCTTCTCTGGAAAAAGTAGTCACACCATAGGCAGTAAGATGGCGGACCACCACAGAAGGAGCAGGCAGCAAATCTTCGCAGGCCTTCCAGTATTCAGCAAGCAGCGGCGCAAGTTCATGCTTCTGATCTTCAGACCATGACTGATGGCCCTGCCAGGCTTCGCTGTCTAAGTCATCTTTAACTTTTTGCCACTGATTAAGCAGCTGAATCATCGGAACGGGGCCAGGTTGTTTTGCGCAGGCCGTAGGATTAATCAAAGAAGAATTTGGGCTGGATGTGGCACAAGCACAGCTCAGTCGAAAAGACGATAGAGAGATGTTCATCACGTCCTCCTCGCTACGAAATAGCAAAAAGAGGCGTGCATCCAACGCTGTACCAGCCTATTGGAAGCAAGTACAAACAGAAAGACTGCTTTAGCGCAAAGAATACGGTAGAGGGTTTTTTAAATAGGTTAACGAAATACTGAGAGGTGCTTGAAAGGACGGAGTGCCAAGCAGCTTTGAGGTCGAGAGAATGAAGAAAAGAGAGAAATATTGGGGGTGAGGGGTATGAGTCAGGGTAAAACATGACGCTGCTCCTTGTGTTTGGCTTTTTTCACCCGCCACCTCTATGTCAAAAGAGGTGGCGGAACCGAGCAGAGTTGACATACCGGAACACAAGAACCAGCGAGCCCGAAAGCTCCTCCACTCGACCCGCCATAGAAACGTGCCAAGCGCTTGTATTTCTGGGATGTCAAACCCAGGCCACTGATATCAGTGACAACTCCAATATTACAAACTTTCATGAAATTGTCAAACGAACCCACTAAGAATAGTGCACGCGCCTGATGTATTACCTATTTTATTTTTGGTGGTTCCAGCAATTTTTATTTGCTCACAACATTTTTTGTATATACAATTTGACTAATGAAAATAATATTTGACCCAGCAAAGAATGAGGACAACATCGCTAAACGCGGCTTATCTTTTGAGTGGGCAAAGAATTTTGATTTTGAAACGGCTCTTTTTGAAGTAGACGACCGGCACGATTATGGGGAAGTACGCTATCGCGCCTTAGGCTTTCTTAATGGTCGTTTGCATGCGCTGGTGTTTACCGAGACAAAGCTAGGCATTCGAGTAATCAGTTTTCGTAAAGCTAATACTAGAGAGAGACACCGTTATGAAACGCAAACCTAACCCTGAATTAATCGATGGAGATAACCCAGAGTGGACGGAAGAAGACTTTGCTAAAGCGCGTTCAATTCACGAGATGTTACCTTCTTCCCTAATCAGGAAGCTAGGTGTGCGAGGCGCCCAAAAAAGCCCTACCAAAATTGCTCTATCACTGCGGCTTTCTCCTTCTGT
This sequence comes from Mycoavidus cysteinexigens, assembly GCA_031963365.1. Taxonomy (GTDB): domain Bacteria; phylum Pseudomonadota; class Gammaproteobacteria; order Burkholderiales; family Burkholderiaceae; genus JASSUD01. The sequence goes on from JASSUF010000136.1 coordinate 2,425, forward strand.
TGTGAATGCCTTTCGAGACACGGGTAATGGGTGGCAAACACGTATTGATATCGCGCTGATAGATTGGCTCAAAGCACATTCTCCACAGGAATTATCGACTTAAGCATGCCACGTTTGCGTATTTCCGACACACATGCACATGGTAAGCCAGGAAAGCCAATCTGTAACAAGCTCTCCTCGCAGTAAGAGAGGGAGCGATATAAAAAATGGCCCTTGCTAAGGCCATCTGAGTAATAAACAGCTTCGTCAGAAATGTAGAAATGCTATTTTACTAGCATCGATATCACGCTATGGCATTCACATGAGTATGAGCAACGCTACGCACACTTGCAGCTACATAAGAGGAGCTATCTGAATCAAGGACGGTATATGCGGATACATGCATGCCAGAACCCTCTTCTACAGATTGATAGCCGTATTCGCTTCCTGCCTCCAAAGTGGGTATGGCATCATTTTGATTCATTACAGAAGGTCCAAAATAAAAAGAAGGATGCTGTGGAGGAAGAGAATTGAGTTCGGGTGACCGCACTGTTGGAGACATCGGTACCGTATCTATAGAGTCCATTGGAGAAATGGGCCGAGAATCTGCTCTAAGCGATGTGGTATCGCTTCTATTGTCCCTATGGCTTCTGCTACTTCGACTGCTACTCCGGCTACTTCTATCTTGTTGTATAGCTGATGATATTGATTCTCGAAGTTCTTGAAGCAACTCGTTATGCATGGTTCTTAATGAATCTTGTAATTCGTTTCTGAACGTTGTTTCTAAATTTCCAATTGCTGCTTGTGCTTCTACTAACGCCTCCTCTAAAACTTCGACCCTCACATTAAAATCTTTTTCAGAGGCGCTTCCTTGATTTATACCACCCTTATTGATCTGATTTGTTGTTAGCGTCTTACTTCCAGCAACAGTGTCCGACGCTGCCCCACTGGCTACGGTTTTTTCTTCGTTGCCAGATGCATTATGCGCAACCTGCGTGCCTTTCTCTACCGACTTATCTACGGTCTGGCTCGTACTCGCCACCCCTGTTTCAGATGCTTCAGAAAGCGTAGGGGCAATTGCTTCTGCTTCCAAGTCTTCTAACTGCACATTGCTTGGGGAGGGCTGAGTCTTTCTATATTGATTTATTTTGCATATGACGTAACTGCTTCCTTTTTCTATAGCTTTCTCCACCGTAATAGCCGTGACAGCACCAGCACCGAATTTCACTGCAGTGCTTGTACCACCCCACCCAGCGGCAGTGGTGCCTATTTTGGACATTGCAGCAAATGTACCAATTCCAGCGATAGGTAATGGCATAGGTCCCTCCAATAGATTAGGTGTTCATGAAATACCATTCAGCTTTACATCGCTTTTAGATTTCGCAGAACACCTCCATTGTCTAGAGTTACGCTTAACATATCCTGATTGGAATAGCATGCACTTAATAGATCCTAGACAAAAAATATTAGCTGCGATCTAGTAGGACATGTTTAAGCAATCTTTACCGCTTATCAGCACAATGACGGATTCACAAGATGAGAGTAAATATCCAAAGTATCTAATAAGAGATATAGTCCCTATATCAGCCTGACCTGCAGGCGATACAAGCGACTTACTTATAACGTAAAGTTAAAAAACGATAAAAAGTATCCGGCCAAGACCGGTTAATAACAGCGGTTATGGACCCAGATCATGGACCGTATTACCCCTATTCCTTCGCCAACACTTCCAGCAATCGCAATTAAGCCAAAAGCCTGCGAAGGTCCCATATTGACTCCGCTTCCTGAACAAGATGCGGTAGAGCGCAATAGTCTTATTACTATCGAAACATGGCAGAACCTATTTAAAAGTTTGCCGCCTGAAATGGTGTCTATGCTTTTTGCAGAGACATTATTTGGCTTAACGGTCAATGAAATATTGAATATCTCGGAATATCAAAAAGGAAAACTCAAATCTGAGGTCTGGCCTGCACTCTACAAAGCCAATGTTTCACTTTTTATCTCAATAGAAGAGTTATCAGAGTGGTGCTCTGACCTTAGGCCGTTTCAAAGTTTTGTTAACGACGCACAAACCTATGGAAGGAAAACTTTGAGGCAAATTTTTTATGGTTTTGGACTGCTGAAAAAAGTAAAATCTTTTATAACGGTAGAAGACTGCATGCGTGCCGGAATTATTAGTAGAGAGCTATTTTTCCCTGACGATATGCCGCGAAGTGCACAAGTTCAGCAGCATTTTCTATCTTGGCTCCGTGAAAAAAAAGGACGTATTCTCGCTTGTTTACGTTGGATCCCTCCACAAACCAATATTCCCAATTTACTTGAAGCTGCAGCAAAATATCATCATTTTGAAATTTTTAAACAAGTACACCTATATACAGAAAAATATAACTTGTATACGGCATTCCACCATCCGTATAGAAATGCATTAAGGAAAGCAGTACAGCATAACGATCGACAATTAACCGAATATATAATTAATAAATTTTCAACTATTCCGCTTGAGGTAGGCCTACTTAAGATTGCTGCGCGCAATGGGTATTTTTCTATAGTTGAGCTACTAATACAAAAAGGGGCGAATATTGATGAATTAGATACGTTTAAAAGGACAGCTTTACAGACAGTAATACAATCTTTTTATCCACATTGTCTCTCTGCCACGTCAAAAAAATATAAGAAAAAAGAATATCAAGAAACCTTGAACCAACTGGATGTGATTATTTTTTTACTGCGCCAATATGTTGATAAAGGACTTGATTTTAATATTAACTTGGAATTACGAGAGAAAAATACTTTTTTGCATATGGCTTGTTATGTGCAAGACCCCAACTCTGCATTGTGGTTAGCACGGTTTATATTGAAACAGCAAAAAGATAAAAACCTGTTCGATGCTAAAAATGCAGATGGGAAAACGCCCTTAATGTGTGCATTAGCGACTAATAATTACTCCATGTTTACATTTTTACAGGAACAGCGTGCGAAGCGAGTATCAGGAATAGAGAGTTTTATCCCTCTTTCTCTAGAGGAGTTCCAAGCTTTACGAGCAGCGCAGAATAAAGCATCCTCAGCAGTACCTTCTGCAAACCGAGTATTGCCTGTTACCACTTCTGTTGAAAGCACACTTCCTACAAAAAAAACCTTTTGGCTACGTACATGGATACAAGTTTTCGCTGATCTATCAAAATCTCTACTAAGGATAGTGCGCTCCATTCCATATGCTTTGTATACTTTCTATCTTGATATCATCCGAGCTCATGGTAAACAAAGTTAGTCAAAGATACACTAACTCCTTGCGGGATCAGAGAAGTCTGCATCTTCTGCCTTTTGCTTGAGAATGGCCTTGGCTACGCTTTTTTGAATCCTATCGCGTCGATTGTGATTGTGGCTCCACACAGCATTTTTTATACCTTTACGCTATCCTTTTGCAGCACCATCGCCCTGCTGTTTATCAAGTTTTGCCAATCAAGTCTTATGGCGCAGCGCTGCCATATCCACTGAAAGCGCTCAGCGTATCGGTGAGTACATTTTTCTCACCCGTTGGGCTGCGTGCAAGCTGTCCAGCAATCTGTGTGCCCTGCGCAAATTGAGCCATCTGTTGGGCTTGTTGCTGCTGTTGAGCGCGCTGCTGACGAATCAGCGCTACCCGGTCCCCCGCTACGATCAACTCAGGGTTGAGGCCCAGCATGTCGGCATATTCATCTGCCCAGACATCAGGGTCAAATTTATCCAAAACTTCGGGTTTGATCTGCGCAATATTCCCTAGGCTTGCAACAAAGCGGTCCGTTGAATGTGTGCCAATGGCGCGCTGGGCTTGCGCAAGCATCGAAACAAACTCGATATTCAGTTCTTGCCCCTGCATCTCTGGAGGAGGAGCAGGCATGATCTGCGCTTTGAGCATGCGGGTAAAAGTCAATTCGACTAAAGGAGCGAGTAACTCATTGTGCAAGAGTCCCAATACAGGCCCAAGCATCACGAGTTTTTCTTCATGGCGCTCTGCCACTTCGGTTGCCGTCATGCGGATATCTTTTTCTTGGTTCGACAGCATCCTAAACAGATCGGCATAAAATGCACCTTTTATCCGCTCACGCACATCCTCAATATCCGCTAACAAGTGACTCAAATCGAGCTGTACCGCAAACGCAGAGCGAATACCCCCATTTGAACCAGCTGCATCTACATACGAGATCCCTCCTGGCAAAAAATCCATCTCTCGATGTTTAAAGTCTGTAGGGGCCTGTAAAGGCGGACGCGTCATATAATCTATGCTTTCCGCCTTACGTAACTGCTCGTGCTGTAACTGCCTCACATCACCCAATGCTTCCATGCCAGGGGAGTTGCCATAGATACCGCCTATTGCAATTGCCCAGCGGGGTGCCAATGCGGGGAAATGCGCAAATCCGGATTCTCGTAAAACATGATCTGCATGCCTCCCCGCCTCGAAATACACCGAGCGCCACGC
>JASSUF010000137.1:0-6818 GCA_031963365.1 Mycoavidus cysteinexigens
AGTTGCTGCAAAGCGTGGTAAATCGCTTCAAGCCATTTTTGAATAGCATAAAATATGCATGATACAGGCCATTTTTGGCCTGTATTTTTTATGCATATGGTTTGCATAGCATTCTTGTTATAGAATGCGCTATTTGCGGTGGCAAACCTGCCAGCTATTGGTTTGCACCTTTAAGGTCCATAAAAATTGCTCGAATTGCCCCAATAACACGATTTCAGAGCATTTTTTGCACTGAAATTGCATAATTTTCTCAACAGAGCGCGCAGAATGTGAGATTATCTGCGGCGCGAAGTTGTGCAGATGTTTTTAGGGTGATTCTGAGTAAGTTGCAGAGCCTACGCTAGATTCCATTTTAAGCATTTCCTTGGAATTTCTAGTTGGGAGGGGGGCTAGTAGCCTAGCCGCCCAGGGCGCTCTTTTGCACACCATTTTTGAATATGGCCCGTTAGGGTGCATTTTTATTTGCTATTTGTTTTTACTTCGACTGGCTGCATGATTTTTAGGCTATTTCTGCAAAAAATCTGTGAAATGCGGTTGCTGGACTTCCTTATGTCTAAAAAGATCAAAATAAAACTTATCAAAAGCCTGATTGGCACCCGTGAGACCCACCGCGCTACGGTGCGTTGCCTAGGTTTGCGTGGTTTGAACTCGACATCCGAGTTATTGGATACCCCTGCCATGCGTGGAAGACTAAATAAAGTCTCCTATCTGGTGGAAGTTCTGGGTTAGGAATATTTAAAGCCTACCTAATACCTCCAAAAAGGTTCCTCCTAGATTACATAAAGAGTAAAGACATGGAATTAAATACGATCAAACCTGGTCCTGATTCAAGACGCCCTCGGCGTCGTGTAGGGCGTGGGATAGGGTCTGGCCTTGGGAAAACTGCAGGACGAGGCCATAAAGGGCAAAAATCCCGTTCTGGTGGTTTTCATAAAGTAGGGTTTGAAGGCGGTCAGATGCCTTTGCAACGCCGCTTGCCTAAGCGTGGATTTACTTCATTGACACGTAAATTTGTCGCTGAAGTACGCCTTTCAGATCTCGAAAAATTGCCTATCGATACCATTGATTTTTTTGCATTAAAGCAAGCAGGTGTAGTGCCTTGCTCAGCTCGTAGTGCAAAGGTTATTTTGTCGGGTGAGCTTACTCGTAAAATTACTCTCAAAGGTTTACCAGCAACTAAAGGCGCGATTGCGGCTATAGAGGCTGTTGGAGGCTCTCTCTCCGAGTAGAGTGTTCTACCTTGGTGCGATACCAACAAGGGTCCCTTTTGGACCCTTTTAAAAATTTGGAATAAGCTGTAAGTGCTGCATTATCAAGTGCACTACTACTTATCCTCCTGGCTATGATGCGTATTTAGCATGTGCTTTGACAAAGGTTTTGACTGTGCGCATAAGTGCTACAAAAACTGAAAAATCGCCCCTTAGAAAATATGGGGATTTGCGTCGACGTATAGTATTTTTATTACTTGCTCTGATTGTGTATCGATTAGGCGCGCATATCCCAGTTCCTGGCATTGACCCTGAGCAACTTGCTGCGCTTTTTCAAAGCCAGCGTGGTGGCATTCTTGGCATGTTTAATATGTTTTCAGGGGGAGCGCTGTCGCGTTTCAGTGTGTTTGCATTAGGGATCATGCCTTATATTTCGGCATCGATTATTATGCAGCTTTTGACCATCGTGTCGCCGCAGCTTGAAGCATTGAAAAAAGAAGGGCAGGCTGGTCAAAGGAAAATTACGCAGTACACACGTTACTTCACTGTGTTATTAGCCTTATTTCAGGCTTTTGGAATTGCTGTTGCACTAGAAAGCCAGCCAGGTTTGGTTGTCGACCCTGGTGTAGCTTTTAAAGTGGTGACTATTGTTGCATTGGTAACCGGCACGATGTTTATCGTCTGGCTGGGTGAGCAAATTACTGAGCGTGGCTTGGGCAACGGTATTTCAATCATTATTTTTGCAGGTATTGCTGCTGGTTTGCCTGGTGCATTAGCGCATCTTGTTGACCTTATTCGCGCAGGTTCTATCAGTATTATTGCCGCGCTGGTCATCATTTCACTGATTGCTGGGGTTACCTATTTAGTGGTATTTGTCGAGCGCGGCCAGAGAAAAATACTGGTGAACTATGCAAGGCGTCAGACAAATGGGAAAATTTATGCTGGCCAATCTTCGCATTTGCCACTGAAATTGAATATGTCTGGTGTGATTCCACCCATTTTTGCCTCATCCGTCATTTTATTTCCAGTGACGATTGCTAATTGGTTTGGAGCGCATTCAGCACTGGGTTGGCTGAAAGATCTAGCACAGGCTTTGACTCCAGGGCATCCCATTTATATGTTGCTGTATGCTTTGGCTATTGTGTTCTTTTGTTTTTTCTATACAGCACTTGTTTTTAATAGCAAAGAAACTGCAGACAATCTTAAGAAAAGCGGTGCTTTTATTCCTGGGATTCGTCCAGGAGATCAGACTGCGCGCTATATCGATAAAATATTGATGCGCCTCACATTAATCGGCGCGCTGTATATTGTATTTGTGTGTCTATTGCCGGAATTTTTAGTGCTTCACTGGCAGGTTCCATTTTATTTTGGCGGAACTTCTTTATTAATTGTGGTGGTTGTCACCATGGACTTTATCGCGCAGATTCAAACGCATCTTATGTCGCAGCAGTATGAATCTCTATTAAAGAAATCCAGCTTTGGTGGTAATCCTCTTTCGGTACGTTAAGCAATAAATATGGCTAAAGACGATGTAATTCAAATGCAAGGTGAGATCCTTGAGAACTTACCTAATGCGACTTTTCGTGTAAAGCTAGAAAACGGCCATGTTGTTTTAGGGTATATGTCTGGGAAAATGCGTATGCATTACATTCGTGTTTTGCCTGGAGATAGCGTTACAGTCGAGTTGACTCCTTATGATTTGTCTCGCGGACGCATCATATTTAGAGCTAAATAACGTATAGAGCCAAAGTGCTGCAGATAGACAGTCTTTGCAGCATTCTAAAAATTGTGACTTGAATATTTTATAAAGGAATACCTTCCATGAAAGTCATGGCATCCGTTAAACCCATGTGCCGTAAATGCAAAGTAGTGAAGCGTAAACGGGTTGTGCGTATTATTTGTAGCGCTGATCAGCGACATAAGCAACGTCAGGGTTAAAAACTTTTGAAGCAAGCATTGATGTGAATAAAGATTATCTAGTTAGGAAACAATAATGGCCCGTATTTCGGGGATAAATATCCCGGATCATAAAGATGTTCTGATTGGACTGACTGAAATATTCGGTATAGGTCTGTCGACTTCTAAAAAAATCTGCGCTAGCACTGATATTTTACCTGCTAAAAAAGTGCGCGATTTGAGTGATGCGGACTTGGAAAAGCTGCGCGAAGAAATTGGAAAATACACGATTGAAGGCGATTTGCGCCGCTCAATCAGCACTGCGATTAAGCGCTTGATGGATATTGGCTGCTATCGTGGTGTGCGCCATAGAAAGGGTGGTTTGCCTTTGCGTGGTCAGCGTACTCGTACCAATGCACGCACTCGTAAAGGTCGTCGCCGTGCTAGTGTTTCTCTGAAGAAATAAAAGGCTTTAGCAGATTCCAAGAGAGTTTTGTACTAGACTTTTCTCGAAGCTCCGTAGCAAGGAATTCCTTTGATGCCAGTACACTGTACTGGCCGGGAGGAATGACGCCGCTACGGAGCTTCGAGAGAGGTCTAATCTGCAGCCGTGCATAGCTTTGGCTAAATGTAGCTCGAAATCTCCTGGTATCAGGCATATGCCCACACAGTTATATGCCTATACCAGAGCAGATAAATAGCATTTATATTTGCGAAAGTATTTAAAGAAAACGTGAATAACGGAAAAGTATATGGCTAAGCCTTCAAGTAATACCGCAGCGCAGCGCGCTCGCAAAAAAGTTAGAAAAACTGTGTCGGAAGGCGTTGCGCACGTTCACGCTTCCTTTAATAACACTATCGTGACGATTACGGACCGCCAGGGAAATACCCTTGCATGGGCTGCATCCGGTGGTCAAGGCTTTAAAGGCGCCAGAAAATCGACTCCTTTTGCCGCACAGGTTGCTGCAGAGTCTGTTGGCCTGAAAGCCAGAGAGTTTGGCGTTCAAACTCTTTCTATCCGTATTACAGGTCCTGGCCCCGGCCGTGAATCTGTTGTGCGTGCATTAAATGGTCTCGGTTTTAAAATTGCCGAAATCGCGGATAGAACTCCATTGCCTCATAATGGCTGCCGTCCTCCAAAACGCCGCCGTATTTAAATGTATTTATTGCTCAGATTTTTTCGTCATTCCAATGTGCGAATAAATTAAAGCTTTGCTGATTTTGCATCCCCGCTAAAAAACTGGCGGGGCTATTCGCATTTTTCAATTTTGATTTTTTAATTTCTAGCGAGCGCGAATATAGGGTGAATCGCTGCTCTACTTTGAAAAGGGAAATAACGTGGCACGTCATATTGGTCCTAAAGCCAAGCAATCTCGCCGTGAAGGGACGGATCTTTTTCTAAAAAGCGCTCGCCGCGCGCTTGCTGATAAATGCAAACTGGATACTAAACCAGGGCAACACGGTCGTACTGCAACAAACAACCGCTTATCTGAATATGGCACGCAGTTACGTGAAAAGCAAAAAGTAAAACGCATTTATGGCGTTTTAGAGAAGCAATTCCGTCGCTACTATGCAGAGGCAAAACGCCAAAAAGGAAATACCGGCGAAGTATTGCTGAAAATCCTTGAATCCCGTTTGGATAATGTGGTGTATCGCATGGGATTTGCATCTACTCGTGCAGAAGCCAGACAGCTTGTTAGCCATGGTGCGATTTCACTGAATAATGGACGTTCTGATATTGCTTCTATGCAAGTAAAAGCAGGCGATACTATCGTTGTACGTGAAAAAGCAAAAAGCCAAGTTCGTATTCGCGAAGCACTTAGCCTTGCTAAACAAATCGGCTTTCCAGATTGGGTCAGTATTGACGAAGCGAAATTGGAAGGTAAATTTAAGCAAGCTCCTGAGCGCAATGAAATCGCTGGCGATATCAGTGAAAACTTAATTGTTGAATTGTATTCACGATAATACATAGCAGGTAAAAAATAAAAGCTTAGGCTAACTCTGCCGTGGCCTCTATTTTTTACCTGCTTATGGTATGTATATTTTTTAATATATAGATGTTTATTCAGCCTTATCGGTGTAACGAACTGAGGGTATTGAAAAGGAAAATGTATGTCAGGCAATGCGTTGAAGCGTTTGTTAAAACCCAGAATTATTGCTATTGAGTCTTTGGGTGAAAACCATGCAAAAGTAGTTATGGAGCCGTTTGAGCGCGGCTACGGTCATACCTTGGGTAATGCGCTTCGCCGCGTACTCTTATCTTCGATGGTGGGATATGCCCCAACCGAAGTAATGATCAACAAGGTAGTGCATGAGTATTCGACGATTGATGGCATACAAGAAGATGTAGTGGGTTTGCTGCTCAATTTGAAAGGCATTATTTTTAAGCTGCATACGCGTGATGAAGTCACACTTACGCTCAGTAAGGATAGCGAAGGCGTTGTAAAAGCCAGCGATATTGAATTGACGCATGACTGCGAAGTCTTGAACCCAGATCATGTAATTGCGCATGTCTCTAAGGGTGGAAAATTAGATCTGCAAATCAGGGTTGAAAAAGGCCGTGGTTATGTGCCTGCCAATGTGCGTCGTCAAACTGAAGGCTCGCATAATACAATTGGCCGACTCTTAATTGATGCTTTATTCTCACCCATTAAAAGCGTGGTATATGCAGTAAAGCCTGCTCGAGTCGGTGGCAATACCAACTTTGACAGCTTGGAATTGATTATCACCACGAATGGTGTGATTTCTCCAGAAGAAGCCCTACAAACTGCTGCAGGTATTTTAATTGACCAGCTCTCTGAATTTGCTTCGCTCGAAAGTGCAGAAGCCGTTGCAGAGCCTCAACTCAATACTCCTCAGATCGAGCCTATTTTATTACGCCCTGTTGAAGAGTTAGAGTTAACTGTGCGCTCCGCGAACTGCCTGAAAGCTGAGAGTATTTTCTGTATTGGCGATCTTATTCAACGTGCAGAAAATGAATTGCTAAAAACACCTAATTTAGGACGCAAATCTTTAAATGAAATTAAAGAAGCGCTCTCGATTCGCGGTTTGTCGCTAGGTACTACCATTGAAAATTGGCCTTCGAACAGCGTTGAAATTACTTCAATGAGCCAATCGTAAACTGAAAAATCGAGCAGAAAGTCCAGATTGTTTTTAATTTTTGCTTTACACGAATTTGAATACGTTTTTTATTTAAGGAAAGACAATGCGTCACCGTAATGGCTTACGCAAGTTAAATCGAACCAGCAGCCACCGTTTGGCTATGCTGAAGAATATGTGTAACTCCCTTATTGAACATGAAGTTATTAAAACTACTGTTCAAAAAGCGAAAGAGCTACGCAGAATGGTTGAGCCTTTGATTACCAGAGGAAAAACATCTACCTTGGCAAATCACCGTTATGTATTTAATAATTTACGTAGCCGTGACTCTGTAGCAAAACTATTCAATGTCTTGGGTCCGCGCTATGCGAATCGCCCAGGCGGCTATTTGCGTATTTTGAAATACAAATTCCGTGCAGGCGATAATGCAAAATTGGCGTACGTTGAATTGGTTGACCGTCCAGATAGCGTTGAGCAAGAAATAGCAAAAGATGCAGAGTAATCTGCTCTAATGCTTATAGCGCACAGACATAAAAAAATCCCCTTGAAATTAGTTAAGGGGATTTTTTTATGGGTGCGCCCAGCATGGGCGCAATCTTGGAGGTGCAAGTCCTC
>JASSUF010000138.1:0-6784 GCA_031963365.1 Mycoavidus cysteinexigens
CAACTTACGGGAGGACTTGCACCTCCAAGATTGCGCCCATGCTGGGCGCACCCATGCAATAAGGAATTGCATACAATCCTTAAAAAACTTTGAAACAGAGCATGCTAAATTAGATGAATATGCACATGCGCTTGCTAAGTATATTCAAATAAAATACGATAATTTTGAAAAAATTTCCCCCATTAAAATAGAAAATTGCTCTGAAGAAGAGGCATATAAAACAAAAAAATCAGAAATAAAAAAAAGTATTGATGAGTTTAATGTATTTATAAAAAATTTGAATGAAAAAATAGAGAAAGATGCCACACCTATAAGGCCAGTGGCAGGGTCTTATACTTATATATTAGAGGCATTATTAGGGTTTACTTTTGCTATAGGAAATATGGTTCCGAAACTGGATCCTACTATTTTTTTTGCATATACTATTATTTCAGTAGTTATCGGTATTTTTCTTTTTATTGCTAGAATGAACCTATCAATAAAAGTATTTATTTTTGAAAAAAGAGAAGGTGCTACTCCTTTACCTTCTATCGGCGTTAAAAGAATTAAACGCTGTATTCCTAATGCGAAAAATTATAATGATTTAACAGAAGAAAATTTAGTAGATCAATATTATAAATTTCAAGAAGAATATTTGAATTTATTGACGTTATTGCACCAAAAAAATATGGATGCGGAAGAGGAAACAAAAGAGCTCAAATTAAAACTGGGAAGTATGCATGATACCCAGAATAAATTATTAGAAATGTTCGATAGATTTACTAAAGATATGTCTAATTATATCGAATTAACTAGTGGTGATAATTTAATATCGAGCAGCAGTAGCTCAACATCAACTCGTGCAAGCACTCCTTTACCTGAATCTATACATCGACGCACAAGAAATCCATCTATAGATAGTGGCTTCTTTTCTTCTGCCCTACCATCACCGGTTATGGAAGCAAATAAAAATTTCTTGGAGCACGCTTACCCTAATAACATCGTGCCCCTTCCAGAAAAAAAACAAAGTCTTCGTGTTCCTAGCTCTGGTATAGCGCCTGCACATTTGCTAAGTAACTGATGTTACGCAGGTGTTCAAAAAGCCCGTGGTGCGCATGTTGGGGTTCGTTCCTCACCACCAACCTACCATTCTTTGCTTTTCTTATGGTTGCTGAAGGTTTATAGAACCCTTTTACATAGGCGCCTCGGTAGGTTGGTGGTGAGGAGCGAACCCCAACATGCAGACCACAGAGTTCTTAAATACCTGCGTAACATCAGGAAGTAATTTTAAACATTATAAGGTGTTCACCTGATTAATGGGTGGATAAAACGTCATCTTACTGAAAAATAAGATTATTCTTGTTGATGTACTTGGACGGTGTTCTGAAAATGCAAAAATGTATAGAAAAACTATATTTAAGCCTATAAAGAACATATATTTTTATATACTATACAGTTAAAGCATATGTGTTTCATACGGATATAATAATGCACGCTTCCATTCAACAAAATTATCGAAATAATATACATCCGTTGCCAATACATCCATTAGTGAACCCGGATATTATTGAATCTGTTGAGTCTGAAGATAGTAATTTCGATGGAGGTTTTAGTAAATTTCCAGTGGATCCTGCTATTGAAGATTATAGTCAAAATGATAATTTGGATCGGAATGAATGGAGTGAAATTGATCAGCTAAGATTAGATCTTCAAACATTAAATCAAAGTCTGTATGCGGATATACAATTAGCTGGAGAATTTTTAATTAATCATGATAAGTCCATTGAACACTGTATTTCGAGTGTGCGAAGTCCATCGAGACAATATAACTATTATATTGATCACTATTTGCAAGAACTTATTGTAAGCTTATTAAAAGAAAAACGTGAAAAATATCATTCGGAGATAAAAATAAAAATAGAAGTGCAGTCTGACTTTTCAAATATTGTAGACGCGAGCGAAAATATTCAATCCAATATAAATGAAATTATAAATATATTGCCTTGCGCGAATAAAGATTTAAATGAATTTATACAAGATAATAAAAAATATAGCGATAGGCCTTCGCAAGAATTTGCAACTTATTTCATTGAAGCATTATTTGGTCTTTCTATGACCATGGTTGGGTTTTCTTCTGCAATGCCTATTATATTGGGCTTGATATTTAAAGTTTTTTTATTTTTCACAGGGCTTGTTATTTTTGTAATGCGCTTGTCTTTCTCTATGAAATTACGTAACTTTGAAATAAAATCCGCAGAAGAAAAATCAAAAATAAAATATGCAAAAAACTTACATGATATGATAAACAATGTTTATTCTAATAATGGTTATGCATCAGAATGTATAAATAAAATAAAAAATAAAGTAGAAAAAAACAAGGAGTTGACGAAAAAAATAGAAAAAAAAGAAGAAAAAAACAAAATAGATCAATTATATATTAATTCAATCTATTCAACGCCCAATAATTCATCTTTAAATCTTTCTCAATATACATATCAATATCCAGCGCACAGTGGAGCTAGCCAGAGGAAAGGATCTGTGAATTCAATCTATTCAGAAAGTTACATATTTTCCCCCGCTCCCTTATCTCCCCCAACTCCCTTATCTCCCCCAGCAATTCGCATGTCTAACAGAGTAAATTCTCCAGCGCCTAGAGTAAATTCTCCAGCACCTGTTGAGTTTCAGCGACAAAGATCAGCTTCTTCAGAAAATAAACTCCTTCCTTTGCTCCCTCCAGTAAATACAAATTCGTTAAGAAGTAGGATGTCATTTAAATTTGCTTCTCAAACAGGCACACGTAGAGAAAGAAAAGTATCGCTGCATTCTCTTGGTTAATTAACTATTACACACCGCCAGATTAGCGATATAAATTGCTTTCTACTTTGTGTTGAGCGCAAAAAAAGCAGGCTAACCAGCCTGCAATAGTTTAATTTTAAAAAAATTATTATAAAAATAAAAACTTATTTTTGTCGAGGGATAATATTTAGCAGATGAAGATCTAGTCCAGAAGACCTAGTTGCTTTCATGTCATGAGTATAAGGAATTCCTGGCATATTTATCCAAATAGTATTATTGTCTTCATCCTCAGTTTCAAACTTGACAGTAGCAAAATCTGGACGAGTCCTAGATCCATGATGTCCAAATAATCTAAATGTTTTTGTATGCCTTATATCTTCACCATTTTTGCCGATGTGAACTTCAAAATAAGTATTTTCAGGTAATTCTTGAGCGTATCCTTCAGTAAAATATCCTTTTATATCAAGATCAAATTTTTTAGGAAATGTTGAAACAAATTCCACCATCACTTGATCATTTTTCGCATATATACCATGTTCACTATAATTCTTGGAAAATCCATGGGTACGCATGATTTTTTTTCCTACGTTAGCATCACGCGCCGAATAAATAATATTATTTTTTATAGGGGTATGTGAAGCTGCAGCGATTGAAGATTGCTTTAAGCTTTCAGTCAGTTCTTCTTTAGTTTTTATTAAAGCCTGAATGACTTCGTCTTTTCTTTTGGATTGTTGAATTTGGTCTTTAAGGAGATTTTTTAGTTCTTGTAATTCTTTTTTTAGAGGTTTTTGAGCCTCCTCAATTATTGTAGGCAACTCATTCCTGATAGTAGAAATAGCATCACTGATAGATGGAAATTCATTATTTTCTACACCATAAGAATATTGAGTCTGCGGAGCACCTTGCGTAGTTAGAGGATGGATATGTGTCATATTAATCTCCACGATTAAATGTATGTTAATAAAAAATTAATATATCTCCTGCAAAATAACTAGCCTATAACTTTTTGCTGCTTTTCTATATAAGGCAAGGACATTAACTAATGTTTTCCAGAACATCATGCCATTTCCACCAAACTACGCACAATAAAATTTTTTATTAAGAATAATTAGCTTGCCTTTACCTCGGCAGGCCCCACTCCTGCTGAATACGCCAGCCTTTGCTGGACGCACAACTGCACTTAAAAATTGGGCGCCATATCTAAACAGCGCTATTCGATCCCCATGCTTTAACGCAAACAAAAGCGCATGAGAAAGAGGGCGTTAGGCATTGCACATTTCGTTTTATAGCAAAGTATTGCGTAAAACGAAATAAAGAGAGGGAGGGGGCATGGCTATATATACTGCGTAATTTTTGGCGCACAGCGATATTGCTGAAAGAATTTATAAAGCCTTCCCATAGTCTCACTGGAGACTATGGGAAGGCTTATATATGGTAGGTCCCCGGTTTGCAAGGAGATTTTTCAACGATATTCAAGAGAGGAATGGCAGTCATGCTTGCCCAGTCAACTCCGCTGGAGTAGCGTGTTTCTGAGAGGATCCAGAAGCAAAAGAAGATACTGATGATGATTCTGGTGAGGAAATTCTGCTGTGCAGCCACTTTTCAAGATTTTTGGCTTCTTCTTCTGTAAGAGAATTGGGGTCTCGCTTGGTAAGCCCAATGGCTAAAGTGCGCACAGAAGCCTTGTCTATTGATGGACTTAATACAACCTCTTTCATTTTCTCTTCTATTTCATCGGTATGCCGATGCAGCAGGTTCTGAAGCATTGCCGCATTAGCAGCCCTAGCGGCGTTGGCTGCATCAGCCTGCGCTTTTTGCATTTCAAAAAATTTTGCTCTTTCCGCTCGCATTTCAAGAACATTCACGGCTTCCTCCATTTTCTCAAGAGCATTAAGCGCGCCTTCATATTGCTCTTCAAGCTGCTTAATATACATTTTCTTATTGTCTTCTGGCAGGGCTGTTTTTTCTGCCAGAGCCTTCACAACCAAACAAATAAGCGCCGCCAAGGCGCAAGGCACTGTCGTAGATAGGGTGGCTAGATGGAGCGCTGCCATTGCAACCAAAATTAGGGTAATTAATGTCCCAAGTCCATCTAACAAATAGTTAGCAAATTTGAATAATTTAGATCGTGTTGGGGGAAGATTTTTGGCTATATGCGCTTTGCTGGTCTCTAGTTTTTTCTTTATTTCAGATAAAGTGGTAAATGCCTCTTTTTTATATGCATTTTTTTCTAGTTCAAGAACATTTTTTTTAACTTCAGGTAATAGAACCTCTGCAAAATGCTGGATTTCGTTAGAAAGACAAAATTTAGCATCCACACGCTCTTTGATATCTTCCTCTTTTAGAGCGTGAAGGTTTATATCTGCTTTAAAAGCTTGATATATTTTTTCTGTAGCATCTTCAATCACTCCAATGCCAAGGAGTAAAGCCTCATTAATTTGTTTATAGGCTTCTGGAAGTGCTTTTGTAGAATGAGATAAAAGCACCCCATCGTGATCTATTATTTCCAGGATGTGCGCTGGTGTACTTTGAACTGCTGAGTTGTCTGATGGCAAGGTGGGTGGGGCAATCGTATTGTCATTTTCCAGCGGGTGAAGCGTTTTGTAGGGATCTACAAGCGCTATACCGCTATCTGCACTAGTGGCGCTACCGCTTCGTTGCTGCTTTATAAAAGCAGCAACCGCATTTTCAAGATGCATTTCGACTGCACCAGCAGAACCATCATTCATATAAAGCCCCTTGTTATCGCATTCCTAGGAATGATAAGCGCATTGGAGAAAAGCTTGTCAGGACTAATCACCTTATTTAATAGGGCGTGTATCAGAAATAGTTAGCTGTTTGCAGTGGTAATGGCAAGGAGATTAGCTTAGCTATATGGCATGGAGACTTTTGACTTGTTTCATACTAATGTGATGTCTTTGTCAGATAGCAAATTCTTGGCTGGCTCAAGTGCATATTGGCAAGATGCAGTGAAGTTATGGCAGAGAAGGGGGTAGGTCGCCCTAGAGGATTGCAAATGCCTTAAATTCAAATTAAACTAACTAAACTTAGTTTAATTTGAGGGAGGCAGCATGAAAGTCTTTAATATTCACGATGCTAAAACGCAATTGTCGCGATTGATTGCGCAGGCAGTTCAAGGTGAACCTTTTATCATTGCTAAGGCAGGGGTATGGCAGGTTCAAGTCACTTCGGTTAAGGCACTAAATATGAATCGAACTACACGTCTAGGATTTATGTCAGAGCAAATTATGGTTCCTGATGATTTCGAGCATATGGGGGCTAGCGAAATTCAACATCTATTTAGCGGTGATGCATGAAATTATTACTAGATACCCATTTAATTTTATGGGCAGCAGGGAAGCCTGAGCGGTTGTCTCGTGCCGCAAGAGACTTGCTTGAAAGTCCACAAAATGAATTGTTTTTTAGCCCGGCTAGCTTATGGGAAATCATTATTAAGCAAGGACTAAATCGGCCAGATTTTCAAGTCAATGCCCGCTTATTACGCCGGGGTTTGCTAGAGAATACCTATCAGGAATTAGAGATAACGAGTGAACATATTATGGCTGTTGGCGAGCTACCTTCTCTGCATAAAGACCCTTTTGATCGTATTCTTATTGCCCAGTCAAAAGTCGAAGGTTTTACATTACTTACCACTGACGCATTGATCGCCCAGTATCCTGGGTCTGTGCAAAAGGTATGACGCTTAAGAATAGGTACTCGCTGTGCAGCTTTTTAATTCGGTACCACTACCAGATCCACTTTCTCCAATATATTTTGCAAGCCAATTTGACCTGTGCCACCCGGCCCTGACGAGCCTAAATCGCAGGCTACATCTACTAATAAAGTAGCCTCATACTCCTGTGCTAATGCTTGTGCAATGCGGCAAGGTCAGGGGAGTCTGTATTCATTGAGAACAGGCCTTCAGTAATCAATAAGAGTTAAGGATAAAGAGACGAACACGAACGATTCAAGCACTAGATGCATTCCATCGAGCGGTGAATCGTATTAC
>JASSUF010000139.1:0-6716 GCA_031963365.1 Mycoavidus cysteinexigens
TACTTAAGTACAGTTCCGGTCCCTGTGCTCCTGCTCCCCCAAATATGAACCCTTTGAGAAGACTCTAAACAGATTCTAAAAAAGATTTTTTTAGAAAACCACAGACGAGTTCTATAACAATCTCTACAAAAGAGTATTGTTACATTTTTACAACTGGATCGAAAGGCTACTAATTAATATATGCTGAGAAATTACTTTCTCAAATAGCAGCTTTTTGATCCGTCTTGAGCAGATTTCAAGATAGCAATCGCTATCTATGATTCAAAACTATGAGGCTACTGTTTGGCCTGTTGTTTTCAATACACGCTGCTTTTTACCTTCCGGGTTTGTCACGATACTAACACGTGATGGCTTACCCTCGGAATCGACCAAGGCAACATTTGAAATATGCAAAGGCATAACTTTAGGCTCTATACCGCCAGCAATACCTTTTTCTGGATTAGGCTTCACTGCTTTTTTAGCAATATTGATGCCTTCCACTGTGACGTGATCACCGTTCACCGCCAGCACGATTCCGCGCTTGCGCTTATCTTTGCCAGTGATGACGACCACTTCATCGCCTTTACGAATATTTTTCATCTATAAAACCTCTGGAGCAAGCGAGATTATTTTCATAAAACGCTCATTACGCAATTCCCGGGTAACCGGCCCGAATATACGAGTAGCAATAAGCTCAAATTTATTGTTGAGCAGGACCGCTGCATTTTTATCAAACTTGATTAAAGAGCCGTCTGGGCGACGCACACCTTTAGCTGTGCGCACCACTACTGCAAAATAAATCTCGCCTTTTTTGACTCGACCACGGGGCGCTGCATCTTTGACAGTCACTTTAATGATGTCGCCGATATTGGCATAGCGCCGCTTTGCGCCTCCTAATACCTTAATGCACAAAACTCTTTTGGCACCTGTATTATCAGCAACTTCAAGTTCGCTTTCACTCTGGATCATGGTTGTTCTAGCTTAATCTGACCACGCCATTAAATACCGTAGTTAATAGATTAATTTCAATAGATTTAAAAGGTAAAGGGAAGCTCAAAACCAGCGGTCAACTAAAGCTCCTACGGAGTACTTTTTGATCATTTTTTGTTGCCTGCTTTAGCTTACACCACACTAATAAGTCAGACAAAATCAAAAAATTTTTAGTTGACTAGATCAACCGGGCTTTGAGTGAGTTTACAAACTGATATTTCACAGCTCGATAGGTATCTGGATACGAAAAAATATAAACAAAAAACTGTTTTTTTATTTCCAATATCCAGACTGAGCTTATAAAGAAATGGAGGAATGCCAGCAGAAGGTTTTACAACACTTCTACAGCATTTCTCAATTTATTTATTCAATCGGCAAACTTTGCACAACGCGCGCGACAACCCAGCTCTTTGTCTTTGATATGGGACGACATTCCCGAATCTCAACTGCATCGCCTTCATGACAAGCATTTGTTTCGTCATGCGCATGATACTTCTTGGAGCGCTTAACGTACTTGCCATACTTTGGATGCTTAATACGACGCTCAATCAGCACTGTAACTGTTTTATCGCATTTTGCACTAACAATCTTTCCAACTAAAGAACGTGCATTCTCAACAGAAATTTCAATGGTATCGCTCATTTTTATTTTTCCGCCTCAACAGTTCTTTTTTCGGTCATGATGGTTAGCACGCGGGCAACAAGACGACGAGTTTTTTTCAATAAACTGGTGTCACTAATGCGCTGAGTCGCCAATTGCATACGCAAGCTAAACTGCGCTTTCAAGAGAGTGGATAACTCTGCTCGAAGAGCCGCCATATCCATGGCGCGAATTTCACTTATCTTCATAGCTTACCTCTTAAGCGCCAAGCTGGCGGGCAACAAAACTCACTTTTAATGGAAGTTTGGCTGCTGCCAAACGAAATGCTTCGCGCGCAAGTTCTACACTAACACCATCCATCTCATACAGCATCTTTCCGGGCTGTATCTCAGCAACATAGTACTCTGGATTCCCTTTACCATTTCCCATACGCACTTCAGCAGGTTTCTGAGAAATTGGCTTATCTGGGAAAATACGGATCCAGATGCGACCACCACGTTTAATATGGCGAGTCATTGCTCGCCTAGCCGATTCAATTTGCCGAGAGGTCAAGCGACCACGGTCCAATGCTTTAAGACCAAATTGACCAAATGAAACTGCATTTCCACGAGTGGCAACGCCTGTATTACGGCCTTTATGCTCTTTACGATATTTTCTACGCTTTGGTTGCAACATGGTGCTTACCCTCTCCCACGCTTATCAGATGCGCCGGGTTTACCTGGCCCTGGTCTGGCGGATCTATCACCACCGTCACCGGCCCGATTGCGGCGCCTATCATCATCAGATCGTGCATTTCTGCGCGGCCGTTTTTCTTCTGACGCATCGCCAAGCGCAGCTTCAGCTTGAGAAGAGCTATCGCCTTTAGATACCCATACAGTGATACCAATCGCGCCATACTGAGTATGTGCAACAGAATGACCCCAATCGATATCTTGGGAAAGGCTGTGTAGTGACATACTACCTTCCAGATACCATTCTGTTCTTGCAATCTCAATACCGTTAAGTCGCCCAGAACACTGGATTTTTATACCACGAGCGCCAAACCGGATTGCATTTTGCATAGCGCGTTTCATAGCACGACGAAATGCTGCGCGACGCTTTAATTGCTGAGCAATAGAATCTGAAATAAGTTGTGCATCTATTTCTGGCACAGAAACTTCTTCAATTTCCAAGTGCACAGGAACGCCCATACGCTTTTGCAATTCAAGCTTGAGTGTCTCGATGTCATCGCCTTTTCTGCCGATAACCACACCCCGACGAGCGGTGTGAATGGTAATACGAGCATTTTTAGCTGGCCGCTCTATTTCGACGCGGCTTACAGACGCTTTCTTTTTGACGTTTAACTCTTCTTCCAGATATTCGCGTACGCTAATATCTTTAAGAAGTAAATCGGCAAAAACCGCATCTTTTGCAGCAAACCAATTCGACTTATATTTGCGCTTGACACCTAAACGGAAGCCGGTCGGGTGAATTTTCTGACCCATTTTATGATCCCTTAATCTCCAACCACCACAGTAATATGACAGGATTGTTTTTCAACCTGATTACCACGACCTTTCGCACGTGCAAAAAAACGCTTGAAAGAGGCTGCCTTATCCACGTAAATACTTTTTACTTTGAGGTTATCGATATCTGCGCCTTGGTTATGCTCCGCATTTGCAACGGCAGATTCGACCACTTTTTTCACAATCGCTGCTGCTTTCTTTGACGAGAAAGTCAAAATATTCAATGCTTTATAGATTCCCAGACCACGAACCTGATCGACTACAAGGCGAGCTTTCTGCGCTGAAATGCGCGCATTGCGATGGATTGCTTTAGTTTCTTCCATTTTTATCTCTTCGCCTTTTTATCAGCAGCATGCCCTTTAAAAGTACGGGTCAATGCAAATTCGCCTAATTTATGGCCTACCATATCTGCCGAGATATATACAGGTACATGCTTACGACCGTCATGTACTGCAATGGTGCAATTAATAAAATCAGGCAGAATGGTTGAAGACCGACACCAGGTTTTGATAATAACTTTGCGGCCAGTTTTTGATAAGGCCTGCACTTTTTCTAGCAGGCGGGCATTACAAAAAGGGCCTTTTTTAAGTGAGCGTGCCATCCGTCTTCTCCTTAACGCTTATTGCGGTGTTGCACAATCATGGAGGTAGTACGCTTGTTACGACGAGTTCTATACCCTTTCGTAGGCGTACCCCATGGACTAACCGGATGCCGGCCAGCAGCAGTTTTACCCTCTCCACCACCGTGTGGGTGATCAACCGGGTTCATCGCTACACCACGTACAGTGGGGCGAATACCACGCCAGCGGTTAGCACCGGCCTTTCCAATCTGGCGCAATCCGTTTTCTTCATTGCCAACTGTACCAATCGTTGCTCGGCAATCTACATGGATGCGGCGGATTTCACCAGAGCGCAAACGAAGCTGCGCATAGGTTCCTTCACGAGCAAGCAACATAACGGATGCACCTGCTGAACGAGCAATTTGCGCACCTTTACCAGGCAGCATTTCGATGCAGTGAATCGTGGTACCGACCGGAATATTCGAAATAGGCAGCGCATTACCTACTTTAATAGGTGCAGTGGAGCCAGAAAGAATCTCTTGGCCGACTACTAGACCCTTTGGAGCGATAATGTAACGACGTTCACCATCGGCATAGCAGAGCAAAGCAATATTCGCGCTACGGTTTGGATCGTACTCAAGACGTTCAACCTTAGCAGGAATAGCATCTTTATTGCGGCGAAAATCGATAACGCGATAGTGTTGTTTATGTCCGCCACCTTGATGGCGCACTGTAATACAACCGCGGTGATTACGACCACCACTCTTGCTTTTCACCTCGAGCAAAGCCTTATGCGGCTTGCCTTGATGCAATTCTTTATTGACTACCTTGACAAGGCCGCGCCGCCCTGGGGAAGTAGGTTTGACTTTTACGAGCGCCATGGCTTACAGAACCTCCGCCTCAAAATTAATATCCTGACCCGGTTTTAAGCTGACATAAGCCTTCCGGGTAGCCTTGCAACGCCCAGCAATCTGGCGATGGCGCTTTACTTTACCTTTGCGGTTTAGAACCTGCACGGACTGAACTTCAACTTTGAAAATCAGCTCGACAGCGGCTCCAATTTCCTCTTTGGTAGCACCCGGCAAAACATCAAAAACAATCTGATTATTTTTGTCTGCTACGCGGGTTGCCTTCTCGGAAATGACAGGAGAACGCAGTAAAGTCAGCAAGCGGTGATCCTTCTGTGTATTGCCTGTCACGATAGAAGTCCCTCAATTTGAGTAACAGCTGCTTTTGTAAGCAGAACTTTTTTAAAGAAAAGCAAAGACGTTGGATCGGCATAACGAGGCTCGACCACTACCACATTGGGTATATTTCTCGAAGCCAGATACAAGTCTGCATCAATAGCATCCGTCACAATTAAAACGGATTCAAAATTCAACGCTTTGAGTTTTTGCGCAAACAGCTTAGTTTTAGGCTGCTCGACAGAAAATGTCTCAAAAACAGATAAGCGATTTTCACGCACTAATTGCGAGAAAATGGAGCACATACCTGCCCGGAACATTTTTTTGTTCACTTTTTGCGAAAAATTCTCTTCAGGAGAATTAGGGAAAATACGACCGCCTCCGCGCCACAATGGGCTGGAAGTCATCCCTGCACGCGCACGGCCTGTACCTTTTTGCTTCCATGGCTTTTTCGTGGAATGCTTCACTTGGGCACGGTCTTTTTGCGCCCGATCTGCAGTACGTGCATTAGCTTGGTATGCAACTACTAACTGATGAACCAAGGCTTCGTTGTATTCCCTGGCAAATACTTCATCAGATACCTGCATAGAACTATTGGCAACGCCTTGCTCACTGAGTAATTGAAGTTCCATTAGTCAGCTCCTTTCTCTGTACGTGCCTTGAATGAAGGCTCGACAAATATAATTTGATTAGGCGCACCAGGCACGGCACCTTTGACGAATAACAGCCCTCGATTTGAATCGATTTCCATCACTTCAAGACCGTCGACAGTTACCAACTCAGCACCCATATGACCACTCATACGCTTTCCTGGAAATACTCGACCAGGATCTTGGCACTGACCGATTGAACCAGGAACGTTATGCGCGCGGGAGTTACCGTGCGATGCCCGTCCAGAGGCAAAGTTATGACGCTTAATCGTACCGGCAAAACCCTTCCCTTTGGAGGTACCTTGCACAGAAACCTGCTGACCAACATGGAAAACGGTATTGATATCGATTACTTGCCCAGCAGTTAGCTCAGCAACCTGCGCCGCATCTAAGCGGAATTCTTTCAGTACTGTACCAGCCTCGATAGCAGCTTTAGCAAAATGCCCAGCTTGCGCACGATTCACTCTAGAACGACGAGCCGCACCAAAAGCCAATTGCACTGCAGTATAGCCATCTGTCTCAGGTGTTTTTACCTGTGCAACCCGGTTATTAGCCACGAGCAACACGGTAACTGGGACAGACTTACCATCCTGCATAAAAATGCGGGTCATTCCTATTTTTCGGCCTGCCAATCCAAGACCCTTTTTTTTACGACTGGCTTTGCTCTCGCAATTCACGAACCCAAGGCTCATTGTTTTCCCCATCTCTTTTAGGAGCCCACTTCAAATCTGGCAGAACCAGCTCAGGATCTACTTTAGAAGCTGGCCCTGACCTTAATCTCAGCCTGTTTCAACAGAATACGGGCATCCTGCTCGATTCACAAAATCAGGGCTTGCAACCCAAAGTATGCTGGCTTGATCGCTTCTTCAAGCTTACTTTGAACTGCAAGCCCTGATTCCACAAAAATTCGAACAGCTAGCAAACAGCCATAAGCTATTTGCTTTTTATCTTAATATCGCCGACTCAAAGTCAAAGGCGGCGGATTATAGCGACACTTCCGGCTTCTCGCAAGAAAATCTTCAATTCCAAAATAAGATCAAGCTCACTGCAAGAGTATGCTGGTCTTTTTTAGACCGAAACCGCTTCAAAAATAGCTATTTTCGAAGCCGCTCCAGAAGAAATATCCTGAAAGTCAGAACACCTACTCCAAACCTTTTGATTTGGCCGCGCC
Source organism: Mycoavidus cysteinexigens (assembly GCA_031963365.1). GTDB lineage: Bacteria > Pseudomonadota > Gammaproteobacteria > Burkholderiales > Burkholderiaceae > JASSUD01. Next base: position 6,639 of record JASSUF010000139.1, read on the forward strand.
TCTTAGAACCTGTTTAGAGTCTCCCAAAAGGGTTCATATTTGGGGGAGCAGGAGCACAGGGACCGGAACTGTACTTAA
>JASSUF010000140.1:0-6697 GCA_031963365.1 Mycoavidus cysteinexigens
GGCGCGTATGGGGTTCGTGCCTCACCACCAACCTACCGTTCTTGTGGTTGGTAGAGGGTTATAAAGCCGTTCTACGATGTGCGTAGCATTAAATAGAAGAGAGGCGCGTGACCGCGCGTTGGTTTTTTTAACCAATATGCAATCACACGCCTCTCGTTGCATCAAAAAATTGCCTTTTCGATCGTATTGAAAGCTTTTAAAAAAGCACTTATGCAGAAGCTTTCTCAAAATTCGCCATTAATAATGCATTAGTACGCTGCACATACCCTGCTGGGTTCTCGAGCGTGCCGCCTTCGGCCAATAGGGCTTGGTCGAAAAGAAGGTGGCACCATTCTGAAAAATCAGCTTGTTCGGGCTGTAAACGCGCAACTAAGGTATGGCTAGGATTGAGCTCTAGAATCGGTTTGAATTCCGGCGCAGCCTGACCGGAAGCCTTGAGTAAGCGCTGCAAATAGCCACTCATCTGCGCTTCGTCTGCGATCAAGCAAGAAGGTGAATTGGTAAGACGAGCGCTTAAACGCACTTCTTTGGTTCGGTCCTTCAAGATTTCTTGCATGGCGTCTAAAACCGGTTTAAAGGTTTCTTGCTGAGCTTCTTGCGCTTTTTTCTCTTCATCGCTCAAAGTGGCTAGATCTAAATCTCCGCGTGCAGCACTGACTAGTGGTTTGCCATCAAACTCTTGCAAGAAAGAGAGCATCCATTCATCTACCCGGTCGCTTAGCAATATGACTTCAACGTCTTTTTGTTTCAGCACTTCAAGGTGTGGGCTATTACGGGCTGCTTGTTCATTCTCGGCAGTGAGGTAATAGATTTTGGTCTGCTCTGGCTTCATGCGCTCGACATATTCAGCCAATGAGGTGGTTTGTCCAGGTACATCACTGTGCGTGCTATTCACACGTAGCAATTTGGCAATGCGATCACGGTGGGGGGCATCTTCACCGATACCTTCTTTGAGCACTTGACCAAAGGCCTTCCAGAAGATTTGATAGGCAGCATCATCGTTTTTGGCTAAATCTCCTAGCATCGCCAAACTGCGCTTGGTCACGCCTTCGCGTATGGCTTTGACATCTCGGCTTTCTTGTAAGATTTCGCGGGAGACATTTAGAGGTAAGTCGTTGGAATCCACCACGCCTCGAATAAAGCGTAGATAGTTGGGTAGCAGCTGTTTAGCATCGTCCATAATGAAAACGCGCTGCACGTACAGTTTCAAACCACTATGCTGGTTGCGATCCCATAAATCAAATGGAGGGCTGGCTGGCACATACAAGAGTTGAATGTATTCGTTGCGCCCTTCTACGCGGTTATGCGTCCAGGCTAGGGGGTCTTTTCCATCATGGGATAGATGCTGGTAAAAGCTTTTATATTGCGCTTCGTCAATATCACTTTTAGCACGTGTCCACAGTGCACTGGCTTGATTGATCGTTTCGTCTTCTTCTTTTTCTACTGTGGCTTGTTTTTCTGCATCCCACTCTTCTTTGCGCATTAAGATAGGCAGTGCAATATGGTCAGCATATTTGCGAATAGTAGACTGCAACTTCCAACTAGAGAGCCATTCGTCTTCGCCTTCGCGTAGATGCAAGGTGACCGTAGTACCGCGTGCAGGACGCTCAATCGCCTCTACATTAAAGTCCCCTTCTCCCGCACTTTCCCAGCGCACACCTTGATCAGCAGGAATGCCTGCTTTACGCGATTCAACGGTAATGCGGTCTGCTACGATAAAGCCCGAGTAAAAACCCACACCAAATTGCCCAATCAACGCAGCATCTTTTTGCGCGTCGCCTGAGAGTTTAGAGAAAAATTCTTTCGTGCCTGAGCGGGCAATAGTTCCCAAATGCGCAATGATTTCTTCACGGCTCATCCCAATACCATTGTCATCAATAGAAATGGTGCGGGCTTGTGCGTCATAGGCTATGCGGATGCGCAGATCTGGGTCGCTCTCATACAAACTTCCATCTGCAATGGCTTCATAGCGCAATTTGTCGGCTGCATCGGAGGCATTCGAAATCAATTCACGCAAAAAGATTTCTTTATGGCTATAGAGTGAGTGGATCATCAACTGCAAAAGTTGTTTCACTTCTGCTTGAAAATGTAAGGTTTCCTGGGCCATGAAAAATATTCCTTAAGGGTTAAAAGGAGGATGAGCGTACGCTCAAATCCGTTTTATACAATCTGTAAGTCAATGTGCGGACCCTGAGAATAAAATCAAGAGCACTTTCAAAAAAAGTTAACGTGGCATTATGTATTAGAGATGTTATAAGGTATAAGAACGCTACAAGTTGTCTTTAGAAGGCGATCTAAGTACGGTAGGTTGGTGGTGACGAAGGAACCCCAACATGCGCACCACCAACTTTCGATCATCGCTTTTGAAACCCATGCGCAGGTTTTAGAATGATAGGTTTGGGTTAAGCACAAACCCCAACATGCGAACCACCAACTTGTAATCTTTGATTTTTGCAATGGATAAGCAGGCTTTCAAGAACGCTGTGGCCTGCATGTTGGGGTTCCTTCGTCACCACCAACCTACCGTACTTTTATTTTCATGCTATCTACCGCACTCCACCTATTACTCCCTTTTTCGCTTATGCCTGAGTGGAAGGAAGATGAAATGGGCTGGGCTATAGGGACAGACACCTTAGCGCGCCCTATTGCGCATCGTAACGCTCTAGAAACGCAAATTAATACCACACCTGCGCTGCGGCACATTTTGCGGCGCGCTACACAGCAAGCACTGGTATCTACGCCCGCAAATTCTCGCTCGTGTTCGCACGAGCATTGGCTCGCGCGGTGTTTTCAAATTGAAGCTTCTAACGAAGCTCCTTTGGCGCCTTATGCGTTATTGGCAGAGGGGAAAGAACCCAAGGAAACGCTATGGGCTCATGTACAGCCTGTACATTTTCAACTGGCGCGCACGCATTTAGTACTGCATGGCTCTAATGGGTTGGACCTCACCACAGAAGAAGCTTGCATATTGCTTGAAGAGGCACAAAAAGTAGCCACTTTACATAACTTAACGCTCATCGCTCCTACTCCTCTTAGCTGGTATATCAGCGGCGAGGCATTAGGTCCTGTCACAGGCAGCTCCCCCTACCTGGCAGAAGGACAGAATATTGAACTGTGGCTGCCCTCTTCCAGAAAAGAGGTAAAGGGGCATGCGCGAGCTTGGATGCAATTTCAAAATGAAGTGCAGATGGTGTGGGCTACTCATGACATCAATATCCAACGCGAAGCACAGGGTCAGCTGCCCGTAAATGCAATTTGGCTGTGGGGCCAAGGTAGACTGCATACCCCTCCAGCCTGTCCATTTAGCGCCGTGTTTTCAAATAAAAGCGTGATAAGGGGTTTGGGATTAGCAGCAGGTTTACCTTTTGCTTCCACTCCTGCCACTTTCTCTGAGTTCCATGCTTTACCTGCCCTTAACAGCAGTAATGCAGCACTGGTTGAGTTAGATAATTTTATAGGCCCCGCTATACAGCATAATGCGTCAGCCTGGCACGCTGCGCTAACGCAACTGGAACACAACTGGCTTGCGCCTGCATTAGCGGCACTTCAAAAAGGCACACTGCCTGCTCTGATGCTCACGCTAACAGGCGAAACCAGCAGCATCACTTTGCGCCTTACTCGGGCAGATCTCTATAAAATCTGGCGCTGGCGCAGCCTTCCTCGCTTCGTAGGTTGGCGGTGAAGAAGGAACCCCAACATGCATACCATCGACTTTTAATCCTTGCTTTTGAAAATTTACAAGCAGGTCTTCAAGAAGACAGTGGTTAGGTGTTGGGGTTCCTTCGTCACCGCCAACCTACGCACCATGTTAAGCACCAGCCCTTGCATGCCAACCATTCATTACCTTCACCCTCTATGACTCGTATAGCTAGCCGCCCTTATCCCATTGTGGATGCTGAAGTATTACAGCGCCAAGGAATACACCCTGTCTTAGCCCGTTTATATGCGGCCAGAGGGGTCAAAACTATCGAAGATACTCAATCGCTTCTAAAGCAGCTTTTGCCCCCCGATACCCTCAAAGGGATTGAGCAGGCGACCACACTACTAGTCCACGCGTTGATGGCTGGCCAAAAAATAATCGTTGTTGCTGATTGTGACTGCGATGGTGCAACAGCTTGTGCCGTCGCTTTGCGAGGGTTACGAAGTTTAAATAATGCATTGCAAGCGTATCGGATAGCGCAGGCACACCCTGGGGAAGTTAGCCCTCCTTCTACCATTGATTACCTCGTACCCAATCGCTTTGAACATGGCTATGGCTTAACGCCTGCTATTGTAGAACTGGCAGCAAAACGCTCACCCGATCTTATTATTACCGTGGATAACGGCATAGCGAGTGTTGAAGGAGTGGACGCAGCACGCGAGCGGGGTATAGAGGTATTGGTCACCGACCACCACCTGCCAGGCAGCGTACTTCCAAAAGCACAAGGTATTGTGAATCCGAACCAAGAAGGCTGCCCTTTTCCCAGTAAAAATCTGGCAGGGGTTGGCGTGATATTTTATGTGTTGCTGGCGCTGCGTGCACGGCTACGACAACTGGGTGCATTTGGAGAGCATGCCGAGCCACGTTTAGATACCTTGCTGGATTTAGTAGCGCTAGGAACCATTGCTGATTTGGTCAAGTTGGATGCCAACAACCGCATTCTGGTCACACAAGGTTTGGCTCGCATTCGCAAAGGAGGCATGCACGCGGGCATAGCCGCTTTATTTCGAGTGGCGGGTCGGCATGCGCCACAGGCCAGTGCTTTCGATTTGGGATTTGCATTGGGGCCGCGTCTTAATGCAGCAGGCCGAATAGCTGATATGTCATTGGGTATTGAATGCCTGATCACCGACGACCCAGGCCGTGCATGGGCCTTAGCGCAAACGCTAGATGAAATGAATAAAGAGCGCCGAGAAATCGAGGCGTCGATGCAAGAAGAAGCCATGGCTGAATTAGAGCAGGTTTCTATAGATGAAGCCGATGCAAAGCAACGCTCGACGCTAGTGCTCTTTAATCCAAGCTGGCACCAAGGGGTAATTGGTATCGTGGCTTCGCGTTTGAAAGAGCGCTTTTTTCGCCCTTCCATTACCTTGGCACCTGCTGATGATACGCAAACGCTAGTGAAAGGCTCCGGGCGCTCCATCCCCGGTTTTCATTTGCGTGATGCACTGGATGAAGTGTCAAAACGCCATCCCGACTTGCTACTCACCTTTGGAGGGCATGCGATGGCGGCAGGTTTAACGCTGCAGGCTGAAAATATCCCGCGCTTTATTGAGGCATTTGAAGCAGTAGGCTGCGCGCAGCTTGGGCCGGATGCATTAAAGCGTGTTCTTGAAACCGATGGAGAGCTTGAGCCCGCCTACTGCACAGCCCATTTTGCGCAGCAAATCGAGGCCATGGTATGGGGTCAAGGATTTGCTGCCCCTGTTTTTGCGGGTAACTTTACTGTTTTGTCGCAAAAACTACTCAAAGAAAAACACCTAAAACTGCAATTGCGCGCGCATCAAGCCCCCGCTAACGCCCCTTTGTATAACGCCATTTGGTTTAACCATACCGAAGCCCTGCCCGCTTCTGCACATATTGCTTACCGACCCGTATCCGATACATGGAATGGGAATCTACGGCTTCAATTTATTGTTGAGCATGCCAACTCTATACCGCTTGCATAGGTAAAACAGGGCTTTCTTTTTTATGTTTATACATATGTAGCGCCTTAGCTGCAGCAGAACGGATCATCTCATCTGCATCGTGCGAGAGATTATTTAGATCGAGTATGATTTTTTCCGATAGCTTTAATTGCATTCCTAATAATTTAACTACCGTTTTATCTCCAAAAGTGGGAGCTAGAAGTCCAACCAGCTCCTGAACCACCTGTTCTGGTAAATCTGTCCATTTCAATTCGTGTAAGGCATTAATTGCTGCTCTTATAGCGATGGATTCTTTGCTGCCGAGAAGCATAAAAAGAGCCTGGACTATTTTGTCCTGCGTGGCTTTGAGTGGTATTTTTTGAAGTTTACCTAGCGCCTCAGCGGCCTTGGATTTAATTTTTTGCGAGGGTTCTTGCAAAAGCGACAGCAGGTTCGAAACTGTTTCTTCTAAAAGGTCTTCTGAAAGGTTTGCTCTTTTGCCTAAGGTTTCACCTAATATATAAATAATGCCAAGCTTGGTATTTTCATTTTCACTATTCATTTTTCTGCAAAATTTTTCATAACATCCCAAATTGTTTTTTCAGGCAAAGAGGGAGTACTTAATGCTTTCGCCGCAATTTCAACTACTTTGAATGAGGCATCCCGCAAAAGTGATATGAGATTGGGAAAAATATCTTCTGAAAGCTCCGACCCCATACTAAAAGTTTCACCTAATACACGGGCAGCCAACATTCTGACATCTTCATTTTCGCACGTCGAAAGTTCAATAGCGCCTTCGATTTCATACAAAGAGGGTTGCTTGCTTAATAGCGCATTTAACCCAGCTAATTGGACATGTGCATTCGGGTCTTGCAATTGACGAATCAAATCTCTACTGGGTACTGCTGTAGAGAGTGGCGTCGTACTACGTGAAAAGGGTTTGATGGTTAAAGACATGCTGCATCCTTTCTTATTTCAATATATCGCTGTCTTTTTACCTATTTTTACAGCGAAGCCCAGGCTACATCACCTAGTGTGTGTCCTCAATTGCCCCAAAGGGTTCATATTTGGGGGAGCAGGAGCACAGGGA
>JASSUF010000141.1:0-6489 GCA_031963365.1 Mycoavidus cysteinexigens
TGATCAACTTACGGGAGGACTTGCACCTCCAAGATTGCGCCCATGCTGGGCGCACGAAAAAAAACTGCACGCCACCAGATAGCGCGAGTTATCGGTAATCAGCAATATAAATCATACGAATAAGATAAATAAAATTATAAGATAGCTGAGGCATTATAATTTATTAAGAAATATACCTGTATGTAATAGGTATATTTCATTAAAAATATTAGAAACCTCTTAGCATGAACCTCCATATTATTCCGCCTTTCTTCGCGACAAGAAAAATAAAGAAAACTTATTATTTCGCCACGCACAACACAATACAATTTAATACCATAGGATATATTCAGAATGTATAGTATAAATTTAATGACTCGCCCAACTATATGTATAAATCAATCTTCAAAACTAAACACATCAGAAAAAATTTTCTCTAGACAAGGAAAATTTAACAGCACTATACAAGAAGGCCTTATTTATTTTAACAAAAAATTAAATAATATAAATATAAGTGGATGCAAAGGATTTATTCAAAAAAACATATTTAAGAAAGAAACCAATGTATTAAAAAACAAAAAGGAAAACCTGAACTCAATTATAGAAAATTTTGAAAAAACTATTTTTTGCAGCCTGCCTCCAACAGAAAAAATAAACGAGCTTAAAAATATTAACACACGCGTTCGAGAAAATAACTTAATGATGGGTATCAACCCATTTAATCCTCAAGCCGAACGAAAAGATCTGGCAATTATCTCTGTCACACTAGTAGTGTGTTCACTGAGGCCATTAATTTCAACTGGAATATTAAGAGAAGATAATCCTGCACACACCAGCATTCCTCTTATAGCTAGCTTAATAGTCTTTTTTTTATTTCTACATGACTATACACGCGCTCAATTGCATAAAGTTAAATATAAGGATCTAGCCACCGTATCAGAAATTCATAACGGTCTTTTAGACTATATTGATTTTTCCATAGATACGATCGATAAAGAGGCTCAAAACTCTATGCCACAGACAGCAGAATATAATGAGGCAAGAAGGCAAGAGACTTTCTTAAGAAGCAGCATAAGAAGTAGGCATAGTATCGAAACGCACGACCCAAGAGCCTCCTTAGGCGTCGATCTGTCCAATATGGATCCTAATACGCATACGGTCATGATTACCTGCGTTTAAGCCGTCTTTTTATACTCTTCCAAAATCAGGGCACCCTATTCTCCTGAACGCATTGAGAAAATGCGCTTAGGAGATGCCTTTTTTTAATGATGCCATGCCTTCTATATCCGCATACAGCGCATCTGCACGCGCTATTACTGCTTCAGTCATTTCAATAGAGCGCCCCCATTCACGCTGTGTTTCTCCTGGCCATTTATTGGTGGCATCCAACCCAATTTTTGAACCCAGGCCAGAAATAGGCGAAGCAAAATCTAGATAATCTATCGGCGTATTATCGGCTAATACCGTATCGCGTTGCGGATCTACACGCGTGGTGAGTGCCCAAATAATGGATTTCCAATCTCTAATATCAATATCTTCATCCACCACGATAATCCATTTTGTATACATAAACTGGCGCAAAAAGCTCCATACGCCAAACATGACTCGCTTAGCATGACCAGGATAGCGTTTTCGGATTTTCACGAGTGCCAATCGATAACTACACCCTTCAGGAGGGAGATAGAAATCGACAATTTCAGGAAATTGCTTTTGTAGTAAAGGCACAAACACTTCATTCAGAGCCACACCTAAAATAGCAGGCTCATCAGGGGGTTTACCGGTATAGGTGGAGTGGTATATCGCATCGCGGCGCATAGTGATGCGCTCAACAGTCATTACAGGAAACCATTCCGCTTCATTGTAATAGCCTGTGTGATCTCCATAAGGACCTTCCAGCGCATATTCATAGCACGCTGCAGCACCGTGAGTAGGACGAGCAGGTATCTGCAACAAACCATCCGCACGACTCCAAGCATCTGAATAGGCTTTCAATCTGTTGGCATCATCAGGCCTGTAGGTGCTTTTGCTATGGCCTTGCGGGTAAATAAACCCTTCCAGCACGATTTCAGCGCGTGCGGGCACTTGGAGATTTTCTAGCCCGGGAGTCAAGCAGCGTGCGAGCTCTGTTTTTGATCCTCGTAACAGCCCTGCAAATTGATATTCTGATAGCGTGTCTGGGATAGGAGTAACCGCGCCTAGAATAGTCGCAGGGTCGGCTCCTAAGGCTACGGCTACAGGATATGGTTGGCCCGGGTTGGCTTTGGTAAATTCTAGAAAATCTAATGCTCCTCCACGATGTGCAAGCCAACGCATTATTAAATGACGAGGCCCAAGCACTTGTTGGCGATAAATTCCCAGGTTTTGGCGTGGTTTTTGCGGGCCTCGTGTAATGGTGAGCCCCCACGTTATCAAAGGCCCTATATCGGCCGGCCAGCAGGTTTGAACCGGTAAACGTTGCAGATCTACGTCATCTCCCTCCCAAATACATTCCTGACATACAGGAGAGCGCACCGTTTTAGGCGCCATATCCCACACGGCTTTAGCTAACTGAAAAAGTCGGCCTACTTCTTTTATCCCTTTAGGAGGCTCTGGCTCTTTAAGCGCGGATAACAGCACACCAATATCGCGCAGTGAGCGCAATGCATGCTGCTCATCATTGTTTACAGCCTCACTATTTGACGCTTCTGCTCTTCCTTTTTTTGCACGCTTTGCCTGTATATCCACCCCTAGACCTAAAGCTACCCGATGCGCAGTACCAAAGAGGTTCCCTAAAACGGGCATCGAATAGCCAATCGGTTGTTCAAACAATAATGCAGGACCTTCTTTTTTAAGCACCTTATCGCACAGCGCGGTCATCTCTAGCACAGGAGACACTGGTACATTGACACGCACTAGCTCGCCCACTGTTTCAAGTTGGTGCACAAAATCTCGTAGATCCCGATATTTCATATGACTTTTCCTCTCTATACCTCGCCCCATTTTTTTAGGAGGACTCGCCTAAAAAAATGCAAGCTATGGTTGCGCTAATCAGACACCCTCAAGCAGTTTTTTCAAACCCTGGTAAAATTCGCCCCTGTTTTGGACCACACTCAGCGACATAACCCCGTGCCACATTAGGATTGTGACAAATAATTAGCCGGTACGTTGTGAACATATTGACACCCAACATGCGCATCACCAACTTGTAGTCCTGCACATACAGGTTTTAAAAGGCCAGCGGTCATCATGTTGGGGTTCGTACCTCACCACCAACCTACAATGAACGGTAGGTTGGTGGTGACGAAGGAACCCCAACATGCGCACCACTGACCTTAAAAAAGTAACAGTAAGCATTGCTTGATTTAACGACACTTTTTGTGCCTCAAGCAATTTTTTGGAACCTATGCAGTTTAAATACGTTCTAAGCAGTATCTTAATTTACATGGAGAGCTTCCCCATGAATTCTAGAATTTTTTGGCAATCAGACTGGCCTTTTTCTAATACTGTGCGTTGGATTGTGCAGCGTAGTACACGCTATAGCCAACATTTCCTAAGTGCAGTAGGTTTGGTTGCACTCACCAGCCTTTTAGCATTATGGCTGCGCCCACAATGGCGCGATCCTTTTGCAACCCGGCTCCTTCCTTTTTTTACTATTGTTAGCGAGCTCAACTCCACACTCGAGCCAGTCGCTAATCAAGATCTGGATAACCCCATTCTGGCATCGTCTTCCAATACCAGTTCGGCTTCAGGCTTAACGACAAGTGGGGCAATATTAGGTCCCACCCCTCTCTCCTTGAGTACATTAGTACGTTCCATGTCTTCTGAACGTGTAGATGCTGCAGCACGAGATGACCGCATACTAAGCTCAGAGCATGACCAAGCCTTAATCGCACGCTATTTAGCTCGTCGATATCGCGTAGCACATGATCCCATACAACAAATTGTGCGCGTGGCATTTGAAACGGGTCGAGAAACCGGCCTCGACCCTCTGCTATTACTCGCTGTTATGGCAGTGGAATCTAGCTTTAATCCATTTGCTGAAAGTGGAGTTGGCGCACAAGGGTTAATGCAAGTGATGTCTTCGCTGCATGCAGAGAAATTTAATAATTTTGGCGGCCCCATTGCTGCACTCGATCCTTTTTCCAATATCAAAGTAGGGGCCATCGTGCTGCGCAATTACATCGTTAGCACCGGCTCTCTGACCGCAGGCCTGCGACGTTATGTAGGCTCAAGTGCCCGAGGAGATGGCGGGTATGGTGCCCGCGTTCTCTCTGAACGTACACGTTTACGTGAAGTGGTCTATGCAGAAGAACCCACTATCAAGGTTGCAAAACCCTCCACGACATCCAAAGCCCGTAAAACAGCACGCTCTTCAACGCGCCCACAAACTATAGCGAAAACGACCGCTATGCGCGGATAGCAGATTTGCGCGCTCTTTTTACAAAGAAGGGCCCATCAGGGCCCTTCTTTGTTATAGTTTCCCTCTTTCTTTTTGCACTCTCATTTTTCGTTGGATAGTCATTGAATATGCATACCTCTCATTCCTCTGCCCATCCCACCCGCATTGAACGCGATACTTTTGGGGACATTGAAGTACCAGGAGAACGTTTATGGGGCGCCCAAACGCAGCGCTCTCTCCAAAACTTCAATATCTCTCATGAAAAACAAGCTACTGAGCTTATTCGCGCGCTGGCTATTGTCAAACGCGCTAGCGCACAAGTAAATGCAGATTTAGGTTTGCTGGATATCGCCAAAGCCAAAGCCATCATCGCTGCAGCCGATGAGGTATTAGCACTACAGCATCGCCAAGAATTCCCGCTCGTGGTATGGCAAACGGGTTCAGGTACACAAACGAATATGAACCTCAATGAGGTACTTGCAAACCGAGCCAGTGAACTACTGGGTGGCGAGCGTGGAGAGCAGCGCAAAGTACACCCTAACGATGAAGTAAATCGGGGGCAATCATCTAATGACGTCTTTCCCACTGCAATGCATATTGCCGCAGCAGAAGGTATCGTAGGCCATCTCCTCCCTGCCCTACGCATATTACGCACCACGCTACATTCCAAGTCACAAGCTTTTACAGACATTGTCAAAATCGGCCGCACGCATTTACAAGATGCGACGCCCATCACCCTCGGGCAAGAATTCTCAGGCTATGTAGCGCAGCTAGATCATGGGATCACCCATCTCGAAGCCGCTTTGCCCCATCTCTATGAATTAGCATTGGGCGGCACAGCCGTAGGCACTGGCCTAAATTCCCATCCTGCATTCGCAGAAAAAGTAGCCGCTGAAATTGCACGGCTCACTGCCCTCCCCTTTGTTACGGCACCCAATAAATTTGAAGTCATGGCAGCAGCAGATGCGCTGGTCCACGCACACGGTGCATTGAAAACCATTGCAGCCAGCCTTATGAAAATTGCCAACGATATTCGCTGGCTAGCAAGTGGCCCACGCTGTGGTTTAGGTGAAATTTCCATACCGGAAAATGAACCCGGCAGCTCCATCATGCCCGGCAAAGTCAATCCCACGCAATCAGAAGCCGTTACCATGCTGTGCTGCCAGGTATTTGGCAACGATGTTGCAGTGAATATGGGCGGGGCAAGCGGCAACTTCGAACTCAATGTATTCCGCCCAATGATTGCGCATAATGTCCTCCAATCTATTAGACTCCTAGCAGATGGAGCACGCAGCTTTGAATCCCATTGCGCACGCGGCATTGAACCTAACCTGCCACGCATTGAGATACTGCTACATGAATCACTCATGCTAGTGACGGCGCTCAACCCGCATATCGGATACGACAAAGCTGCACAAATCGCCAAAAAAGCACACAAAGAAGGCACTACGCTCAAAGCAGCAGCCATTGCTCTGCAATATGTGACCTCTGAGCAGTTTGATGAATGGGTACAACCACGAGCAATGGTAGGTATCAAGTAAAAGCAGCTGGCCGCCCTCTCAAACAAAAAAATGGGCAATTAGAGGGAATGTACTGTCCGCTATAGGCATTCCCTCTTATCAATACCCATAGCAATTCTTTGAAAAAAATGGCTCCATACAGGATATAGCATCGCCTTTTGGCCTATTTTCTACAAAAACACAGCTCCTTAAAATGCCTAAAAAGGAGAAAAAACGATGAGCCAAGCCGCATACCATTTCGATTCATTACAATTTGTTCATGACCTTGAAAACGCTGGCATCAAGCGCCGACAGGCCGAAGCAGAGGCCAAGGCCATTTCAAATGTTTTCGCACATTACTTAGAAAATATGGCTAGCAAAGCAGATCTGCACATCCTTGAAACACGTCTTGGCAACAAAATAAAAATGCAATCCGTGTTGACGCAACATCAAATAAAGAATTTGCGCAAAGATATGGAAAGTGAGTTTCAATCTGTACGCAAAAACATGGAAGGCGAATTTCAATCTGTACGCACAGACATGGAAGGTGAATTTCAATCTCTACGCACAGACATGGGAGGTGAATTTCAATCTGTACGCAAAGACATGGAAGGCGAATTTCAATCTGTACGC
>JASSUF010000142.1:0-6396 GCA_031963365.1 Mycoavidus cysteinexigens
GCTGCATGCAATGCCTGTCGCAATTGCATATTGGCACCTACTCCGCCTGCTACGACCAATTGTTTTAAACCGGTTTGTTCTAATGCTTTGAGTGATTTAGAAACGAGTACCTCTACCGCTGCGTCTACAAATCCACGCGCAAGATCCGCCCGCTCGCTCAGTGTGAGGGGGGCGCAATGTCGGCGTACCTGCGTTAAAACGGCTGTCTTTAAACCACTAAAACTAAAATCGAGATTGCCTGAATGCAGCATGGGGCGCGGTAAAACTACAGCTCCCGCGCGTCCCTGCAAAGCGAGTTGTGACAGAGCCGCTCCACCAGGATAGCCAAGACCAATCAATTTGGCCGTTTTATCAAAAGCCTCACCCGCTGCATCATCTAGCGTTTCACCGAGCAGCGTATAGCGGCTCACCTCCTCTACATGCATGAGCTGGGTATGCCCGCCTGATACCAATAGTGCTACGAATGGGAAAGAAGGCGTGCTTCCTGGCGCGCATAAGTGAGAAGAGGGCAGGGAAGCTTCAGAGGGAGGGGCAAATAAAAGTGCAGGAGGCGCATCGATTAAAGGAGAGAGTAGATGCCCTTCAAGATGATGAATGCCAATAACAGGCTTATTCCAAGCCAGTGCTAAGCTATTTGCTAACCCCGCTCCAACTAGTAATGCCCCGGCTAGGCCGGGCCCTTGTGTGAAAGCAATCGCATCGATAGAGGCAGGCAGCACATTTGCATCGTGCAGCACTTGTTTGAGCAAGGGTAAGCCGCGCTGAATATGATCCCGTGCCGCTAGTTCAGGCACTACGCCGCCGTGTACCGCATGCAAATCCACTTGAGAATGTAGTGCTTGCGCAAGCAAACCGCGCTGGGTGTCGTAGAGCGCTATTCCTGTTTCATCACAGGAGCTTTCTAGGCCGAGAATAAGCATTTTTTATAAGACCTGGGTATTAGATAAATTTACACTGTATAAAAATGAGGTGCCTCGTAAACAATTTGCTCTTATTTGTACATAAGAGTAGTCTATATAATTCGGCATTTCCTTAATAGGACCAATCTTCGAGTGCTTCATGCTTTCTTGTAAGGTATTTTAAGTACTCAAGAGGCCTTTGTATAAGTCTCACGCGTTGCAGGATAGTCTGCCTCCCAACATTGCTGTCGTACAGCCTCAATATACCTTGACTTAGAAGAGGAAATGGATCTTCTGCGGACGGTCCTAAAAAATACTTCCTTTTATTCTTTATTGCTTGCTACCTATATGCCTATTCCTCCTACCTCTCCCGCTTCTTCCTCGCCAAAATTTGCACGTGCCACCACATCACATGTAACTGACTCCGTGCTTCGCACATCTGCTCTTGGTGATGATACCTCCTCAATTGCAGGATCTGAGTTATCCGAAAAGTATGTATCGTGTGAAGAATTAGACTTAGAATCAGAATCAGAATCAGAATTTGAAACTACGCTTGCTGATGAGAAATTAGAAGCGGCGGAGCGCGAATTAGAAAATGATTTCCGGAAAAACATGGCATCTATATTTTCTGGAAGGATGGGCCTGCCGCAGGATGACAATATAGAATCTACTTCGAATGAAATCACAAATAAAGCTGCTAATCTGATAGTGGATTTTTTATATGATGAAAATAAGCCACTGCCAACCTATATTTTCGACTATTTGCCTGACAGTACTATAAAAGAATTATGTGAAGAGATAAGTAACTGGGCTCGCAATTTTTGTACAGAGAGCGTAAGGAGTAATTTAAAGGATTATGTATTAAGTTGGGATAATTTAACTGGACAGAAAGAAAAATTATCTAAATGTATAGAATCTACAAAAATATCTTACATACATTCTGAAAAGCGCCTGGTGGAGTTATATAAATTTATATATAACTACCGTTGTTTAGAAAATATGCAATCTCATGTTGAAGAAGCCGCAAAGGATTTCAAGCACGCTTGCGATATTTTTTTGACTCCGCATCCACTTAAAAGTGAATCGGAGAAAAATGAGCGGACGGATTTCTTGGAAAGCTTAAAGCAATATAAATCTACGCTCACCACGCTTTGGATGGAGAGTGCTGAGATATACTTTAATTCTTGCAAAAGTGATGCCTCTCCAGCAGATAAGATAATAGAGGAAGAAAAATATTTTTTCGAAACAGCAGGTTGTGCAAAAATAACATTTTCAAAAATACACAATCAATTAAAAAATATACCTAATAATGCCTTCTCGCTGCAGTGGCCTGTGTCGCTTTATAACCAATTTGTCTATGGTGAAATGCATCGCATTATTTTTGTTTCTGAGTTTGAAGGCATTGCAAAAAATATATTAAAAGCAACATTGCCCGAAGAAGATCAACATATTATTGCTCGTTTGGGGCTAAGCACACCCGTTGTGGAGCAACAAGCAGTAAGCGCAGAATCCTCGCTACCCGACGTCACCCCCTCTCTATTTTTCAGAGCACTTCAAGCGATACAACAGCTCTTCAAAACCCTGTATGACTACTCATTGGGTGCTTTTATTACCTATGTGGGTACTTTTATTGCCTATGTTAAATATTTGCTTTCTTCCAGCAAGAAAGCAGACCTATCTACTGAAGCAAATTCCTTTGATTTGGCATTGGAAAATATAGCCATAGAAACTGATGAAACGGTGAGAAGTGGTGTATCGGAGCTATATACAGCTGTAGTGGAACAAGATCTTTCTATACCTCTTCAAGACGCGGGAAAAAGTGACTATCAGATAGTCAACGGTAAGTTGTCAGACAAGATCCTTGACAAATTACAATATAAATTAAATGAAGATAATATACTCGATAATATGGTTATAAAAGGGGAATATAAAAAACCTTTAACTACTTTAGCCCTTTTAACCCCTTATGCAAAGAAATTGCAAATTCATAAAAATATTCAAGTATCCACTGAATGGATAGACTTTGACAATAAATCTAGTACACATACAATATATTTTGACGAAAGTGATCGCAGAAAACCAGGCGATGATGCTAATAAGGAGATTTTGTCAAAAAAACCAAAATATATCCTAGATGGCAAGTTGGTGGATTTTTGCAGTCACTATGATAGTTTTATGAAAAATCAAGATGAGCTCCTGTTAATATCTGATTTGCTGGCTACATCTTCTTCTATAGATAAGTTTTTGACCGATGCAGAAGAATTTTCTTCATTTAAATCGGAAATAATAAAAGGGCAAAAATCATACGATTATTTTCTTAGTAGAGAGAATGATGACGTTAAGCTAATCATCTCTTTTGAAAATAATGAGAAAAACGAAAGTTTGCCTTTGGAAGAGGGTTCTGAAGAAAATCAGTTTGACAATTCCATGCGCTGGAAAGTGGCTCTGAAAATAAATGTGAATGACAACAAGCAGCAATACATCACTATTTTGCGTGAGGACTCCACTTATTACTGCAAAAGCAAGAAAATGGTTGTGGAGATGAATCCCAGTAACCCTGAGGGAGGGGGGGATCTAACTATGTTGCCTGAGCAGCGTTCTAGTAGCATTACCTTGACTGAGGTAGACGATCCTCAGGAGCAACCAGCGATCAATACTTTTATTCATACCATTCCTCCTTTAGAGAGGTTGGGACGTCGCAGATTCGGGCAATCTAGTTCCACGCTGAATAGTGACTCTGCTGTTAGTCGCTCTAGAAGTACCTCTCCAAACTATGAACAGCTTGCGTAAGTTTTATTTCAACCGCAATAGTTCCAAGAAATAGGATCGCACGGCACGTAGGTTGGGGTGAGGTACGAACCCCAACACCTAACCACTGCCTTCTTGAAGACCTGCTTGTAAATGGTTAAAAGCAAAAATTACAAGGCAGTGGTATGCATGTTGGGGTTCGTACCTCACCCCAACCTACGTGCCAATTAGCGTTGGCAGCAAAATGCAAGGCCTGGCTTCATTTAAAAAATAATTCCTCTATTGTTTATTGACAGTTACCTATATGCCTATTTCTTCTATCTCTTCCACTTGTCCCTCACCAAAATCTGCACATGCCATAACTAACCCCGTTGTGGAGCAGCAAGTAATAAGCACAGAATCTTCGTTATCTGACGCCACTAAGTCCCAATCTTTCACCGCAGCGATACAACAGCTTTTCAAAAACCTGTATGACTGTTCATTGGGTGCGTTTATTGCCTGTGTCAAAAAAGTGGTTGCCTATTTGCTGCGTTCTAGTGGGAAAGCAGACCTGCCTGCTGAGGTAGCCCCTTTTGAAAATATCTATAAAACAGAAGAATGTACATTGCCAAAAGAGCGTATAGGAGAATTACAACGTAGATTGAATTTAGATAATATAACTGGCAAAATTTCTTTCGGAGGGGAATGCGAAACAGCTTTAATTTCTTGCAAAAATAAATTAGGGATGGCTCAAAATATTGAAGTATCCGAACGATATATCGATTTTGAAGATGAATATGGTGTCCACTCAATATTTTTTAAAAAAAATAATGATAATAACCAAAGCGCTGATAATGGTATAGAGCTGTCATCAGAAAATACAAAAAAGCTGCTGGCCTTTAAGTTGGCAGATTTCTGTGAAGCTGATGGTTCTTTGGGAAGTAAGGATAAGCTGCTATTAGTATCTGATTTGCTGGCTGAATATTATATTGTAAATAACTACCTGATTAAATGCCTGATTAATCCAAGAGATTTGTCTCAATTTGTACCGAAAGCAAGCGAAGGAAAAAAATCGTACGCTTATTTTCTTAGTAGAGAGAATGATGACATTAAACTCATTATCTCTTGTGAGAATAATAAGGAAAATGAAGTATTGAATCTGAATGAGGCTTTCGAAGAGAATCAGCCTGAAAATATCCGTAGTTGGAAAATGGTTCTGAAAATAAATGTAAGCAATCAGCCTGCAGAAAGAAGATGGCCCATCACTATTGAGGATTTCACTTATCACTATAAAAGGCTGAAAACTGCTGAGGAAATGCTTGCGAGTAACCATGCGTCTTCAGGCTATAAGCAGACTATGTAATCTATTTGCATAGAGATAGTTGTTAAATAATAAAAGGCTCGTAGGTTGGTGGTGAGGCACGAACCCCAACACCTAACCATGGTCTTCTTGAAGACCTGCTTGTAAATGGTTAAAAGCAAAAATTACAAGCCAGTGGTATGCATGTTGGGGTTCGTGCCTTACCCCAACCTACCATTCTAAAACCTGCATGTGGATTTTAAGTTGGGGTTCGTGCCTCACCACCAACCTACCGCTTTTTAAAGAAATTGCTCCAAAAAAATAGGGCCTCATTGCACAGTTAAATGCAATGAGGCCCTATTTTTTTGTTACTTTAATTGAGTGGCTTTAAGCTCGGCCGCGATATTCGTGTGTACGGGTATCTACTTCAATTTTGTCGCCGATGGTGCAAAACAGCGGAACCTGTAATTCTAGGCCGCTGATGAGTTTTGCACTCTTCATGACTTTGCCGGAAACGGTATCGCCTTTAACAGCAGGCTCGGTGTAGCCAATTTCACGTACTACAGTGGTTGGGAGATCTACCGAGATAGCTTTGCCATCATAAAAAACGACTTCACAAGGCATACCATCTTCCAGGTAATACAAGGTATCGCCTAGATCTGCTTTTTCCACTTCATACTGTTGATAATCGTTATCCATGAAAACATACATAGGATCAGCAAAATAGGAGTACTGTGCTTCTTTGCGGTCGAGTACAACGACCTCAAATTTTTCGTCTGCCTTGTACACTGACTCAGTGACACTGGCATTGAGCAGATTGCGTAATTTCATTTTTACGACCGCAGAGTTGCGGCCGGATTTGTTGTATTCCGCTTTTTGTACGACCATGGGCTGGTTGCCTACCATGATAACGTTGCCTGCGCGGGTTTCCTGTGCGGTTTTCATAGATGAGAGAGAATCAAGCAAATAAGAAGATAGAGGGATGAGAGATCCAGTCTGTAAGGGTACAAGGGCATGCCCTTCATTACCCAAAGTAGCCAAAAGCTATCCATTTTTGGACTGGTAGAGTGCTCTGTATTCTTATTGTACTCTAGTATAGTGAAGATCTTGTTTCGCCTAATCAAAGAAATGCATTGTGCATTCCAGCTTATTAAAAATTTTGAGTAGGCGCTTAGAAAGAGCATGGGCTCTCTACGAACCCTTTTGGGAGATTCTAAACAGGTTCTAACTGGGTAGTGCAAAAAGTGACTAGGTTAGAGGCTAGATCTCCCACCTCAGCAAGAGACTGTGCCCAATGATGTGCATGGCGTTGAAGGCATTCCATTTGCGACCAGAATGAAAGGGCATCTGGCAGGTGGGCTCCAGGCGCCCCATTCCATGCGCGCCAGAATTGAATGAGGGCATCACTAGCAGGTTGTTCTAGGTCTGCTGTGTAGTGATGCAATGCCGCTTCCAGTTTGGCGAGATGGG
>JASSUF010000143.1:0-6392 GCA_031963365.1 Mycoavidus cysteinexigens
GTCTTATCAGCGCGACCGTAGCTTTGTATTTTAGGTTAGCGCTTATGGGGTTCGTGCCTCACCACCAACCTACCGTGCTGCCGCATCTGCCACTACTAGTGCGGCCATATTGATAATACGACGCACGGTTGCAGAAGCAGTCAAGATATGTACAGGTTTAGCGGCACCTAAAAGGATGGGGCCAATTGCAATATTGTTGCCTGCAATGGTTTTAAGCAAATTGTAAGAAATATTGGCCGCATCGATATTAGGCATCACCAGTACATTGGCATTCCCTTCCAGTACACAATCGGGCAATACCTCTTTACGCAGCTGTGCATCGAGGGCGCAATCTCCATGCATTTCGCCATCGACTTCCAGGTCGGGAGCAATCTCTTGAAGCCGTGCTAAAACATCGCGCATTTTTTGTGCAGAAGCCGCAGGGCTAGAGCCAAAATTGGAATGGGAGACCAGAGCAATTTTGGGTTCAATGCCAAAGCGGCGTACTTCTTCGGCTGCTAGGCAAGTGATTTCAGCCAGTTGATCAGGGCTGGGGTCAATATTGATATGGGTATCTACTAGGAAAATTTGCCGGCCTGGCAGAATAAGGCCGTTCATCGCTGCATAGACTGAGCAACCTGGGCGTTTGCCGATAACCTGATCGATAAAATGTAAATGGCGATGGGGAGTACTGATGGTTCCACAAATCATTCCATCCGCTTCTTTTTTATGCAGCAGCATCGCTCCGATCAGGGTAGTGCGCCGCCGCATTTCCACTTTGGCTAGCTGGGCAGTAATGCCCCGGCGTTGCATAAGCTTATGGTAGGTCTGCCAGTAATCGCGGTAACGTTCGTCTTGTTCAGGGTTCACGATGGTGAAATCGCGCCCAGGCACCAGGCGCAGGCTATAACGCGCAATGCGCTGCGTAATCACAGCGGGGCGGCCTATCAGAATCGGGTTTGCAATGCCCTCATCTACAATTACTTGGAGTGCACGCAAAACGCGCTCTTCTTCACCTTCAGCAAAGACAATACGTTTTTTCTCGGCAGGCACTGCTTTTGCTAGCGAGAAAACCGGCTTCATCAGCGTGCCACTTTGATAGACAAACTGTTGCAAATGCTGACGATAGGCCTCTAGATCTTCGATGGGCCGGATCGCTACCCCTGAGGCTTGTGCGGCCTGGGCGACTGCAGGTGCAATTTTGACTAAAAGCCGAGGGTCAAAAGGTTTTGGAATCAAGTATTGTGGACCAAATGATAAATCTTCAAAACCATAAGCACTGGCGACTACATCGCTTTGTTCTTGCCGCGCAAGCTCAGCAATGGCATTTACCGCTGCAATTTCCATTTCCCGCGTAATGGTCGTTGCTCCTACATCGAGCGCGCCTCGGAAAATAAAGGGAAAGCACAGTACGTTATTGACTTGATTGGGGTAATCCGTACGCCCTGTAGCCAAAATGGCATCGGGGCGGACCGCAAGCGCTAGCTCAGGGAGGATCTCAGGATTCGGGTTGGCCAGGGCAAAGATAAGTGGCGAAGGAGCCATTTTTTGCACCATCTCTGGCTTTAATACACCCCCTGCCGACAACCCTAAGAAAATATCTGCACCTTCAATAATGTCATCTAAAGTGCGGGCAGAAGTAGGCTGAGCAAAACGCGCTTTGTCCTCATCCATCAATTCTGTACGACCTTCATACACCACACCCGCAATATCTGTAACCCAGATGTTGCGAAGCGGCAGGCCTAAATCTACTAATAAGTCGAGGCAGGCCAATGCAGCTGCACCTGCGCCTGAAACCACCATTTTTACCGTCTTTATATCGCGTTTGGTCACGCGCAATCCATTAGTCAGCGCAGCGGCAACTACAATGGCCGTGCCATGCTGATCATCATGAAATACTGGGATATTCATGCGTTTGCGGCATTCACGCTCAACGATGAAGCAATCGGGCGCTTTAATATCTTCTAGATTGATTCCGCCGAAAGTGGGCTCTAGCGCACAAATCACCTCAACGAGTTTATGCGGGTCGGTTTCATTGATTTCTATATCGAATACATCGATCCCAGCAAACTTCTTGAAAAGTACCGCCTTACCTTCCATCACCGGCTTAGAAGCCAGGGCGCCGATATTCCCCAAACCTAAAACTGCCGTGCCATTGGTAAGCACGCCGACTAAATTTGCACGCCCTGTATAGCGGGCTACATCTAGAGGTTGTGCATGTATTGCTTCACACGCAGCTGCTACGCCAGGAGAGTACGCCAGCGCTAAATCGCGTTGTGTCAGCAAAGGTTTAGTGGGCGTAACGGATATCTTTCCCGGAGTGGGGAATTCGTGATAGGCCAGCGCAGCCTCGCGCAATGTACTGTCATCAGAGGTAGACATAAGAAGCCGCTAGAAAAGTAAAAAGAGAAAAAGAGCAATAAACAAAATAGCTTACCGCTTTTCGACAAAGGTAAACACGCTCTAGAACTTTTGATTGTAGCGCCAGTAGCTTTGAGAAGCTGCTCAAAAAACCAATGCAAAGCGATAACCATACCCAATATGGTTTCGCATACTAAAACATGATTTCGTAGTACAGCTCGGAAGGTATGCCTTCTGTCCTACCGTAAAAGTACAGAATCTGGAGGAACGCCTTATGATTGCACTATATCCATTTTGCATGCTTATCCCTAGCCCAGAAAATGTGCAATATATGGCGCGGGGTTTAAGATACCTAAATCCTTTCCGATCCTACTCCACCTCTTCTAAATCTACGTTTGCCGGAGTAGCTCGCCGTACATCGCACGCGCCTTTACATGCGCCTGTTAACGCAGCAACAGAGCCCAAGCAGGCTTCTAATCGCTTTACAAGCGCAGCACTTGCACCCGCAAGCCGGCTGTATTCTGACTTCCAATCCTGGAAGAGACTACGTAAAACAGATGATCAGATTAAAAAGTCACTAGAAACCCATGGCATGGATTCCAACCATTCTATTGAAGAATACCGCGCGCACTACATCAAACTAAATTCAAAGTTTAGTGCAAGCGGCAATATAATCCTCATTCCTACTTATCGAAGAGTACTCTGTGCGATCAACGCTAAAACCGCGGTCCGAGCAGCCGGAAAAAGCTTCAATGCAAACCATATACATACCAATGCCGCTTCACAAGCAAAGCTTATTGCTGGAATGATGCCAAACCCGGCTGAGCCCGATAATATGAGCGCCTTTATCACATTGTGCGAAGAGCAAAATATAGGCCTGATTATCGATTTGACTCAAGAACATGAGCATGGTTCTTATCGTTCATATTTTGAAAATACTGGATCTGGCATTGAATTGCTCTGTGCACCCACACCAGACCATGCTCCCATCCCACATAAAATACTCAAAGCTCTCGCTATTAAAATTAATGAGACTTTAAGCCAAGGGAAAAACATATATGTACACTGCAAAGGCGGAAATGGACGAACAGGTCAAGTATGCGCAGCAGCGCTCATGCCAGGAATATTGGCCGAAAAACAAGCATCTGGCCTCTCAATTAATGCATTTGAGTTAGCCAGTCTGGCAGTCAAGGAAGTACGTAAGATGCGCCGCGACGATATGGTCAACTTGGTTAGCTATATTGGATTAGTAGAGTACGCTAAAGCGCTTTTAGAACAAAAATCAGAGGCCGTAATTCCTCAAGTATTAGAAACGCTTGAGCCGGCCCCATTGCCTGAATATCAAACTATGGTTGAAGAGGCAACTAACAATGCATTCCCAAAAGATAGCCTTGAGTTCATAATTGCTGAGCATTGCGCTAACCATGGCGGGGAATTTATCACCGCAGTAAACCAGGTACTCTGGACTTCTATCATCCGCGCATTACTAGCCCAGCCCTCCCTACCCGTTGGGCAGAACCTTTCCCCAACAATAAGCCAAGATATCCATTAGCATCTTCTACCCTATGCCCCCCAGCGAATTTAACCTTATCGATCACTATTTCACTCGTCGCGCAAAAAAAGGCCGGGCAGTTGCATTAGGGATAGGGGATGATTGCGCACTACTCACCCCCTTGCCAGGCGAGCATCTCGCGGTATCGACCGATATGCTCATCGCAGGGCGGCATTTTTTTGAGGATGTAGAACCTCACTCTCTAGGGCATAAAGCACTAGCAGTAAATTTATCCGATCTAGCTGCCATGGGAGCGGCACCCATTGCTTTCACCTTGGCGCTCTCTTTACCTCACCCTATAGATGCAGCTCGCTTAGCCTGGCTCGATGCTTTTAGCGAGGGATTATTTGCGCTGGCCAATGCGCATGGCTGCACATTAATAGGTGGCGACACCACAGCCGGCCCCCTCACACTGTGTTTAACGGTATTTGGCAGCGTCAAACCTGAAGCTGCGCTGCAACGTGGCGCAGCCGTTATCGATGATGATGTCTGGGTTTCTGGTATTTTAGGAGATGCCCGCTTGGCGCTTGGAGATTACCGTCAAGAATGGACGGTAGAGGAAAAATATAAGCCTGCTGTACGTCGGGCACTCGAATGGCCAGAGCCTCGTATTGCCTTAGGCTTAGCACTGCGAGGCATAGCGCATGCAGCTATTGATATATCAGACGGATTAGCAGGCGATTTAGCGCATATTGTGCAGCGCTCCAACGTAGGAGCCGCCATTGAGGTGGACCAACTTCCTCGCTCTTTGGCACTGGCACAGCAGCCCGTATCTATACAGCATTTATGTACCCTATCTGGTGGAGATGATTATGAGTTGTGTTTTACGGCCCCTAAAGCCCTGCGCCATAAGATAGAGCAAATTAGCACCGACTTATCTCTGCCATTAACGCGCATAGGTACAATCCTTCCTTTATCAAAAGCAATTTCGCAAAAGAGCTCACCGCAGACAAACATTCTATGGACTGATCAAGATGGCAGACCTTTAGCAGAGGTTTTCCATGGATTTGATCATTTTAGTTAAACAAAAACCAGAATCTTATGAGCACTTCCATGCCCTCCCCTCCTCTGCCTTCCAATGCGTCAGAACCCCTGCCGCGCTTAGGGCTGCGTTTCATGTTCTCTCATCCAGCCCATATTATTTCGCTGGGCTTTGGTAGCGGTTTATTCCCCTTTATTCCAGGCACTATAGGCACCTTGGTTGGGTGGCTCTCTTTTCTACTATTAAATCCTTACTTAAACCCGCTTAGCTGGATGGTCATTATTGCCTTAGGATTTATTGCAGGCATCTATAGCACTGCCTACACAGCAAAAAAACTAGGCGTGAAAGATCCCGGGGCAGCAAATTGGGATGAAGTCGTCGCATTCTGGCTAGTTATGCTCTTTATCATGCCCGCGTCTCTTTGGGTCCAAGCACTTGCTTTTGTAGTCTTTCGCTTTTTTGATATGGTTAAACCTCCCCCTATCAATTACTTTGACAAGCATGTGCAGGGAGGCTTTGGCATTATGTTTGACGACATCGTGGCTGCTTTTTTCACTCTGCTCGTTTTTGCACTTTTCCGGTTTTTTGTGGGATAACTAAAACCCATGCCTCTTTCTTCGTTCCAACTTCAAGAGTTAGGCTTAGCGCCTTACTGGAAGCAGCACCCTGCTAATACAAATCTTTCGGCCCAACGCATATCTGATGCATCAGCACATAACGCGCCAATAGATCAGACCGATGCACTGCCTCAAGCATCCCCTGTTGTTCCTGCAGATTGCACGCAAACCGCTGTGGCACAGCTAGATTGGCCACAGCTACAAGCGCGTGTACAAGCCTGCACGCTATGTGGTTTATGCGAAACGCGTACTCAAACTGTTTTTGGAACCGGATATAGGCAGGCAGACTGGCTGTTCATCGGCGAAGCCCCGGGCGCGCAAGAAGACCGCCAGGGCGAACCTTTCGTGGGTCAGGCGGGGAAACTATTAAATAATATGCTGCATGCCATAGGGCTAACTCGAGCGGATGAGCCTAGCGCAAATAAAGAAACGCTCGGAAAGCAACCCATCTATATTGCTAATGTCCTTAAATGCCGTCCCCCTGGCAACCGTGACCCACTACCCGAGGAGGTCGCACAGTGTGAACCCTATCTACAGCGCCAACTCGCTCTCATTCGCCCAAAACTTATCATTGCATTAGGGCGCATTGCTGCGCAAAGTTTACTCAAGACTAAAGCTACTATCTCTTCTTTACGGGGGCAGGTACACCATTACGAGGGAATACCCCTGATCGTTACCTATCATCCAGCCTATTTGCTGCGCAATTTGCCAGATAAAGCAAAAGCTTGGGCAGATTTATGTTTAGCGCGAGAAGTAGAAAGTACACTTAAGTAAATGATGTTACGCACGTTGTAGAACGGTGAGTTATTGATAAGCAGAGCGCAAAGATTAAAAGTAGGTGGTGTGCATGTTGGGGTTCCTTCGTCACCACCAACCTACCGTTCTTTGCTTTTCTTATGGT
>JASSUF010000144.1:0-6359 GCA_031963365.1 Mycoavidus cysteinexigens
GAAATATAATTATCTTAATATGCTAACCGAATGCCATTGCACCACCAACCTACCAGATGCTTATGTAATTGGGCTTTAGAACTCTGCCAATTACGAGACTTGGTTTTTATATTTTTTTGTACACAGTTGGCTTGGTTGCGCAGCACTTTGCTCTGAGGACAATAATTTTTGGGTTATATCTTAATATTATGGTTTAGGCAGTACGCCCTGCACTCTAGTTTTAGGTTGTAGTGCAGGGGTTGCTTTGGGCAGTTGAGCCTTGTTTTGGAGCTAGTGCTTTAGTGTATATAGCGCTTTTTAGGGAAGTTAGCGATTCGTAGTTTGCATGTTGGGGTTCGTACCTCACCCCAACCTACGGTTAGCAAAGGGGCCTTCCTCTTTCTCTACTTAAATGGGCTCAGAATTGGCGAATTGAATTTTCCCATCCATTTGATAGTTCTGAAAAAGTTATGTCAGTGCCATCATCCATTTGAGCTAAAACTGGCTGATCTGCAGTATCGACTATAGTTTTATATATTTCGTCAAAAAAATAATCTTTTATAGATGCGAACATAAATTCTATAACTAGAATATTCTGAACATTTTCTTCTTTCAATTCTTCTTTAAATTTCAAATATTCTTTATAAAACGCCCCAAAATCTTTTGCTTCTTTTGGAAGTTTAATTATTGTTTCTAAAATGTCATCAATATCTATTTCAAACTTACTCATATTTCCATTTATTTTATTTTTCTCAGAAAAGTATCTCAAACATTTTTCTATAACATCCACATCAAAATTCTCAACGTCTTTCACGAAAGCATTTATTTTTTCTTCATTTTGTATAATAGCCCTTTCATCCGCTTCAAATTTCTCTGCCTGTAATCTATATCCCTCTCCAGTTTGATCTAAAATTATTTCATTCAATTTTGAATTTTCTTTTTTTAGCCCCATTATAGTGCGCACATCATTTTCATGAGTTGCGCTCATACTTTTAATGTACTCTTCAGAGGACTTATATTTTCCCTCAAACTCTTCTATTTTTCTTTCAGCTTCTTTTTTATAAATTTCAGCCTCTTTCCTCTTTAATTCTCTTTCTTTATCTTTCTTCGTTAATTCTAAATTTATTTTTTCAGATTCATCCAGTTTTTCCGCAAGATTTTTTTCAGTTGCTTTTTCTTTTTTTAGCACATTAATATCTTCGGATTGTTTTAACGTAATTGTTTTTATATTTTCTATTTCATTCAATAAAATTGAATAATTTGGCTCTATATCAATATTACTTTCAACATCTAAATTTTTATTTTTCGGCTGAAAAATTTTCATCGCGGTCAAGCTAGACTGCATTTTTCTTATAGAATCAGAAATAGTTTCCATACCTTCTTCTATTTTTTCAAGGCGTAAATTTTTTTCTTCAAAATCAATATTTTCCACCTCAGAAAAATTATCTTCTTCATTTGAGAAAAACACCTCTCCTGTCCTTTTATATTCTGCGTATTTATCAAGAATCCTGTCTGATTCTTTAAAAAGCGGGTCTTCCCTTCTATTAGATGCAATTGCATCTAGCATACTTTCATCAAGTTCACTCTCGTTCTTATTTAGTGTATCTTGAGCAAACGCAGTTACTTCGGAAGCATTTGAGAATGAAGATTTCGACCATCTATGCGATCCAAGATTGGGTCTTGACGGAGTCGTTGCAGGGGAAGGAGCTCTTCCTCTGAGGGATGGAGGTATAATGTTAGAACGTTGGTTAGTAACGTTTGTAGAATGTGTTTGCTGCACCTCCTCAATAAGCGTTGGGTTTAGCGGAGTGTAGTGATTAAATGGCTTATTTCTTCTAGAACGACTATCTGATTCTGAAGTGGCATAGTCTCTACTATTATTTTCTATTTCTGTTTCTGAGTCTGTATCTCTAAAAGAAGAGTCAGATAGCTCGCGATCCCTGCTTGTTTTTTTAAAAGGAGGAGGAGCTTGTAGTTTTTGAGGCTCAGGAACATCCCCTAAACCAAAGCCGCTATCGTGGGGACCGTATTTAGAATGAAGGGAGTCCCTATTCAAAGATAATTCCTGACCCGTTTTAAAAAAGTTGGATCCGTCAAAAGATTTATCTGCCACGCTTGAGGCACGGCTTCGCGTTTCGCGCTGTACTTCTGCAGCAAGACTACCTACCTCGAATTCGTTATCAGTGTTTTCTATTTCCGATAGCCATCTTGATTCTTCTGCTTCTTCTGCCTCTCCCTCTTCTAAATATATAATAATATTTTCATCTTCTTCATCAGATGCATTCCCTGAAGCAGACAAGGTAATATTTTTTATATTTGAATCCTTTTCCTGTGAAGACGGAATAGCTTCACTTGTCTTTAAACCTTGAATAATATGTAATTTTTTCTCTTCTGGGCCTTGCAATCTACGCAGAGTATTTAATGCGTTTTTTAAACCATTTTCCGAAAAAGTGTCGAGAAGTAATTTTCCGCGACTATTTTCACTATACTCATTGTTGACAGGGAATCCTGGGATTGGAGAATTTGGCTCTATAAAGGTACTTTGGACAGCTAACAGAGGACTAGCCTCTTCTTTTTCCACTACTTGTATCGATGGGATAGGGGTGGCAGGGAGATTCTGCGTCAGTACTTCTTTTGCATTATTTTCTGCTTCTCCCTCTAGAGAGAAGGCCACAGTGCGCATATCGACTGATTGATTGGGGGGGGTGTGAGGAGCATCTTTGTATTCATCAAAGTCCTCTTGAGTAGCACCAACAGCTATCTGCTCTTGCTTATCCTCTTGTTCTTCAATGGTAGGTTCTTGTATCGCAAATTGCTCAAAGCTAGCTTTATTTCGATCAACGGTTGAAAGCACTACTTCATTATTTTCAGTAGATTCCGAGGCTTCTGTGCTCTGCACCTCTTTCAAAGTGCTAGAAGGTGCAAGTGTTTGATTTTGCTCTTCTACTTCTTCTTGCACCACGTGCTCAACGGCGGGCTGTTGCTGATCTTCGGCAGCAAGAATGGAAGGCCCTTCGCTGGTCGTATCTTGTTGGGAAAAGGCCTCTTTTGCTTTTTCATTTTCGATACTTGATGCTGGCCTTGGAGAATCTGGCTCAGAGGTACTTTGGCTAGAAGGTGAAATTGTTTGATTTTGTTCTTCTGCTTCTTCTTGTTCTTTAAGCTCAACGGCAGGCTGTTGCTGATCTTCAGCAATAGGAATAGAGTGCTCTTCACTTTGTGTATCTTGTTGAGAAGCTGCTCCTTTTGCTGCACGAATACTAGAAACTGCTTCCCCTTCATCAATACGATCAGAATCCAAGGCTGTTTGGGGAGCGGGGTGTATTACTAACAGGGATTCCTCTGCAACTTCGCTATCATGTAGCGTGTGATGCATCACTGCTTCTGCCAAGCTTATTTCTTTTTTAATCGGCAATGCCTCGCTTTGTGCAGGCAATATCGGGCTTGAAAGTGGTGTGGCAAAGGTTTCGCTGCTAGTGCTTAGTTCGCCTTTATCTACATTCTCTTCTACCTGTGGAATGTTGGATTGCGGTTGAGGGGTTGTGTTAAGTCGTGTAGACGCTTTTGCCTGTTGTGTGTGAGCAGCAACTACTGCGCTCCTTGCCTTTTGCACAGGTTCAAGTAGCGCATCGCTTTTTTGAGCAGATCGTGCGTTACGCCAAGCGGCATCCCTTTCTTTCAGTGTTTCTAAAAATTCCTCCAACCCTTTATATAAAGTGGCAATACCTTCGGAGAGTGCGCTTATCTGGGCCTTTTCTTCAGCTGATATTTCTTCTTGTACCTTATTTTTAGTATCAGGAAATGCGTTTTCTGTTGCCTCAAAAATCAATGGAAGTAAAGCCATAGTACTATGGGTATATACCGTTGCAACGATGAGTATGATCATCGTTTTTTGAAAAATCGGCATAAACTCATTGAAATACTGTTGCATTACTGCAACATCAAATTCAGCATTTTCTACATCTATACCTTTTATTTCGTTGGTTAGGCCACGTATTTGATTCGCTATGCTCTCGGTTACAGAGAATGAACCATCGGATGGGTCTTGCGAAAAATTTGCTGCCATATCGTCACGCAAGCGACAAAGAATATCCTCGACATTTCCACTTGATTTTCCATAGAGTCGTGCAATTTTTTCAGGCACTGCTCTCAAGTTGGAATCGCCCCCCTTCACTTGATCATAGGCAATCGCAATATCTGCCAATTTATTTGCCAATTCTTTTTTCTGTGAAGCCTGTTGCACGGTACCTGCTACCAGCAATTGGTGCAGTAGCTTTTCTACTCCCCCTTCTGGATACTTTTCCTCCAACTCCTTGATGTAATCATCCAATCCACCTCGAGAGGATTGCGTTACAGCGGTTGACTTAGCAGGCGAAGGTGCCAAGTAAGCGATACGCGAGTTGCTTGAAGATCCAGAGGACACAGAAGGGAGACTATTCATAAAAAACCTTAAGAAAATGCAATCAACTGACGCGCTAAAGCATAGATTGCCGTCAACGTACGTAATACACCTTATATTTTTATTCTATTTAAGCATAAGTCTGTGCCGAGAGTAAGAATTTTCCTCTATAAAAACCAGGTTTTTTTTTAGGAAAAAGCTATCCAAGCTTATATATCATGGCTTCTAAGTGCATAAAGCAATATACATTTTTGAGTATTTTTGAGGTTTCACAATGAAGAGTGATAGCTATGCTCCCTTGGTTAGAGCCTGACTCTCCCTTCCCTGCTGCTGAAAAAGCATGGGGGCCTAATAGCCAGGCGCCTGGGTTATTAGCAGCTAGCGCAGACATAAGCGTTGAGCAGCTTTTACAGGCATATAGGAAAGGGATTTTCCCTTGGTATAGCGCAGAGCAGCCCGTGCTATGGTGGAGCCCTGACCCACGTATGGTGCTCTATACAGCATGCTTTAAGGTATCGGCTTCTTTGCGTAAAACGTTGCGGCAGGTGCTACAAGACCCTGAATGGGAAATTCGGGTGGATACAAAATTTACGCAAGTGATAAAAGCTTGCGCATATACACAGCGCCAACAACGCCTACTTAAAGACCTCAAAAATGAGGGTCTCCAAAAAGCACAGCAAAAAGTAAACAATGAAATAAGCGAAGCAGATAACGCCACCTGGATTACCCCGGCCATTCAGACAGCTTATTGCGGATTACACGCCTTAAACTATGCGCACTGTGTGGAAACTTGGTACGCGGGGCAACTAGTAGGCGGCCTATATGGGGTAAGCATAGGGAAGGCTTTTTTTGGAGAATCTATGTTTGCATGGCGCACCGATGCTTCCAAGATTGCATTGGCTGCGCTTATAAGCCATTTGCAGCAGCAAGGAGTGCATTTAGTAGATTGCCAGCAAAATACGGCACATCTAGCCTCACTAGGAGCGGTAGAGATACCGCGTGCTGATTTCTTAGCGCAGATTGATCATGTAGTAGATCAGCCGCCTATTGCCTGGCATTTTGAAAAAAGTGCGCTGCAGCGTTTTATCTAAATGCGCACCTCCCCCTACTCTTTTTATCGTTCACCTCTTTAAAGCGCTCCCTTCCATGCCTGATACTCCGCCTGTGAAGCCGCTGTTTTATATTACTCCGCCGTATGTGTGCAATTACCTGTATGGCCAAAGCGCGCGCTCACAGGTTATGAAACCAGAGGTTATTAATGCTGATGTGTATGGAGAATTGGTAAAGGCGGGGTTTAGGCGCACAGGGCAGTTTGTGTATCGGCCTTGCTGTATAGCCTGTAAAGCATGTATTTCCGTGCGTATACAAGCAGATACTTTTGTACCTAATCGCGCGCAAAAGCGCGTGCAACGTGCACATGGCTCTCTTGTTGCGAGCATTGCTCCTTTTGAAGATAACCCTGAGCACTATCGTCTCTATCAGCGCTATCAATTAGCCAGGCATGGAGGAGTAGATGCAGACAGCGAAGCAACCGAAGCAGAGCATCCCCCTTCTTCTCATACACCTACACAAGAAGAGGAAACTGCTCGAGAGCGCTATCGGGCTTTCTTATTACGCAGCCCTGTTAGCTCTCGGCTTATTGAATTTAGAGAGCCCAGCTCTACGGAGGAAGTGGGTGCGCTTAGAATGGTTACGCTGATGGATATAGTCGAGGATGGCTTGTCTTGCGTTTATACTTTTTATGATCCAGATATAGAACATGCTTCATTTGGAACGTATAGTATTTTGTGGCATATAGCTCAAGCAAAGCGTTTGCAGTTGCCTTATATCTATTTAGGCTATTGGATTAGCGAAAGTGAAAAAATGGCCTATAAGATTAATTTTCAGCCATTGGAAGGGTTTGTAAAGGGGAAATGGGTATTATTGCAGGGCCACCTCATTATAAAACCGTAGATTAGCTTATGATTCAAGTTTTATGGTT
>JASSUF010000006.1:0-33906 GCA_031963365.1 Mycoavidus cysteinexigens
CGCCTGTGTGCGGTTTTTTGACTCCCGCCCACCCTGCCAAAAAACAGGGAAGTCTCGCACAGGAGCAAATTTCTATGGGCCTTGCAAATGCTCTTCTAGAACCTAAGCAACGTGGCCCCCCGTAGGGGTTAAATACACTTTATAATTAATATCGGTGCCAAAAAACACCTCACACAGCGGTAAGTCGCCCCGTTAGTTCGCGGCTCTTTTACGCCTATTGATTTTGCTCAAAGGGCGGGAGTGCAGCTAATACAAGACCCGCAAGGGGAATACGCTCGCCGCCTGTGTGCGGTTTTTTGACTCCCGCCCACCCTGCCAAAAAACAGGGAAGTCTTGCACAGGAGCAAAATTATGTATTTTTACCTGTCTTCCGCCTCACTTCCTGGCGGTACTTCAGTATCCAATCAAATTTCATCTCGTAAAAAATGTCTAGTTAAGCATCCTGCTTTCTTAAGGCATTCTAGACATACTCCTTACGTCCCCCATTCTCAGCTACAGCCTCTCCTTAAACGTCCTCAATTTTCTTCTAGCATTATTCAGGATGGGATTAGATGCGCTAAGTTATTACGTACCTACTCCTCACTATATCGAGCCTTTAGAGCCTTGATGTATTTTCATGCGGCTTTGTTGCGTGCTCATTCAGTGCGTTAAAGGAGAACGGTATGACAATACTAGCTGCATCAGCAGCGGCCCCTTGTCGCCTGAGCGAAAAGGCAGCACTAGCTGATGAAACCAAAAAATCAGACGAATTAGCAAGAGAAACTCAAGCTGTTTCAAGCACTTTGCTAAACCAAGATGATTTTGTGCACGTCCAGAGCTTTGCAAAAAAATGCGGGGTACTTTCTACTCAGCGCAAAAATGAGCCTGTGCTTTTAAAAGAAGCCGTTACAGCTAAGCCGTTTACTCTGAGGCGTCTCTTTGAGCCATCAGATTTAGATCGAGCATTAGAGGTGGCTAACGCTTCTTGCTTTAAAAAAGTGGAAGTTCCTACGCTTAACGAGCAAGTGGCTTTACCGTTACTTTCTTTGAAAGTTGGCTCTCTTCCAGAAAATATCAAACTGAAAGCAGACGAATTAAAAAAACGGTTTGACGCCGTTGAGCATTTTATCTGTTGTTTGCCGTCTTTATTAGACGAAGCCGATATAAAGCGCCTCGGAAAACCTTTTCAGGAATTTAAGACAAGGTTTGAAACGATCAAAGAGGAGCTAACCCGTGCTGATTGCTTTAGCGATTTAGAAGGCATCAAGACGGCAATAACTGAACTCGATACCTTGATTTCAGATTTAAGCACGTTAAGTACCAAGCTCTATCAGTCCCAAACCCCTGATGTAGAAAAAACTGGAAATAATTTAACGATAGGTGCCCTAGTTTGGACAACGGCATCAAGTGTCTTGTCCCTCGGGGCTTGGCTCTTGTGGTGGCCTGTCTTCGTCCCTGTTATCGCAGGAGTTGCAAGCGCTGTTGCTTTCGCAGGTCTTCGGTTATGGCAGATACAACAGGAAAGCACTTGCAAAGCTAAAGCGGAGCAATGGGAAAAATCTCGTGCCTCACTCTCTTGGATTCAAGAAGAGATTAAAAGCTTGCATACGAAAATTGAAGAAGTAGAGGAAGACATTATGGAACAAAGAATTACTGAAAAAGTCATCAATAATCTTGATCAAATGATAGCGCAGCGAATACAAGACCAGATAAATAACTCGCAAACAGATTCGCTTGTTCAAACGCTACAACAAAGAATAGAAGATTTAGAAATGCAGCTTCAGGCAGTAAAAGAGGAGAGTACAAAAGCTAAATCGGGTGATCCATTAGCAAAATCAGAAAATACTTCAGCGATGAGGCGAGTAGCTTAAAACTTCTCTCACTCTCTGAAAAACGTTAAGCAAAACCTTTTAAAAATCCCGCTAGAGTGAATGAATTTCTCCATCTCAGCGGGATTTTTTTATCGTTGTGCATACTTTTAAAGCTGAGGAATAACTCATGAATTGGCAACCACGTATTTTTTCCATACTTGCTGTATCAGCAGGTGCTTGGTTTTGGGGTCATTTTGAAGTGGCAGTCTTCTCAGGATGCAAGGAAGGAAATGGATAAAGTGATTAAAAGGCATATTGGCCTGACTTCGTTAGTGTTAACGGGCTTGGGTTCTATTCTCGGCTCAGGATGGTTATTTGGCGCATGGCGAGCAGCAAAAATTGCTGGACCAGCAGCGATTGTCGCCTGGCTCATCGGTGCTGTCGTGATTCTGATGATTGCACTCACTTACGCAGAACTCGGCGCAATGTTCCCACAATCAGGCGGCATGGTGCGCTATGCCTATTATTCGCACGGCCCACTCACGGGGTTTATTAGTGCCTGGGCGAATTGGATTGCTATCGTTTCCGTCATTCCGATTGAAGCGGAGGCGTCCATTCAATATATGAGCTCATGGCGCTGGCAGTGGGCGCAGAATCTGTATGCAGATGGTTCATTGCAGCCCTTAGGTTTGGTGCTCTCAGGTGGGCTGATTATCATTTATTTTTTGTTGAATTATTGGGGAGCCAAGGCGCTGCTGCGAGCCAATTTTGCTATCACCATTTTTAAATTTGCTGTCCCCATCATTACTGCTGTTATGTTGATAGTTAGTAGCTGGCATTCAACCCATCTTGACGCTTACAGCGCAAATCATTTTGCCCCGTATGGCTGGTCGGCGATTTTAACGGCGGTGGCCACTAGTGGGATTGTGATGGCCTTTAATGGTTTCCAAAGCCCAATTAACCTTGCCGGTGAAGCAAAAAATCCGGCTTGGAATGTGCCCTTTGCCGTGATTAGCTCAATTTTGATTGCGCTGGTGATTTACTTACTCTTGCAGTTAGCTTTCATTAGTGCAGTAGCGCCAGCCGATGTAGCAGAAGGATGGAATAACCTAGAGTTCAGCTCGCCTTTTGCCCAACTTGCCATTGCATTCAATTTAAATTGGCTAGCGATGCTGTTGTATCTGGATGCGTTTGCTAGTCCAAGCGGAACAGGCATCATCTATATGGCCACGACGTCGCGGATGATTTATGCCTTGGAGCGCAATCATACGTTGCCAAGGATTTTTGGTCGGGTTCATCCACTGTATGGCGTGCCACGCCCCGCCATGTGGCTCAATCTTGGTATAGCTTTTCTGTTTATGTTTTTTTTCCGTGGCTGGAGTGCATTAGCTGCGGTCATTTCGGTAATGACGGTGATTTCCTACCTCACAGGGCCAATCAGCTTAATGGCGTTACGCCGCTCTTCACCTGCACTTAAATGGCCGTTGCGTATTCCAGGTATGCCGTTGATTGCGCCATGCGCGTTTATTCTGGCCTCGTTGATTCTGTACGGCGCGCATTGGCCGCTAACCGGGGAAATTATTCTGCTAATCGTGATTGCCCTACCCTTCTACTTTTATTATCAACATAAAGATAATCGAACCAATCATCCGTGGGGCATTGCACTTAAGAGCGCGGGTTGGCTAATAACTTATCTGCCAATTATGGCCTTAGTATCATATTGTGGAAGTACGCAGTTCGGTGGTAAAAACTTTATCCCCTTTGGTTGGGATATCGTCGTTGTTATGAGTTTGTCGTTGATTTTCTATGCTTGGGGAATTCAAAGTGCCTATCCGATAGGATGGAATGGAGGCGCTGCTCAGGCTCAACACGGCTAAGACGGCACGCTTATTGATCGCGCTAACCATGTCGATGCCAATCTGGCATGGTTATTTACTAGGTTTTGCAAATACGTCCAGCTCAATTGTCTATTCAGCGGCTAGACAATTTTTTCATCTTCACATATCTCAGTAAAACCCAGCATGTGCAGCAATTTTTTTGTGCTCCTCTTCCCTACTTCTATACAGTTTATTCTTCTAGATTTCTACTATAGAGCAATCGTACTTTAAAGTGCCGGAGGTATTAGGGATAAAAACAGAGGGAGCACGATTGTGCAGAGGTACACTTACAGCCCTGCCACAATAAGGTCATGGAGAAAACTATGATAATTTTTATATTAACTTAACATTAGAAAAAATAATTTTTATTTATTTTTTAACCATTCTGAAAATTTTTCTTCATCAAAGTTAACTTGTATTTTTTCTATACGTATCCAACTCGTAAAGGCAAGATTTGCAAGAGTATCCGAAAAAAACTTTATGCCATTAGGTTTGAATTTTTCAGCATACATTTTTCCTTCATTACTCTGAATAAATTCTTGTGCTAATACGATTTTTTCATTTTCGCTTATTTTTTTGAAAGCTGCATTTCTTTCAATTTGCAAAAATTCTTTTATTTTTTCTTGTTCTTTTATTTCTTTTTCTTCCTCTACTGCTTCAATTTTTTGTTTTTCTTTTTTAATTTCATAAACATTTTTTGCAAGATCTATTTTTTGATCTAATAAAGCTCTAATAAAAGCCGTGGTAGTACTCTTAATGCTTCCTTCTTTATCTTTTTCCTCAGCTAAAGCAACAATCTGATTCACACGTTCTTCATTTTCAGAAACATAGGAGATGGCTTTTTCTTCACTGAATCCATGCTCTATAAGTTTTTTAAAAGCATCTTTATTTTTAACATCTTCATTTATATCTATTTCTTTATTTTCTAAAGTTAAATTAAGTTTACGTCTTTTTAAAGAGAATTTAATACTTGAAACCTTTTTATTTTCTCTTTTTAAATCGTAACTAACTTCTATATCTGAACAATTATTAATTTCTTCAACTGCTTTTTTAATAATTTTACTATGTAGCTGTCGAAAATCATTGTAATATTCTTGATTTACATCAAGAAGTTTTCTAATAGTTTGTAAATCCATCCATCCTGTTGAGCCAACATTAATATATCGTATACAATTTTCATATAATGCAAGCGCTTTACCGCTCGAAAATAAGCGTTGTATAGCTATATTGATCCTTGCATAAATGTCAGGATTATGTAATTTTTTTGCAATGAATTCATCGTAGCGGTAGGTACAAATTCCGCCTGTTATGTCTCCAAAAGAAATAATTGAAGTCACAGACCACTTTTGATTTATATCTCCCATTACATCAAATTCAATCGGTGTAGATGCAAGTGTCGCAAGAGCTTTTCGGAGATTCTCTATGTTCTGGGATTCCTCCCAACCTAAAGCGGGCATCAACACTTCGACGGGTATAGAGTGCGTGCGTACTGGGAGCAGATTGTGATAAGCATTTAGCAATAAGATGTTTACTAATTTTCGCTCGACGAGAGACAACGCGCCACTTATATGGATGGCGGATACATGCTTTTTTAAAAGTTCTTGTGAACTTTCTGCGAGTTGATTTCTTCCCATGACTCGATCATAGGCAAAATGTACTCAAATATCAATAAAATTAGGTACATTTTCGATGAGTACGCGTTTTTATTCTGATTGTCAGGACGAAAAAGTTTTACTGCTGGCAAAATTAGCCCACTTTTTGGGGACTTTAAGGG
The DNA here is from genome assembly GCA_031963365.1 of Mycoavidus cysteinexigens. Classification (GTDB taxonomy): domain Bacteria; phylum Pseudomonadota; class Gammaproteobacteria; order Burkholderiales; family Burkholderiaceae; genus JASSUD01. Next base: position 5,442 of record JASSUF010000006.1, read on the forward strand.
GATAGTAAGCTTCCTCATAGAGTTTTTTTGCTTGTACTACTGGTATTTCAATACTTCTCTTTTCTTTTTTAAGACGAATAAATAGCCCTACTCTCCATGTAACAAGAGGTGTCTAGCGATTTTTGAAGAAAATCAATTCATAAAAATAAACAACAGCAACTTTCTTCCGTGTAAATGTACCTATCTAGGGTACCTGTTGTTGTAATTTAATTTAGAGAGCATATAGAAAAGCTTTAAATACATTTGCAACTCTGAAACCCTTACCAAATAAGGCTTTCAGAGCATATATGTACCTATTTTTGGTGGCAAATGTACCCGTCTGTGTTGTGAATGTACCTATTTAGGGGGTTAATGTACCTGTTTAGGGTGATAAATGTACCTGTTTAGGGTGATTCTAAGAAAATAACAGAAATTTCATAAATTCATCATTTTTTTTATAAATTTATGAAATAATGATGAATTACACTATTTTGTATAATTTAATTATTTTTTATGAAAATAACTATTCCAGATTTAATTGCTCAAGCCTTGCGAGCGTCTCAGACGGTTCAAGAAGTGAGAAGCAGGATGTTAGCGCCCAACATTCAAAAAAAAGCTCCTACCTTTAATACTTCTCAATTAGCTTTGTTATGTGAAACGGACAAAAATCAGTTGCGTTATCAGATGACAAAGACAGATCTTCCGCCAGGAAAGGTTAACGAATCTGGCAGAGGACGAGAGTTTTCACTTTCTGAAGCTCTAAAGTGTGTCCGGGTATATCGTGCTAAAAAATTGCGCCCAGAAGGTAAAAAGGCAATGACTATTACGGTAGGGAATTTTAAGGGCGGGGTAAGTAAAACTACTACGGCTATGTCTTTAGCTCAAGGATTAAGTTTGCGGGGCCATCGTGTTCTGATGATTGATACCGATCCCCAAGGCTCTCTGACAACATTATTTGGTTTTTTACCAGATATAGATGTTGAAGAGGAAACTACCCTTATTCCTCTTACACTAGGTGAACAGTCTTCGGTTGAGTATGCCATCCGTAAAACGTATTGGGAAGGTATTGACCTAGTTGCTGCATGCCCTGCTCTATTCAACATAGAATTTATATTGCCAGCTCATCAGCTAAGAAAAACCTCTTTTAAATTTTGGGATGTATTAAACGCAGGTTTAGAAGCCGTTCGTGATATCTACGACGTAATAATTATTGATACTGCTCCTGCACTAAGTTATGGAACGGTGAATTCGCTAATGGCTGCGGATGGGTTAGTTATTCCTGTTCCACCTAATGCGCTTGATTTCTTAAGCTCAGTACAATTTTGGTTGTTATTTAGTGATTTAGCATCAAATATTAATATAGAAAAAACCTTTTCTTTTATTAATGTGCTTTTGTCTCGTGTTGATCTAACGGATCCGGCAGCTAGTGTTGTGCGCGAATGGATTACTGCTGCTTATGCTGAAAAAGTATTACCTATGGAAATTCCGAAAACTACTGTGGTTTCGGGTGGCTCAGCAGAATTTTTGACTGTATATGACATTACTAAATATCCAGGGAGCGCTAAAACGTATCGTCGAGCGCGTGAAGCCTATGATCGTTTTACGGAAATTATCGAGCAGCGTATCACTACGTTTTGGGAAAATAACTAATCATTTGGAAAATAATTATGTCGCTTAAGAATCGTTTAACGGAAAAGAGCGGGAACATTGTCGATACTATTAATAATATCGATAGAAAAAATCCAAGTACGACGACTAGCTCAAAAACTGGCCCCGGACAAATGCTTGCATTCAGTAAAGAAATGGAAGAGAGCAATAATAAAATTAATTTATTAGAAAAACAGCTTGAGGAATTTAAAGAGTCCAGTCCTGCAAAACTAATAGAGCCTTCGAAAATTTCTCGTTCAATTTGGGCGAATAGAAGCGAGCAAAGTTTTACTGATAAAGAATTTCAGATTTTAAAGGAATCAATTGACGCTTCCGGTGGAAACGTTCAACCTATTAAAGTGAGAAAAATTGCAGGCAATGAAGAAAAATTTGAGTTAATTTTTGGACATCGGCGGCATCAGGCATGTCTTGAACTTGGTATTCGCGTGCTAGCTCTTGTTGCTGAGAATATGGAAGATCAGCAGCTATTTCTTGAGATGGATCAAGAAAATCGCGCACGAAAAGATTTAAGTCCGTGGGAACAGGGGAAGATGTATCAACGCGCTTTAGATGAAAAACTCTGGCCTTCTCAAAATAAGCTAGCAAAAGCATTAAGCCTTAGTCAGGGGAACGTATCATCTGCGCTGCAAATTTCACAAATTCCTAAAGAAATAATGGCAGTTTTTAGTAATCCGAACGATTTGACGTTTCGTTGGGTAAGGGAAATTTTGAAGGCAATTAAGAGAGATTCAGATGGGGTGTTGGATCGTGCACAATCTATAAAAAATCGAGGGTATATAAAGCCGTCGAAAGCTTTTCAAATTCTTATTAGCGAAGAAGCTACTTTTATTGAATGGAATGAAAAAATAGATGAAGTTAGATTGGTTAGGAGAAAAGGAAATCTTTCTATCTCTTGCGGAAAAATAAAACTTAATAGTCAACAAGAGCAAGAGCTCAAAAAGATGATAGAGAATTGCTTGCGTCAATTTTCTAATTGATCTCTACATGGGGTTATTTACAGTAAATAACCTTGTAGGCAGAGAAATAGCTTTCACACCACTTCCCATACTTTCTATGAGAGCAACGTTTCTTTAGAAACCTTGCTCTTAGCGATGTCAGCGAAGTACTAATGGTTATTTACTGTAAATAACCTCTATTCAGACAAAGAAATAACTACATAGTTGCAATATTTTTTTGGCTAATTTTCCTTAGAACCCTTGCCAGCAGTGGGTCTTAATGGGGTGCTGTATCGGTTATTTACTGTAAATAACCCCCCATGATTTCATACTTTATTAAAATTATTGTAATAAAGTATCATTTAAATTAAATTCTCTTGAGGGAATTTTTTGAATTTTACTGAACTACTATATTTGGTTTGATAAAAAACGTGATTCTACGGGTTGTTTGTATTTAAAATGGCATGGCGGAATGATAAAAAATCTCAACATAGAGACAACGACAGAGCAAAAGCAATTAATAGCCAAAAATATCTACAAATTAGATCTAGCCCTATGGTGCTCCATAAAAGAGCTAGCTTGCCAAGCGCCTAATCTAGCCGCCCACCAATTTCAAATTACAATAGAAACGGCTCAACATTTCGCTCAAGCCGATGAAGAGAAATTAGGCAAACTCGCTTCTAAGGCTCTCCTTTCTTTCAAGGTAAATACTTCAGAAAAAGAACTGATTGATTATTTAAAGCAATCCTCTAATCTACACAAAGAAAAAATTAATTTTGTCACACAAAATTTGAATTTTCTCTACTGGCACACCGTGAAAAAAATAATGATAGCTAATGCGGATACGGCCCTTGTGCGTTTTGATATCTCACCAGAGTTGGCAGAGACGATAGAGCAAGCCAATGATGGTCAATTAATTCAATTAGCCGCTGCAATTCCACTTCAGTTTTCTCTTCGCTACGAAGAAAAATATGCGCTTGCTATTTTGAAAAAAAATCAATATAAATGCGCAGCGTATAAAAAAAATTTATTAATTTTAAATTTAGCGTATGAGAAGATATCAGCAAGATCAATGGAAAGAAGCCTATGAAATGGCCTTGCGGGGCTATTGTGTGTCGGCTATTTCACGCCAAACGGGTATTTTTACTCAACACTGCCGTGATTTTTTTAACATATTAGTCGCTCTAGGGTATGACGTTCAGTCTAAAAAACGCTTAAAAACAAGTACCGCGTTAATGCGTAATGGCGAAGATAAGATAGAAATTTCTTTGTTTATGCTGATTTATATGACATTGGGTAAGCAGGCAGTCTATGAATCTATCAAGCGCCCCATTTTAGAGGCTGCATTCACCCTATATTGCGAAATTCAAGAAGAAATTCAAACGTCAGATGCAAAAAGCATCAGCACGATTAATGAAGCGTGGGCTATCGCGTGCGAACTTCTAGACGAAGAGGCATATATGCGCCAGTGCTGCACTTGTCACCTGCCTTCTTTCATGGCGGACAAGCAATATACGACGCTTGTTTGCCCTTTTTGCCGCCCCAAAAATAAGCATCAAGCCTCCTTTTCTCGTACACGCGCCCATTAAGTGGGCGCGGTATGCACTTTCTACTTAGGCTGCGCTAGCCACATCAGGTTTATCAGTAGGTAGGTTGCTTTGTTTTTCAATTAACGACTGTAAAAGCACATTCAACTGCTCATAAAAGCGGGTGCCTATCGTTAAAAACCGTGTAAAAAATTCAAATATCGGACTTGGTGTGGCTTTATGTGCTTCTTGGATATCGTCTAAAGCTTGGCGACAGGCTTCTAGGTTGGTTTGTATCTTTTGCTTTAACGCGCCATAGGCTTTAGTTGGAACGGTATTGAGATATTCATGGGCAAATGTATTGATACTTTTATCGAGAGCGAGGGTATCAAGCTGTTTTAACGTGGACTGCCACGCATCGAGACATTGCGTAGGAATAGTATCGTATACATTAGCCAGTACACCCGTCACTTTGCGCAGGGCCTCGGCTATTTTTTCTGTCTTTTCTGTATCTTGGTAGACACTCGCCATGCTTTCATAGAGCTTATGGACTCCTTCCGAGTTTAATAAGGTCATAAAAGATTCAAACAGTGAATCAAGATAATTTGCCTTCTTGTCAGGTAATTCATTCAAATTTTGCAAAGCTTGGCGGCAATCCTCCATATTTTTTTTTGCTTCTTTTATCAGCTTCTTGTTTATTCCCTCAGGCAAGGTCTTCAGGTATTCATTGACCAGTTGATATACCCCTTCATCTAATACCAAGCCATCTAATTTTTGTATCGTGGCCTGCCATGCCCGGAGGTAATCATCCGGTATGGACTTGTATAAATCTTCAAGTGTGCGCAAGGCTTCACTGAGTGCTTCTACTGCTTTTGCTCTTTTTTCTTGATTGCTATAAAGGGTATGTGTTCCATCATAGCGTGCGCCTTGCACAACGCGATATTCAGATGAGGCCTTGGCGGGAATGTCATAGCGTTTTTTAAAATGCCCTTGTTCAACCTGATGTTTGAGAATATCTCCAAAAAAAATTTCAAACTGCTGCCAGAGTTGATTCGTGGCGCTACGAGCCGATTCAACTGCCCGTAGCTCGTTTTTTGGGAAGTTGACAGATTGCGCGCTATTTGCGCATGAGATGGTTACAGACATGCTTTCTCCAACAGTGAAATAGTGTTCTGCGAATGAGTAAGGCTTGTTTGCGCCTTTTCATTTGCTCAAAAAAACGAGCCTAGCGTTAAAAGAGCAGGAGTAATCACTTTGAAACCGACCGGTTTCAAAGTGATTACTCGAACACGATTTGATGAAGAATGCGTACTTTCGGCAACGCTACGATGAAGTACGTGTGAAGCATGCAGTGGGTTTTAGCACCAGGCAGCCTCCTCGGTACCTAATAAAAATATCCACAGAAATATAAATATAAGAGTGGAAGAGGGGAGTGGTCACTATGCGTATGAACCGCCATAGGTTTTTATTCATTTTCATACCAACCGTAGCGTTTGCTTCTTTTACACAAGCCCAAACACTGGATGTACCTGTGGTAGAGCCGTCATTTTTAGCGGTTACGCAATTTGGTATGCCTAGAGATAGCACTTTTGTATTTTGCGATAGCCAGGATTGCCCAACGCATTCTATAAAACACCTTGCGCTAACCCCCTCTCTTTAGAAACTGATTCTGAGAAGGGATTAGCGATGGTGACGTACTAAAAACAGGGTCAAAAACACATTGAACCCTCCATGCAAAGAAAAAAAATAAATGAACATGGAAAAAGCCCATTGCCAAGTACCCCTGTGGCACAAGTCGTTGATATATGCATGTTTGATGGTTTGCCTCATGCTGTTTTGCCAGCACGTCTTTGCCAGTGATGGGGAATTTTTATCCGATGCTTCAGGGGGGCTAGAAGGGATTATTAGAGGACACGGCGGGAAGATCGTCGTGTTGGTTGGCCTGGTATTCGCCTCTTTTTATACGGCGGTTAAAAAAGATTGGAGCCATTTTTTTAGCATCGTTGGCTTGGCGTTTGGTATTGGTATCGTCATTGGTATTGTGAATAAAGTGTTTACTGCGGTGATTTAACGAAGGGCCGCTATGTCGCAATCCAATCTTTCTCATTACATCCCACGACGCTTAGATGACCCAAGCAAGTTTTTGTTTTGGGAGTTGGATGTAGCCGCCATTGGTTTTGTTGGTTTGGTGATAGGCGTGTTATCAGGCTTCCCCATATTGGGCTTGGGCTTAGGCGTATCGCTCGCTTTTTACTACAGCAAACTCAAGGCGGGAAAGCATCCTGGGATGTTAATGCACCTTTTATATTGGCTTACTGGTTTTGTTAGAACGAAAGCCCTACCAGACTCGCATCTACGTGAATTGAATGGTTAACGGGGATAGCGTCTATGTCACCTGATATTGCGCAAAACGAGCGAGATGTCCTTAAAGCCCAAGTGCGTTTTCATCGCACGATGAATGGAGGCTTGTTGGTTATCCTCTTCACGCATCTGTTGTTACTCGGTTTTGTCGTGATGCGTGACACCACCCGCATCGTTCCACCGGAGATAAAACGCCCCTATGAAATAGGTGCGAACCACGCGAACAAAGAATATCTGTTCGATATGGCGAATTACGTACTTGATAAGGTGCTGACTGTCACGCCGGAGACGGTGGATTACAACAATAGTGTGATTTTCAAAATGGCGCATCCAGATGGATATGCCTATTTACACACGGTGTTGGATGCAGCCGCACAACAACTTAAACGAGACCGTATCACGACGATTTGGGTACCGCGTAATGAGTCTGTCATCGCTTCTTCAATGCAAGTGCGCGTCACGGGAAAGCTTAAAACCTTTATGGCAGACAAACTAACTTCAGAGCGAGAGAAAGAGTATCTCGTTCAATTTACCCTGACCGTATCTGGGCGGTTATATGTGCTTAAGATTGAAGAAATTACCAAAAAGAATGCTGCTGTGCGCGCTGTTGGTGAGCTTTAAAGTGAATGCCTCGCAAGTCATCGAGCATGCGGAGCAACAACACCAGCAAGCCACGATGTCGGCGCATGAGCAAAACCGCTTAGCGATTGAAGGACGCCGTATTACGCATGTGGTGCCCTCGCAAAAAGGCGTGATTACAGTTGTTAAAGACGAAGCGCAAGGCGCGCTGTATTTTGCATTAACGCAGGACAAAGCCAATCACGGCACGGTTACTTTATTTGTCTCAGATAACCAGGGCGTGACTTACAAGCTGATTCTTACACCGCGCCCTGTCGCCGGGGAAGAAATCATTTTGCGCCCCCCTGCGAAGCAATACACCGCGCCATCAAGTCGCAATCAGCATGCACTTGCTTACCAGCGCCGTATTAAAGATTTGATGCTGGGTATGACAGATGAGCCATTCCAGGATAAAACCAACACCACCTCCATTAATAAAGTGGTACCGCTTTGGAAAGAAAGCCATCTTGTTTTGCTCACGCGCTATAGCGCCCAAGAATTGATAGGGGAGAAATACCAACTCACTAATATTTCTCCTTCTGCAATGACGTTGGTGGAACAGGAATTTTATCGCCCTGGTGTACAGGCTATTGCCGTGGAATATCACACATTAAATCCTGGAGATTCCACACCCGTTTTTATTGTGCGTGAGCGGCATCATGATGAGTGACCCAAACGAACAAACGAAGAAACGCCAGCGTTTTATCATCGGGAGTGTAGTGGGGGGGATGGGCCTATTAGTGGTGATAGGAATGTTTTTATTTGATGAAGGCCCTAAAGCCTTCCGTGAAAAGCCTCAAACCGTGACGTTGCCCATGCCTGGCAGCATTGAAGATAGAGAGGCCTGGCGCTCCCAAGAAGCGGCCAGAGGCAAGGCCACAGAAAGCCTAGTACGAGAAATACAAGAACAGCTTAAAGCGCAAAAAGAAAACAGCAGTGATTTAGCTAAAAAAATAGAGGCACTGAAAGCCGCTAAAAACAGCGATAAATATACATCGCAAGCGCCGTTTTCTGCCCCCCCTTATGGGGTGCCTAACGTTCCTTTGCCACCTGGCATAGATATGGGTTCGATGGGCGAGCCAGTATTGCCGATACCTGCTAAGACAGAGCCTAGCATTACGCTAAACGCCCCCATTACACCCAATATTGAACCGCAGCGTGAGTTAGAAATTATTACGTTTAGCGAGGGTGAGGGATCTTCCGATCCTGAGGCTAATGAGGGTGATAGCAAGCATCAAAGCTTTTCCTCAGAAAGTAAGCAAGGTGCCATCGAATTTATCCCCGCAGGCTCTTTTGTGCGCGTTGCGATGCTCAACGGGGCGGATGTCCCGACAGGAGGACAGGCACAAAGCAATCCCTTGCCCGTTGCGCTGCATGTGCTGGATGCGGCAAGCCTTGCGAACAAACACCAATTGGATATCAAAGATTGCCGATTTATCGCGGCTGCGTGGGGCGATTTATCGTCCGAACGCATGATGGGGCGCACCGAGTCGCTGACCTGCATCATTAATGGCGAAACCGTAGAAATGGACGTCAAAGGCCAGATTATCGGAGAAGACGGCAAAGCGGGGGTACGCGGTCGCTTAGTAACCAAGCAAGGTCAATTGCTCGCGAATGCCTTATTTGCCGGGGCACTTTCTGGCGTAGGTAAAGCCTTCTCGCAATCGGCCTCTATTACGACCGCAGGCGGGGGAGGGGTGACGCAAATACCAGACTCTAAAAAGATTGGGCAGGCGGTGGCCGGTGAAGGGGTAGGGAGCGCCGCCAATATGCTTGCACAGTATTACCTAAAAGCCGCCGATAAGCTGTTTCCCGTGCTGGAAACGGATGGGGGGCGCACGGTCGAGGTCTTAATTACTAAAGGGGCCGTTTATAAAGGCTCCGCCAACGTACACCAAGAATACAAAAACCTATTAAAGCGTAATGCTGTAGACCCAAGAAGGTATCAAGATGATTAAACGTATGGTTGCCCTTGCAGGCATTACGGCGCTATTAGGTGCTTGCGCACAACCCAAGCCGCCGCTTATTGATCAATTGCGCGCTACCTATCCAAACACCATTTTCAAAGAAGTTCAGCCCGCTCCGGTAGCGGGGTTATATGAAGTCATGATGGGGAGCAACGTTGCCTATACCGATAAGAGCGGGCGTTACTTTATTTTTGGTCATCTGTTCGACATGAAAGAACAGAAAGACATCACGGCTGAGCGTCAGCGCGAAGCCCAAAAAATCCCTTTCCCGTCGCAGTTTCTCGATAACGCGATCAAGATAGTAAAGGGAGATGGCAACCGAACTGTAGCGGTTTTTAGCGATCCCGATTGTCCGTATTGCAAGAAATTAGAAAGCGAATTGGCGCGTTTGGATAACGTAACGATCTATCTTTTCATCTATCCCCTTGAAACGCTACATCCTGAAGCCAAAACCACGGCGATTCGCATTTGGTGCGCACCAGATAAAGCGAAAGCCTGGAGTGAATATGTATTGGCCGGCAAAAAACCAGCGCTCACCAGTTGCGAAAACCCCATTAATGACAACGTCACCCTTGGCGCTAGCCTCGGTATCGCAGGCACGCCTACGTTGATTGCTGTCGATGGCCGTGTATGGCCTGGCTTTGGTTCTGCGGAGCAAATTGAGCAGTGGCTGAACAAAGGGGCGGCTAAATGAAATGCGCTGTGCAGGGATTACGCTGGTTTTTCGTCATGGTGATACCACTTGCCGGATGTACGGGTATGTCGGGCTATGACGCTAAATCTTCTTTTTCCTGCAAAGCGCCTGATGGCGTGTTATGCGAATCCATGAGCGGTATTTACGCGAATGCACTCCACCAGAATTTGCCAGGGCAAAGGGTGCAAAACAAACAAAAGAAAGGGAAGCTAGCAAAAGCCACCCTGCCTACAAAAGGGGTTGTCACACAGACCATTTCTAGCGGTATGCCTATACGCAGTGCGCCGCGTATTTTGCGGGTGTGGTTTGCACCTTGGGAAGATAGCGATAAAGACTTACACGATCAGCACTACGTGTATGTCCTCGTGGATGCGGGACATTGGCGCGTGGAGCACTATCAGCAACGCATACAAAAAATCTACCGTCCCGTGCATGCGCCTACTGCTGCGCCTGTGCGAAATAGTGGCGAGCATAAATCTTCCATTACTTCTAATGTGCAAACTGATAACGGCGACGAGATAGTAGGCGTGCGCCAAGATCGCCCAAATGCAGAGCAAGCCACCTCCCTTTTTAATGGCATGCGCACCCCCAATAACGTGTTATCGGGCGGGGGATGATGGAAGCACTACAACGTATTCGAGACGCCTATAAAGACGCCCCTCAAAAGCTCAAAGCGGCCACACAACGGTTTTGGGATGAGATGGTGCTAGGCGACATGCCCGATATCGGTAAAAAGCCTGCATATGTGAACAATGCCAATGCTTTTATTGCGCAAGATGGCCTGCATAACATTTTGCGATATGACCAGTATGACGAAGAAACCGGCCTTTTTTATAACAATGGCTCGGTGGCGTTTTGCTTTGAGGTGTTGCCGCAAACAGGTGCAGATGAGGAAATGAGCACGCGTTTGTCCACGCTTTTTACGCCGATTCCTCCGCATTACGGCATTCAATGGTGCTTATTTGGGAGTCCCATACTTGATGAGGCTTTTCAGTCCTATCTCGATTTGCGCGATATCGCGCTCGATCAAAATAAAACCGTCCCGTTTTTTAAAGAGTTGGCACAACGGCGTATTGATTATCTACGCAGCGCCCCCGGTCAACCTTTATGGCCAGACAGCAACTTTGTGGTGAAGCAGATTCGCTTGCTGTTTTCCATCACCAAAACAGGATCGTATCAAGATAAAAAGCTGGTCGAAGAGATGATGGGCTTGCGTGAAACGCTGCACGCTGCTTTGCGCACCGCGAGCTTACCGGCGGTGTCTATGGACGCCGAGCGATTGATTCGTTTCGTCTGGCCGATTCTCAATCCTGAGAGCATGTTTAGTAAAGAGGCATTTCCGACCCTGCACTACGATGCAGGCAAGCCGCTAAAAGATCAAATGACTGCTTTTGGTCAACATGTCCGCGTGACTTCCAATGAAATAGTGTGGGGAATCCCACCAGAAATAAAGAGCGATCCTGATACGCGCATTGCAGCGCGCAGCTTTAGTGTATTGCAGTATCCGCAGAAAAAAGAATTGTGGGAGATGGCCGACATTATCGGTGCCTTCTTTAACGATAACTTGCATTATCCATGTCCCTTTTTGGTCTGTGGAGGGGCGTTCACGCTGGACCCTAATACTGTCGATACTAAAGCGCAGATTAAGAGCGCACGGGCGAAGCAAAACGCGAACTCCAAAATGGCGTTTTTCCAGCCAGAGTTGGCGATGCAGTCCCAAGATTGGGACATTGTGATGCACCAATTAAATAACGGTGGCAACATGTGTGAGATCTATCACACGCTGCTGTTATTTGCGCCAAAAAAAAAGATGAATCGCGCCAGTCAAACGGCGCTCAACATCTGGAAAAACGCGCATTTCACGATCTTTCCGTTAAAAATGCTGCATCTGGCGGCGCTGTATGCCAGCTTGCCGATGACGTTTACCAGTGAGGCGCGAGAAGATTTACAAAAATTTCGCCTCATCAGTACTAAAACCACGGTCAATGCGGTCGATATGGCCCCCGTTATTGGGGAATGGCAGGGGGCAGGTGATCCTGTCATGCTGCTTTTCGGTAGGCGTGGGTCGGCGACGTTTTTAGATTTTTATAGCAATAAGCAGCATGGGGGCAATTACAACGTCTTTGTTACTGGCGTTTCGGGTTCGGGTAAGTCCGTCATCATGAACGAGATTATTAGCTCCTACCGAGGGATTGGTGCACGGGTATGGGTTATCGACGTAGGCCGCTCGTATCGTAATTTAATTGCCCTACAGGGCGGGACATTTCTTGAATTTGCACCAGATACCAAGATTTGCATTAATCCGTTTAGTTGGGTGGGTACGGATAGTGAATTGGATTTCAAATCAGAAATGCGCATGCTGCGGCCCGCAATTAGCCGGATGGCCTCTCCGAATACGCCCCTCACAGAATTTCAATCTTCATTGATTACTGAAGCGATTACAGCGGTATGGAAAGACTATGGGCCTGAATCGAATCCCACGCTCATTCGCGATTATTTGCAATCGATTAAAGATGAGAAGGGTCGCCCTGAGCGCGTGGCCCATGAATTAGCAAAACAGCTTCAACCTTTTACCAAGGAAGGCGTATTTGGCAGCTATGTCAATGGCCCCGCTACGTTGCGTTTAGACGGGGATATGGTCGGCTTAGAATTAGAAGAACTCAAGCCCGTGCCGGATCTTCGTCGTGTCGTGTTGCTCATTCTGATATCACGCATTGCGAATGAAATGTATTTCTCTCGGGATGTTAAAAAAGCCGTGTTCATAGATGAGGCGCAGCAACTCCTGGGGCCAGAGAAAGAGGCGGCAGAGAGTTTTGAAGAAGCCGCACGGCGGTATCGAAAATACGATGGCATGTTGGGTATTGGCACACAAGGTATCCAAGATGCGTTTGAGAACAAAGCGACCGAAGCGATTTATAACAATTCCGATTGGAAAATTTATCTACGACAAGACCCCAAGAGCTTAGAAAAACTACTCAAAGAAGGTAAAGCCAGCTTTTCGCCTGCTGTAAAGCGCATGTTGCTTTCTCTACGTGCAGAACATGGCCGCTTTTCTGAGCTATTGATTTCCTCACCGATGGGCGAGTCTGTGATGCGACATATTCCCGATCCTTTTTCCTTGCTGATGGCCTCGACCAATCCGAGAGATTTCACCGAGTGCGAAGCCCTCCTAAAGCAAGGTTATTCCACGATGGACACGCTGACGACGATTCTGAAAAGGAGAGGTCAACTTGCTGGATAAAGAACAGTGGATAGCCGCGCTTATCTCGGCCTTTTTAACGTTGTTGGCGCTGATGCCCGTGGGCTATGTGCTCTATCGCAATCTGCCGCCGCGTATTGCCACGGTCGATTTGCAAAAGCTCGTGGAAGAAGATCAACAACGCGTAGTAGACAAAGTCGCTCGAGGTGGTCCTGTAAGCGAAGAACAGCGTGCGCTAATGCAAGTTTTGACGGTCGATTTTGCCAAAAAAATGTCAAACGCCGTCGAGGCATTGAGTCAAGAATGCCATTGCGTACTGATTAATAAATCGGCGTTACTTAACGGTTCTCCCGTGGACTATACGGCGTGGGTGCGCAAGAAGGTGCAGCAATGACTCTGCGCCGCGTTTTAAGCATTTTTTCTATCATCGTATTTGCAATAGGCGTGCTGATTGCCGCGCTCTCCCCGTGGTTTAGCATCAATATCAATCAAAGCAATAGTTTGCCCGATCTGGTGTATTTGATTCACAAGGGCAGCGCCTTTAAAAAAGGGGATTTGATCGCGTATCGCTGGCAAGGCGGAGTCCATTATCCTGCTGGTTCGATTTTTATTAAGCGTGTGGTTGGCATGCCTGGTGATACGGTGGAGCGGGTAGGGTCAGAATTTTGGGTCAATAAAAAATATATTGGCCTGGCTAAACCAAAGTCTACATCGGGCGTTGCGCTTGAACCTGCCCAAGCAGGAGTCATTCAAGAAGGGACGTATTTCGTTGCCACGCCCCATCCTAATAGCTTGGATTCGCGTTATGCGATTACCGGGAATGTGGCGCAAGCGCAGGTGGTGGGAAAAGCCTATGCGATTTTCTAAGCCCATTGCCTGCCTTTTAGTATGCCTCTGGATGCCTGCCCAAGCAGCGCATATAGGCACGATTGGGCCAATTTATCCAATTGGTGAGGAAAGCGCGCTGACCCTCATTATGAAAAATCTGCGCGAAAAAGAAAAAAGCGGAGAACTCAAAAAAATACAAGACGCCGCTATTCGCCGCTCGATGGAGAGCATGACGCATATGCCACCCGTAGCAGGAATCGGTACGGTTGCGCAGCGCACCACAAAACGCATAGATCCCACCGTGACCTATACCCAGGCGCTCACGACAGATAACGGCCAAATTGTGATTCCCGCAGGCACCAAAATTAATCCACTAGACGTGATGCACTTGTCTAAGCGCCTGGTGTTTTTTGATGGTCGTGATCTGCAACAGCGTGAAGCGGTGCGCCGGTTAGTCGCGCACGACCAAACAAAAGTTAAACCGATTTTGATTGCAGGCTCTTGGTTGGAGATGACGAAGGCCTGGAAAACCCAGGTGTATTACGACCAACACGGCACGCTCACTAAACGCTTTGGTATTCGGGCGGTGCCTTCGGTGATTTACCAACAAGGTAATCAACTAGTGCTAGATGAAATTCCTGCTAAGGAGTTGCGATGAAGCGTTGGTTGATCTTAATCCTTCTCGCCTGTGCGCTCAATCCTCTTAGTGAAGCGGCCTCACGCTGCCAAGGCAAATTTGCGAATCCGTTAACCGATATTTGTTGGAGTTGTTTGTTTCCGCTGGTGCTAGGGGGTATCCCCTTAGTCTCGATGGGGCAAGAAGACACAGCCAACCCAGGCGGTTTTATTTGCACGTGCGCCAATCCAATACGAGTTGGCATCAAGACGAGTTTTTGGGAGCCAGCACGGCGGGTCGATGTGACGCGCACGCCCTATTGTTTCGTGTCTTTAGGTGGGGTGAGCCTCGATCCTGGCATTAGAGCGCCGGAGGGAGAAATTCGGTTGCAACAAGACAATACCAAGCAATCTAGCTATCAAGTGCATTGGTATGTGGATCCCATTTTGTACTGGCTCGAAGTGATTTTAGATAACCCTTGCTTGGAGACAGGAAAATTCGATGTGGCGTACATCACGGAAGTAGATCCGACTTGGAATGATGACGAATTGACGATGCTACTCAACCCTGAAACCTTTCTTTTTGGTAACCCAATAGCGCAAGCAGCCTGTGCAGGGGATTGCGTACTCTCAAGTGCGGGGTTTGGCAGTAATGCGTTGTTTTGGTGTGCGGGGTGCAACGGCAGTATTTACCCCTTGAACGGCCATGTACAAGCGCATGTCTCTGAGGTGCAGGCGAGTTCGCTATTAGTACAGCGCATGACGGCAAAACTCCATCGTGAGGCCTTAATGTGGGGTACGTCTGGCTCGGATGGGTTATGCGGCATATATCCGGAACCCGTAATGGATAAAACGCAATACAAATATCACATGCTGTACCCCATTCCACAAACTCAAAAGATCAATGGCAAATGCTGTCAGCCCTATGGCCGTACCACAGCTGTATGGGGGGCAGGGAGAAGCTATCCCTATGCCGGCGAAGACTTCGCCTACATGATTTTTAGAAAGAAAAATTGTTGCTTGGGGGTAGGGCTGTGAAGCGCGAGAGGTTTTTTATAGGACTCTTTCTAGCGATGTGCGCAACCGTTGCTTGTGCGCAGATGCCGACGGCTGTCCAAATTGAAAAAGAACAACAGCGCATCGAAAGTGAGCGCAAGCGCCTATTTGACGCCAATAACCCCGCCACGCAAAGCATGGCCAATAACTTTCCAAATCTGCCCACGCCTGCCCCTGTTGGAGTGGACATTGAAACCATCGTGCGCCAATACGAGCACAAAGCCGCGGTGCAGAAAACCGATAACTTGATGATTTTTGCAAGCTTCACGATGCCCCAGGAATCGCTAAAACGTTTGGTAAACCAAGCGAATAGGGTAGGGGCGTCGGTGATGCTGCGTGGCTTTAAAAATAACTCGATCAAAGAGACGGCGCTGGCTATTCATGCGCTCGGCGAGCCAGGCGGCAACGTTGTTATTAATCCGAAGACTTTTACACATTACAAGATCGATGCGGTGCCTACGGTCGTGCTGACCAAAGCAGAGGCGATTGGCACCGCTGATGATCAAGGGTGTGCATTGCCTAATCACTTTATCGCGGTGTCGGGGGATGTATCGCTGGACTATGCGTTAGAAGAAATTTCACGGCGTGCGCCGCAATGGAAATCTTTGGCTATGCCTTATCTACGGCAGCTGAGATGAAAATTGTTTGGATAGGAGCCGTCATGCTGATGTTAGTAGGTACCGTGAGTGCGCAAGAACCTTATACCCCTGCGGATGCTTTTAAAGCCGGTAAAGCCTTTGCCAATACGGGTAAAGAAGCAGCAGGCGGCAAAGTAAACCGTTCTACCGGTACTACTGAATTACCCCATTACAGCACGGATGCGCCAGAAGCGCAGCATTTCCAAGGAGGGCGCAATCCGATTGGTGAAGCAGGCACGAATAAAAAAACAGCGTGTGCAACACAGCGTGCACTCAGTGGGTTTGAGCAACAAGAGTGTGATGCGGTGAATTTTTTAGACAAAAACCCCACGCAACGGCCTAAATACACGCTAGATAAAAAGACCGATCCCTTACTAACCGGCTCTAAAGACACGATTGAAAACCCAGGAACGATTCCAGGTAATACCGATCAACGTTGCCATGTGGAGACGATTACTACGCCAGGCACGTTCATTACAGAAACCTGCACCGAAACCTACGGCCTGGATAACTTAACGTGCGACAAGGTATTGATCATTAAACAAAACCCAGGCTGTACGCCAGGCCAGTTTCTCGGGCGAATACTAAGAAATATTTGCCCCCAATGCATAGACCCTTACATCGTTGCCGATGTGTATTGCGCGGGATCAGAGCAGGGCTACACGATGAGCGTATGGACTTCTATAACAAGTGATGGGAATTCACCTCGCAGCATATTTTTTTCCAATCAACCCGTTCCTGGGCGAGTGGGCTATTCACAAGGCAATACGTTTATTGGAGATTTTGGACAGGGTTGTCATTTTCCACTGTATTACCGCCAAGCCTGTGATGAAACCAACTGCAATATGACGCTAAGCCTGGTTAACTCTACGTGTAACGGGCAAAGCTTTGAAGCACCGGGAAACTATCAAATTCCCTTCACCTATACGGATTCTTGGGACGACCAATGTACATCGCTCGATGGCCGAACCCGTTAAAGATCGGCATTTTCCTCGCGGTGTATCTAGTTGCGCATGCGTCTGCCTTGGCCGCAGATTGTATTAAAACTGGGGAGGTATGCGTCGATGGGCCAGGCACCAAAACCGTGTTTGGCGTGCCGCTTTATCGGGAGTGCTGGAATTACCGCTCTACGTATCAGTGTCGAGGCTCCAAAGTTATTAGTGACTGCCAGCCGTTGCGAGATAGGGGCTGTACGCAAATCAGCTCCAAGTGCGTAGAAGAACTGGAAAATGGGTCATGTGCTTTTTATGAACAGAAATACCAATGCCCAGATAAGCCCGAAGTCGTTAAAAAAATTACCGTTTGCGAGAGCGCATTTTGCCAAGCAGACGGCGCAGGGTGCTTTGATACCACGTATCCCGCCGATCAGGATTTCGCTAAAACCGCGGTAATGATGGAAGCCGCTCGCCAAGCGGGAGTGTATGGGGCAGACCCCGGCAAGATTGCGCTGTTTAAAGGCTATGACGAGTCGTGTTCGATCAAAGTCATCGGCGGCACCACGATCAAAAGCTGCTGTCGATCTTCAGGGGGTGGGGGCATATTCACGAACTACACGCTCTTGAGCGCGGGTATGGCGGTCGGCAGTGAAGCGGGGCGCGAAGCCGTCAAATTAGGATCGAAATATCTCTACGACTCGCTCTATGGCACGGTGGATAGCGCATTAGTGGGGAAAGGGCTTGGTGCCATCAATAGCTGGGCGTCTGGATTAGGGGATGGTGTTTTTAATCCTTCATTTAGCTATTACGGGTTTTCGTTTCAGTTTTCATTTGCCAACGGATTTCAGATGGTGAGCTTTAATCCGTATAGCTTTGCATTCCAGATCGCGGTGATGCTGATTAACGAATGGCTCTCTTGCAAACCGGCTGAACAAGCGATGAGCCTCAAACGTGGACAGAACTTGTGCGTGCATTACGACACCTATTGCTCTAAAAAAATTCCGATTATTAAAACCTGCATTGAAAAAACCGAGCGCCATTGCTGCTTTAACTCAAAACTGGCCAAGTTAATCAATATGCAGGGTAAAGCGCAATTGGGATTAGGACTGGAAGGATGCCGAGGATTTACAAAAGATGAACTAGAACACCTTGATTTTAGCAAGATGAATTTATCCGAGTTTATTACGGATATTTCTCCCAAAGAGGCTGATTTAGAAAAGATGACTGAGACGGCGCGGCAGGCGGTAGATAAAGCCAAAGAGCGTGTTGAACAAGAAAACTATTACGAATAATGAAAAAAACGCTTTTACCTATTCTAGCGGCACTTATTGCAGTTTCTGCTCATGCCGCCCAAACCGTTTATCTCAAGCCGCATGAGGTATTTGCAGAGGCAATTAAGCATGGAAAAGCACAAGGGGAATTACAAGGAGAGGTGGCAGAACACTTCACCCGAGAATTGCATAGTACCGGCCCGTTGTTTGTCAGTACAAAAATCATCAAACGCTATAAACAAGAAGGTTGCGCGCAATTAGAAACGGTATTCACAAAAAAAGAAGTGGACACGCCTAAAGGCAAGACAGATGCAGTACTCAAAACGCGGCTTAACTATTGCAAGGACGGGACGCCGCCTGTCCTGTTGGATTAAGAGGCGCAATGTACGATGAAGAGAATAGGGTGGGCCATGATGTTGCTAGCAGGCGTGACACATGCACAAAGCCTAGATTATCGGTCGATATGGGAGTGCAGCAATCAGCCTAAAGTGAACTGGTATTGCGATGAACAAATACAAGAAGAAGCGATAGAAGTCACTCCTCAGCCAGTCGCCCAACCTAAGCGGGTTGAATTAGGCCAAATTCATACGGCTAAGCAGTTACGCGAAGAGCTTAAGCGCCTCGAAGATATAGCCGTGATGGAGCCGACTGAAGCACATCTTAAAGACTATCTCGCGCTATGGCAGCTCACGCAAGAAAAGGGAGCCGTGTTTGCGGATAACTGGCGCAGAGTTGTATGGCAAAACCCTGATTTGGATTATTCGCTCAAGCGCCCTGCAAACAATGTCGCCATCAAAGCCTATGACGCGCAACGTAGTCAGAATGAAGAAGAACAGCTACGTATTTTGGCAAAAGAGCATGGCCTGATTTTTTTCTTTCGTTCTGATTGTCCGTACTGCCATGCGATGGCACCCACGCTGAAGATGCTGGCCGATAAGTATGGAATAGACGTATTGGGGGTATCGATTGACGGTAAGGGAATAGCGGAATTTCCACATCCGCAAGATGGTCGTGCACAGGCCGCTGCATGGGGAATAGAGCGTGTCCCTGCCTTGTTCATGGGGTCTAAAAAAACCGGGGAGCATGCGCCTATAGGCTTTGGTGTGATGTCTTTGAGTGAGATTGTGAACCGAATTTTTGTATTAACGGGTACTAAGCCAGGGGACAACTTCTAAATGAAGCGGCTAAAGCAAATTGCGCTCTTAGGAATAGCGGGGCTGTTTTTTAATGCCAGTGCCTGCGCTATGTCGATGCAGGAGTTATTCGACAATATTAATGCTCAAGGAAACGTAAGCAATCCTGCGATATTGCAAGGTCAGACGATGAATCTCTATACCGGTGGTAGCTTGTTTATGCGTATGCCTAAGCGTACCTATAACCTTGCCAGCGCCACGCCGCCTAGTTGGAATGCAGGGTGCGGTGGTATCGATTTGTTTATGGGGGGATTTAGCTTCATCAACAAAGAACAATATGTTGCGATGCTGCGCAATATTGGCTCTAACGCCGTAGGGTATGGCTTCAAGTTGGCGATTCAGAACCTATGTCCGACCTGTGACAACGTGATGCAAGCTCTGCAAGCTACCGCGCAGCAGGTTAACCGACTCAATATAGATTCCTGTGAAGCAGCTAAAGGTATAGTGAATGCCGCTGCTCCTGATACTTGGACACGCGGAAGGCAGGAAGCCGCTAAGAATTTCGGCGTTGATAGCAATCTCTTTGAAAACATCACAGATGCGTGGACAAAAGTCATGCACGATGCGAAGAAAGCCGATGAAACGATGAATGATGCGGGAAATGCTAAACCAGAAGTGAAAGACCAATTGCCAACAGGCAATGTTGTCTGGAAAGCCCTTAAGAAGATGGAAGGCATTACCGATGAGCATCGGATGGTGCTCATGTCGATGATTGGAAGCACCATTTTTCCGACAGATGGGAAAGCAAAAAATGCTATTTCATTGGCTCGAAAAGAAATTACCGTTGAAACTTTAGTAGGGACACGCAGCACATCAGAAAATATTACTGTTCCCATTTGGCGCTGTGATACGACGACAGCCGATGGCTGTTTGCATCCTACAGAAGACGAAATAACAACAAAAAGTTTTAAAACCATGGTTACTGAGAAGATGGCAGCAATCTCAAACAAAATCGCTGACCGATCTGACCATGAAGATTTAGCCTCGGTATTAGGTTTTCTAAATGTAACTGATTTACCAATTTATAAGATGTTGGCCGTTACCACAAGCATAAACAATACGGGGATGGCCGAAGCATTGATTGGGCGCTATCAAGATTTAATCGCTGCTAAATATGCGGAGGTATACATTCAACGTGCGGTAGCGGATCTACGAGCGTCTATCAATAAGTTTTTAAATGTCACAGACACGACACAAGCTGCAACCCTTAACAAACTTAAGCCTCAATTAGAAGGAATCTCGCAATCAGCTAAACAAGTACTATCAATAGCGTACTCGCAAACCACCAGTACTTATAACATTGCGCAAGAAGTGCAATATATGGAGCGTGCATTAAACGCCAATTTATCGCAAACCCTACGTAATTCTCTTGCCTTTGGCAAAAGTCTGCATTAGGTCACGCCTGTGAATACCATCGAGATACAAACCTATTGGAATGTCGAGACGCTGTATAACGTTTTTAATGCGGTGGCATCGGTCATGCAAAGCAGTGGCTTCCAGGGGGTATTGCGGTTTGTTTTTCTTTTTGCTTTTGGAATATTTCTCTTTGCCTATGCACTGAATAAACAATTTGAGATAGTGAAATGGTTTATTCAGGCGCTTATTTTTACCACTGTATTGAACCTGCCTATTTCACGGGTGGTATTCACAGATCGCACGGGTCTTGAGCCACCGCGTGTCGTTGATCATGTCCCATTTACATTGGCATTTGTTGCACAGGGAACCAGTTTAGTTTTTGGCTGGCTCACGCAAACCTATGAAACCGTCTTTAATGTGCCGGATGATTTGGGTTTGCAAAAAGGAGATGTGGGCTTTGCACACCGCATTCTTAAACAGGTGAACCGCGCAACGATTCGGGAGCCTGAATTACGTGCGGATCTGATGCAATTTATCAAAGAGTGCACGATCTATGATCTACGAGATAATCAGATTACTGCGCAACAAATTGTCGGGGAAACCAGTGCCTGGGATACCATTTTTACAAAAACGAATCCGGCTCGATTTGTAACCTATAACACGCTCTCCGGTACACCAGTTACAGATACGTGTACTAAAGTCGGTCGCATTCTTAAACCGCGTGTTAATGAGGCGGTGATAGCAGGACAACGCTATTACGGTAAACAAGTTTTTAACCGTGCCTCAAATGATGGGTTAGCCACGAGTCTTTTCGTATCGGCCATTGGCACTTCCTATGATTGGATTTTGAATAATTCGCAGAATGCTTCGGAAGCTATGAAGCAGGCGATGTTTAACAATATTTGGCGAGAAGCCGGTAGTGAATTACCCGTCTTGTTAAATGACCCTGCGCGGGTCGCTGAAATGAACGCCCTAACAGGCTCAGCCCAGGCCGCACTTCAAACCAACACCTCAAACAGTACATTAAGTCTGCTCGCTCAAGAAACCCTTCCACATGTACGTAATTGGATTGAAGCGATTATTTATGCGCTTTTTCCTGTGGTTGTCATATTGACGGTGTTGGCACCCGCAGAAGGCGCAAAAAAGATTATTGCGAATTATTTTATGTCGCTGGCGTGGATTGGGCTATGGCCGCTTCTATTTGCGGTTATTAATCATTTGTCGTTAATGCTTCTGCACCGCAAAGCGCAGGCACTTGAGCTTGCAGCAGCAGGCGTGCCTTTTCAACTTTCTGATGCGTTCGATGCCACGCTCGTCGATGAGCAAACGATGATCGGTTATATGGTGGTGCTGGTCCCTTTTATAGCAGGGATGATCATTAAGCTTGGGCAAGGCGGCTTTATGGACGTAGCGGATCGCATGATGGGGGGACTCACGTCTACAGGTGCGACTGCTGCCAGTCATGCGGCAGGCGGGAATGTTCACCTGGGCCACACGGCACTCGATACGGCCTCTGTGAATAACACATCGATGTCCAAATACGATAGCAATATGAGTTTATCGAGTGGGAATGCCACCTTTAGCCGCAGTGATGGCGGGACGGTTACGATGGCAGCAAATGGCAATGTAGCTTTACAGCAGATGCAAAACCGCATGTCCTATTCAATGGGATTAGATCAACGAGATGAGTCTTCGCGCAGTCAAGATGCGAATCAGACACATATTTCCTCACAAGGGAACCAGCTTTCATCTCGTCATGGTGAAACTGCTTTACTCACCGATGTTAAGGCACATGACAATTCGAGAGGTAATTCTCAGCACAATGATATAAACGCTGAAACCAGCGAACAAGGGAGCTATGGTGGATCACATAGCGGAGGGCAGTCTCTCAATAACGAAGAAAGAGAGGTATCTAACTTTCATATAGACGCCCGTGCTCAGGATTCATTCGGCATGAACCTTGGTTTAGGCTTAAGGGGCGGCGGCGGGGTGGCTCCTTCAGGCGGTGAACGAGGTACTAATGCTAATACCCGTGTGCCTAATCCCCAAGAAGAAGAAAGGCGCATTGAAAATGCCATGAAACAGGGCGGTGCATCATCCGAAGAGATTGAAACAGCCTTGGCCAATTATCGTGATAATCCATCCAACGTGGCACCTAATCGCCAACAAGCCAAGCAACCTTTAAGCGCAGTATCAGGCCGCCGAGGATTGATAGAGGCAGGATTTGGCTTGAATTCACAAAAAATTTATAGTGCGTCGCATGGGCGGGATCGCAGCGATACCAACTCGCATTCCAAATATGAACAAGCCCAACAAGAGGAACATTTCTCTAAATCTGGCTCTCGCTCTGAGCGCCAAGGTACGAGCGAGCAATCTAGCCAAGTTAATCGTGATGGGAAAGATGCGACCTTATCGACGGCTAATGATCGTAACCAGATCATGGATGATTCTAATCGGCGAGACTCTACTATCGGTAATCGCGCACATCGTAGCGAAAGTCAGGCATTTGGAATACATCAAGATCTGATGACAAATGCATCCTTCCTTGCAAATGTAGCTTCGCGTAATAACATGAGTCCGATACGCTTCATGAATCTGCCAGAAGAACGGATAGCAGAAATGGCGAAAGACTATGCAGAAGAAAAAAACATGGTTCAGCAAGCCAAGCGCATACCAGAACAAAGCTTTTCCGGCGATGTATTGCCTACAACGCTGAATGAGTTGAATACGTTATCTGCCTCGCAGCGTGCGCATATGCCAAATAACCTATCCGCACAGCATAAAGACAATGTAGCCAAAACAGGATTTACCCCTGCAGAACCGCTTAAAGTAGAAACCGATGCGCCAGCTATAGTCGGTGGCGCTCAACGTTCAGCCTCTACGCAATTGGATTCTGCCGATAAAGAAAGCATACCGTCTCGTGCCAGTGCGTTAGATAAAAATGTCCGTGCTTGGGCCAGTCCAGATAAAGCGATAGGAAGAGGGCGCGCTAACATGATGGGTACGGTGGAAGAGACAGAAGGCTATGATATTGCGGACTATGGCAATAAATTATGGGATGTGGTGAAAGGAGGAGATGGAACTGCCGATGGAGAAAAATTGACCGACAATATGAAGCGTAAAGAAGGTACTTCTTTGTCGATCAATTCAGAATTTAAGAAAAAATAATAAAAACAAAAAATTTTTAAAAGCTAGCAATACACTTTTCCCCATCTATATTGAATCGTCGTACAGGATTCTCCAGTGGATGGATTAATACTGCTCGATACAATCGGGAAAATTTCCTCCGCATCTTCGCTCACTGATATATTTTTAAATCCATCACTAAGCCACCAGGCTAACAAGCAAGGGATCCAAATAAAGCTACTACCTATCAGCATGCCCAAAAAATTCAGGAATGTTTTATCGGATAGTACAAAAGCGAGAAATAACGGTAAGCCTATCGGGAAAAGTAGTTTTTTTAGATAGCGCATGACTATTTTCTTTGTTCAATGATTAAATAGAATGATTTCACACCGTTGGCATTAGGTGCGGATCCGCTATTTACCACCCGAAAACCTTTCTCGTAAATTTCCTGAACGCTTTTTACTGTTCCTATATGGTCGCAATCAATAGAAGCGCCGTAAGTATTAGGCAATGCTTCACTGGAATAGCAAAAGCCGCCTTTTAGGCTGCTAGCGGCATAGGTATTTTTTATGAGGCCGAGACAAGTAACAATTGATAAAGCAATAGCAAGCAGTATTCTCATGATTTCCCACCGTGTATAAAGTGATTTTCAATAAAAAAGAGATATTAAGCCATGTATAAAAAATGGCTACCGGCAATTTTACTGAGTAGAGTAAAAATTTTCATCTGAATAATAGACATTGCTATACACAGGAACCCTGACTATACGATCTTCTCATTAATACTTACCTCCAAAGTTCTCAAGCGATTAATAATCGCATCAAAAGAAGGAGGATTTTCAATGAACATACCCGCATCAATCATAAGCTGGAAATCCTCACGAAGCGCAGACATTACTTTTTCATTTGGCAATAGGCGAAGCTGGCCCACAAGACAAGCGTCGTAGTTAGCATAACTAGCGTTATAGAAGACTTTTTTATGCTTAATCACGTCAGCCAACAAGTCACGATCGGCTAATGCGTCATGCCCAATTACAAGATCAGCCAGCATAGCTAAATCATACCAATGGCGTGATAGACGTTCGCTATTAGAACGAAATTCATCACGCTGACATTCGACATGTATCAACGTCGCTTTCTCCCAAAACGTGCGCATAGGAGAGAGCACATTTACCTGAGCGCGAGGAAAATCAAGTGCTGCAATGTGTTTTGCAATATCTGGTTGTACCTCATGCTCCTCATTCGGTTCAGTGATGTTTCGTCCGCCAAACTCAACCAACACACTATTCCCAACATAGTTATTAGCGGTCTTAAATACAGAGGGATAGTAGAGGCGCAGTTGTTCGCCATCATCACTGATTGAAATCCTATAACTGTCTATACCGAATTCATCAGCGAGCTTCGTATGAAAATACGGTGCTATGACGTTATGGACATGCTCACGCACAAAAAACTTTAACTCTTCGCTAAATTTCTTCAACCGACTTTTTGATAGGCCATCAGCAAATGGATCAAACGCACCATCCAAGCCGCGATAGTCGAGCGTGATGTCAACATCTTCAGAGAACCGTGAGATAGCTCCGAAAACCTTCGACAGCGAAGTTCCGCCTTTAAAGGCCATTGCTAGCCTATTAGGCATAGTAAATAAAGCCTGTAAAACCCAACAAACCCATACATCTTTTTCAAGGATAGTAGACGGACGAGATAATGGTGTAGTGAGGCTGCGTAAAATTTTCGAGCGCTCGATAGAAGAAAGATGCAAAAAAGATTTAGGCATATAAACCTACTTGGCTTCTGCCATATTGGATCAATGCATTACTCATCCACGCAGGCATTACGCTGGTCGCAGATTTTAATACCTCGAATTCTTCGTGCGATAACTTATGTTGAATTTTCTCAATCAGTGACAACGTGACTTCTTTCTTACCGAGATACCACATTGCAGTTAAGGCTAATCCAGCTGGTCGGCCTGCCAATGCCAACTTGCGTGAACAAACGTGCTGTAAACGGATTTCTTGAGCACCTAGCTGAATTCGCCTGGATGGGCCTGATGTAGAAAATATAGCTTGAATAGGTACCTGGGTAGTCAGCTCCAATCTACGAGCCGCCTCTGCGCCATGAACTTGAACAATAGCGCCACTGGTTTTAGCAATCGCTTCAGCTACTTGCATCGGCTCAGGCATTACATTGCCTACGAAGCGGCTCACTTCGGGGCGAGCATAGACGCCACGAGTAAGCCTTGCGATGTCTCCCGCCTTGACAAGCCTTGAAAGCGTTTGGCCGACAGCCTCCCGAGTGCCATACATCAACAAATTTTTTGGGGTAAAAGGCTTGCCTAGCGGCATTTTTTTTATGCGCTGACGGATCAGTTTGGTGGTTTTTATAATCGTATTCATGTATCAAAATATACATGAATTTGTGACAAATTAAAAGAACAATATTCTTCTTGAAGCCCAATTTGCAAGTTCTCAGCGTAGAGATGTATCCACATTTTCTGTGGACAACTAACTCCAAATTTTGAGAATTTCCTTACAGTGTCAGACTTCTTATCGGCAAGACTAAAAAGTAGGCATGAGTGAGAACAGGTTTATTGCTTGAGCAATCCGACTAATTTTTTATAAAGTTTAATATTCAGCTGATTTTTAAATCTCTAGGCTTGGCATGGCATTCCTTCGAATTCTCAGTTTAGGGGGAATTTTTATGTATGGTTGAGAACCTGCTAAAACATATAAATTCCTCATTTGGTCCTGCCCCAATTTTTTCTAGTTTAGAATGACTCTAAAACTGGCTCAGGTCCAATGTCAGTTTTCGTTATTTTTACAGGAAATAAAATGAATACGGAACGTTCACCTGAAGACCGCGCAGTATTTGCTAAGTTGCGACAAGAGGAAGAAGAATATATGGAGAAACTTCCGGCCATCGAAGCAGCTGGCCTAGAAGCTCTCAAAAGATTGCTTCCCCTTGCGCAAGGCCATACAGGGCAATGCCGCGTTATTGCTCGCTTTCTTGTAGGTTTGTATAACGGCACTCGCTTTCCATTTGACTTGACAAATTTCCGGCTCCTTGACAAGAAAATCTTCAAAGATTGTCTAGTGATTCTTGAAATGGACGCTTGTGCAAAGCAAGAGGTACATGAATACTTCAAGAATGGCGGCCAGATTTGGGAAAAATTAGCAGACGACTGGAATATGAAAGACCACTCAAAATGAATAGAATCTGAATCGTTCTAAAATAACCTGATTTTAAAAATTTATTGCTGAAGAAGATCAGTCTATAAAATATATGGGTGCTAAAGCATTAGACCGATATAAATTTATACTTCAAAATTCACAACATTAAAAGCAAAATTGCAGGATATCTATGCAAGCAATTGATTTATTCAACTTGAATAGAGAATTTGTAGACTATCTTGCCTTTCGAACCTTGAAAGATAATCTTAGCAAGTTCGATTTTTCTTATTTGAATGATTGCATAAATACATTCAATATAAAGCGCGCTGAAAAACTGCCCTTACTTTCTAAATCAGATTTAGAAAAAAAAGCTTACTTAGCTTTAGAAAATATTTTCATATTTCCTGTAGGTGGTACTAGTCATTGGGCAATAGAAGAAGAAATTAGAAGTGGTTTTTATTCTTTTAATCCAGATAATGCTAAAATATGTTTATCATATTTTTTGGTTAACCATATAAAGGGGCATTGGGAAAGTAGCGTTGTTTGTGATTCAACTCTTATACTCGATAAAGAGCAGACAAAAGCTTTTGTTCAGGATTACAAATATAACCCTAATTATGAGAAATTCTGGCCGTTTATAGCCAGTAAGTTAAGAGGACCAGCATTAGAGGCTTTTTTTGATCTTCTAGAGCAGGAACCGCGTGATTTAATTGGGATATACCATCAGATTTTGATGATGCGCTGCTTATATGATGCTCGGTCAGACCTTTCTTCAGCGCGCATTGAAAAAATAGAAAAAGAGCTACTTGCATGGCTGAATTGGGAAATACGACGTACTGATAATAGCCATTTTGGGAAAGATCCATTATTTCCGGAACATCTTTTGATTCAAGCTTTAAAAGATATTTCTAGAGAGGATAATGCGCAAAATGCTAAACGCAAACTTATTAATGCTATGCGTGCACGTCCATCACTCTCTCCAGAGGCATTAGAGGCTTTGTGTTTCTACGAATAAATATGGATTCCATGAATACCGTAAATAAAAGAGATTTAAACATGAGCGTGCAGGAAGTTGAAGAACGCTCTAAGAATTTTAGCTATGCTCTTAAGAAGGTGTGTAATGAGTATTTCCCACCAGAATTGGAAGTAGGCATTCAAGATATAAGTGTATTAAGAGATTTAGATCCTTCAGGATATGATAATTTTAATGCGATAAAAGATCGCTCAAATTAGGCCAATTACTTCTAAATTCTTCTAATTATTGCCATCTCCAAAATGTCAAGGCAAAGTTCAGATGTCGTAGGGCCAGCAAAGTTGAGATGTCGCAAGAG
>JASSUF010000145.1:0-6151 GCA_031963365.1 Mycoavidus cysteinexigens
GTTAAGGAAAAGGCAGAGCGAGACTCAGTCAGGTATGAATCAAGAAGACGAACGAGAGTGAACTGCTGATGAAGTGTCGAAAGCGTAGGGATGACGTCAAAACCGGGGGGGAGTCGTTAACCCGGGATCAGAGTGGGGGGCGACCTGTTTACTGCCCACTTGGCGTCCGGCATAGAGGCAGCGTGAGTTTGATTCAGGCTCATGGACGGAACTTGGGAACTTGTCGCCTCGATGTAAAGGGAGCTACTCAAGCGGAGACCCCGCAAGAGTGTGAGTACCGATGCGAGGCACAAGGGCGGAGCAACCCGTACGAGCGAAGAAGGCGCTGTAATGGAGCTGGAGCAAAGGGGTTGCGTTATCCTGCCTTATCGTCAGATCAACCAGCAATGGGAGGAGTCTGATGGATAAGGAGAAGCCGTTTAGTATTTCAAAACGTATGGTATGGGAAGCATTTAAGCAGGTGAAGGCAAAGCATGGGGCCGCGGGGGTAGATGCGCAGACGATAGAAGAATTTGAAGCGGATTTGGAGAACAATCTATATCGGCTTTGGAACCGTCTAGCGTCTGGTAGCTATTTCCCGCCGCCTGTTATGCGGGTAGAGATACCCAAAGCAGATGGAGGCAAGCGCCCGCTCGGTATACCTACTGTGTCTGATCGGATAGCTCAGACCGTGGTGAAGGGGTATTTAGAGCCGCTAGTGGAGCCCAAGTTTCACAGCGATTCGTACGGATATCGACCAGGTCGATCGGCGCATCAAGCACTCACCATGGCACGGCAGCGATGCTAGCGTTATGACTGGGTGCTTGATCTCGATATCAAGAACTTCTTTGGTGAAATCAACTGGGAACTATTGATGCGCGCGGTACGTCACCATACTGACTGTGCATGGGTACTGTTGTATATAGAAAGGTGGTTAAAAGCCCCGGTACAAATGCCAGATGGTGCGGTGGTGTATCCGGACAAAGGCACCCCGCAAGGAGGGGTCGTGAGCCCACTGCTAGCCAACCTGTTT
This sequence comes from Mycoavidus cysteinexigens, assembly GCA_031963365.1. Taxonomy (GTDB): domain Bacteria; phylum Pseudomonadota; class Gammaproteobacteria; order Burkholderiales; family Burkholderiaceae; genus JASSUD01. The sequence continues at coordinate 1,013 of JASSUF010000145.1, forward strand.
CTGCACTATGCATTCGATCGCTGGATGCAAACGTATCACTCAGACGTACCATTTGAGCGTTACGCAGATGATGGTATCTGCCATTGCAAGAGTGAAGCGCATGCGCGGCAGCTCAGGCAAGAGTTAGAGGAACGACTCACAGAATGTGGTCTGAGGCTGCATCCAGAGAAGACCAAGGTTGTCTATTGCAAGGATGATGATAGGCGGGCTGCGTACCTGCACCACAGCTTTGACTTTCTAGGCTATACATTTAGGCCAAGGCGGTCGAAGAATAGGTGGGGTAAGTATTTCGTCAACTTTAGCCCTGCAGTAAGCAATAGAGCGGCAAAAGGTCTGCGGCAAGAACTGCGGAGCTGGGCACTCCAAAACCGGAGTGACAAGTCATTGGAGGATCTGGCACGTATGCTTAACCCGATGATACAGGGTTGGATGCAGTATTACGGCCGGTTTTACAGGTCGGCGCTGTATCCCACGTTGCGGCATGTGGACGAGTGCTTAGTTTGGTGGGCAACCCGGAAATACAAGAAGTTGCGTAGACACTTTAGACGTGCACGGCATTGGTTGGCGCGGATTGCGCAGAACCGACCAAAGCTGTTTGCGCATTGGAGGTTTATGCAACCAACGGCTGGATAATGGGAGCGGAGTGAGTCGAGAGGCTCATGCTCCGTTCTGCGAGAGCCTGAGGGTGAGACTCCCTTGGGCTACTCACCTTATTGTGACAGGCAACTCGAAAGAATTCTTGGAGCAAAAAGTCAGACCGCTTATCGAAGACTTCCTGGCGGAAAGAGGGTTATCTCTCTCCACGGAGAAAACGTGCGTCACAGCCATTGAGGAGGGGTTCGATTTCCTAGGCATAAATATTCGTCGCTACGGCAATAAGTTGCTGACGATACCTGCACAGAAAAGTATCCGGTCTCTGTGCAGTAAGCTAAGGGAAATCGTCAAAGGCAATCTGATGGCAAAACAGCTAAACCTGATATGGCAGCTCAATCCAGTCATTCGTGGATGGGCACAATATCATCGGCATGGCGTTGCCAAAGAGGTCTTTGGAAAAGTAGATAGCTACCTTTGGTCACTGCTATGGTGCTGGGCAAAGCGTCGTCATCCGAACAAAGGGGCACGATGGATTAAGGCAAAATATTTCAGACGCATAGGACATCGCGACTGGATATTCGCTGCTGATGGAAACACAGGAGCCAAGGGGTTTATCGCACTGGTGAAAGCCTTCGATACACCTATCAGGCGGCACCTGAAAATTCAATGTGCAGCTAATCCGTTTGACCCAAAGTGGGATGATTATTTCGCGCAGCGCCAATACCAACGATTCAGGAACTAGCCGGTTGACGAAAGAAGACTTTGAGAGGCTTGAGCGGAGTGCGGTGAAAGTCGCACGCTCCGTTCTTAGGGGACGGCGGCGTCGTAAGGCGCTGCTGTTACCCGACGTGAGAGTGGCAGTAAGGAGCCTGTAAGCGGAACGCTTTTGCTTAATGTCTACTCAACCAAGCTAGTGCTGTAGCTGTAATACGACTCAAAAAACCTAAATATAGAACCTTTTCTGGTAATGCTTGAGCTGGTAGCTTGCAGAGTATTTGCGTATGAAAAAGCCCCAAAAAAGTTGGAGGTGTTATGCAACTTTTTTGGGGCAGTCTGCTATTCAGTATAAAAAACAGGCTTACTATGCCATTTCACTTTTATTTATAAGATCCAGGCTATAGTTACTAAAATTTGAGCTAGAGGAAGCGTATAGATCATTGTGCTCATTAGGATACACCTGTCTCCTAAGACGAGGCACGCCGCTGCCTTCCATTTCCTGATAGCTTTCTTCTCTAAACTCCTGTTTTGCTTCTCGCATACTATTCCGACTATATCCCGTAACTTCTTTGCAAAAAGAAGGCTTGGGCATCTTATAAATATTTTCTTGGCGATAGCCTGCTAGCGTTGAAGCCATCGGTATATGGTTAGGATTAGGAGAGACTGGCCTAGAGGCATCATAAAGAGATTCGCTTCTTCTACTCATGCTGCTCCTACTACTGCTTCTACTGCCCCGACTTCGCTGCATAGAATTTATTTGCGTACGTAATTCCGCAATTTGCTCTCGCAATTCTTGATTTGTATCGCTTAAATTTTTAAATGCTTTTTCATTTTCACTCAACCTACTATCTATCGATAGTGTGTGGTTATCAAATTTCTCTTCGATATCATTTATTTTATTTTTACCTTTATCAGTCGTCTTCTCAAGCGCCTGAATCTCATTCTCAACTGCATTTCGGGGAACTTCAGATTTATTTTCTGGTTTTGACTTAATGATTAATAATGTCCCCCCGCTACCAAGCGCAAGACAACCAGCTCCTATCCCTGCAGCGGCCGCTGTGCTAAATCCACTAGCTGCAACAGCCGCAGTGCCAATTTGCGGCCCAATAGCGGCCGCAGCGATTATTGGAAATGGCATATTTTCCCCCAAATTATGTTAGGTGATATGTATTGTGAGTAGATATTTCTTGGGTAAGTTTCCCTTGCACTGTTTGCGCACGGGACAGAGAGCGCATAATCTATATCTTGTGGCGAATTACACTGCGCTTATAGCATCCAAATTGGAAATATCTTATATATAAGCGCTAAATAAACCGATTAATACAGCTTTTATCACTTATCAGCTTAATGGCCTATTCCAAATAGGATGGTATGTAGACAGAGTAATAGAACGATAGGAGAGCTAGTGTCTAGAATTAGGCCTGCAGCACGGTGTTGATGCTTACCTTAGAATAAGATAAGCTGAAAAAATGATGATGCATATCCGGCCAGGGCCTGTTATGAAAAATTATTCTCATTTTATTAGTTTAAGAACCAATACAGATATGTTATGAATATTTCTATTCAAACTCAAGAAAGCGCAGTTATACATAGTGCATGCCCAGTTATGAGCCTCAACCCTGCAGAGGTGCCTTTACCTCCTCAAGACGCCGAAGAAAGAAATACCCTTATTTCTACAGAAGAGTGGCGCGACTCTATAGGTACGCTGCTTCCTGAAATGGCGCTTGAGATCTTTTCTTATGTTTTATTAGATTTTCCAATAAATAAAATATTGAATGTGTCAGAGTATAAAAAAGGGATATTAATACCTGAGGCCTGGCCCGCTATATATAAAGCATATAGTTTTCTTTTTACATCCCATGACCGAAAATTGAGTTGGTGCCACCAACTCAAAAAGCTTCAAAATATAATAAATGACGCGCAGACTTTTGGAGGTAAAACCCTGCGTCAGACTTTTTATGGATTAAATTTAGCCAGAGATACGGAGTCCTCTATTTCCATAGAAGATTTTATGCTCGCTGGTATTATAAGTAGGGATTTGCTACATCCAGATAATATACCATTAAGCGTATCTTGCCAGCAGCGGTTTTTGGAATGGCTCTGTCGAAGAAAGGCTCGTGTTATTGCTTGCTTACGCTGGCTTCCAGCACAAACAAGCAAACCAGATCTACTATTAGAGGCTGCAAAATATAAAGATCTATATTTTTTTAGGGAAGTATCGACGTACTCAACCATACATAAAATATATGGGAAGAGGCTTTCTTACGAAAACGCTTTATCCCGAGCCATCTACAACAATGACATTGCATTATTTAAATATATTTTTTATAAAAACCCACATATTCAAATTGATACGCCAGCGTTCCATGTGGCAGCTGTAAATGGACATCTGGAAATTGTAAAATTTCTTATAAATAAGGGAGCAGATATTCAGGCAATAGGCTACCTTAAAAAAAATGTTTTAGAAGTTGCCATGGAGTTTTTTTATCCATACAATATTTCTTCCTTGCAAAAAGGATCTAAAGAATATCAAGAAAAAATTAATCAAACTAATACCATCATTTTTTTATTGCAACAATATGAAAAAAAAGGTATTCCTGTTGAGAGGGAATGGAAGCGGCTTAGTGACATTAATCTTTTACATATGGCATGTTATATTCAAGATCCTGAATCATCCTTATGGTTAGCCAAATTTATGATTGAAAAGGATAAAAACCTTATTCATGTCAAAGATATATATGGAAATACTCCTTTGCGTTGCGCAGAAAAAGAAAAAAATGATTATATTATTAAATTTCTTAAAGAAAACATTAAAGGGACTTCAAAGACTACAGCACAACAAAAAACAGGCAGGCTTGTATCTCTAGGCCAGACTATATATCGCATGTCTGTCCGTTTGCTTTCTACTGTGGCCTTTCTTCCTCTCAATTTGTATAAGATGTGCCGTAATGCCGTACATGCTTTTTTATATTAAAATAGTTTTTCAATATATTTTTTCACGATTAGCTATAAAGCTATGCTTAGCTGCTGCTTCAAAATAGTATTCACCGCATTTTTTCAAACCTAAAAACCTCCTCTCCCAGCGTATTATTCATATTTTATTTATGGTCTATTCAGTATCTGATACCAACGTACAGTCTGAATCTGCCGTACTAAGTGCAGGGGAGGAAGGCGCAGAAGAAGTAAATAAAGGAGCATCTTCTTCATTAGTCCTCATTCCCGCTACATATTCGAATGTATTACGCCCTTCTGTAATGGTATTTTCTAAGATCGTGCAATACGCCAGCAGACCTAGGGTTACCAGCAGCGCAACCGGACAGGCCGCACCACATATAATCTGTATAGTGAGCGAAGGAAAGGATACACAGCAGTAAGCAAGTCCTGCTGCCAAGCTCGTAGTGAATGCGGCAGGAACCGCCCACGGGACTACCTTATTCACACACTCTTTATGTCTTTCTAGTTTTTCAAGGAAGCGATTTATACGCTCGCTATTGGGGTCTGGCCTGTTGTTTGCGCTCATGTGGTGCTCAGGCCCTACAAATCGATTAATAAACGGCCATATCGAATACGTACAAGTAAACATAGTGCAAATCCTATAAAGAATACATGCGATGTCATAAAGCGGTTACGGCATTTCTGTAAAAGAAAAAATCTCCTCCCTGAGTTGCTTATTAATATGTTTTAAGCGCGCTTGAAGGGGTTTGATTTCTAATTCAAAAAAGGCTTTGCGCGCTTTCTCAACATCTCCAAACCCACCCGCATTGCTGGGCACGATGCCCAATAGTTGAGGTGGCACGCGGTGGGCAGCTAATAGATCATCCCGAGTAA
>JASSUF010000146.1:0-6113 GCA_031963365.1 Mycoavidus cysteinexigens
ATGCCGGGTGGTGTGGCAGGGGTGCAGCCTCAGAAGGCTGCCCCCTATGCCGATGCATTCCTGTGCTCAAAGTATGCTGGCTACCATTTACTACGCCAACCTCTTTTGCCGCGCATCTGCGCGTAATGCTACTTCTTCTTGCATCACTCTATAGCTTGCTTCACAGGCTTCCATTTTAAATTTTACTGCTGGAAGTTTTTCTAAATGCCGACAGTGCACGGCTAGTCCTACTGCACCCACTATCGCCATTGCACCTACCAAAGCACATGCTATCTGCAGTGCCAAATAAGGAAATGTCACCATACAACAAGCCAAAGCAGCTATACAGCCAGGCAATGCTAAATAAATAGGCATAGCCGACAAATGTTCTTTGCGCCACTCAAGCTCGGGAATCAACGCCTTTAAAGCCGCTCTATCCTCAGTAGCTGGCGAGTCACCAGGGAAAAGTGGCCGATTATCGAGTGGCCACATAAGCTTGCTAAAATTTTCTATAAACACACTGCTTAATCCTTAGATATATTTTTTAGACCACTACATTTTAAAAATTTTATCTCCATCGCAGATTATACTGAGTAATACGAGTAGTTTTCTGTTTTTTTAAAATTTTTGTGTGCTTGAGGAAAAGAATAGGCTACATAAAATTCTTATTCTATTTGTAAAGACCGCGCCCTGCATTGGGCTATATATACTATTTTTGCATGTTGGGGTTCGTGCCTCACCACCAACCTACGCCAATCCGACCATAATATCTGCAAAATCTTATACAGAATTCGGTTGCAGCCCACTTTTTTATCAGATTAATTACTTTACAGTGCGTCCTTCGATTTATAAAGAAATTTTTATATCATCCAATAAATAATTTATTAATCTAGGACGATAGATGACACCTATTAGCACGCAAAATTTTATTACCGCCCCCCTTAGCCCTCTTAGAAATGACACCATTATTCAGCTTGATAATTACGAAAAAAAAGAGAAAGAGGTATTTGGCCAAGTAGAAATAGAGCCAGATGATGTGTATACCAATCTAATAAAATCAATCCAGAAACATATAGATAACTCAAAGCTAGTGCCGTTAATTAATATTGCAAATTTCGCAAGTTGGGCTGCTACGTTTTTATGCATGTATTCTAATTTCGATATAGCTTTCCCCGCTTTCAGCATCTCCTTGGCTTTAACAGCATTAAACTTAGCAATATATTCTATACAAACCGAAGCATATAAAATCAATTAATCAATTTTGACCACGCAGGCGCTATCCCACTTAGATCACTCCATCACGATCTCTCTAAGAGCCTATTTAGAGCTCATAGCGCGCCACAATTAACCCAAGGGCGCCCCGTCTGCGTGGAATCACGGTACTCATTAGAGAGAGCTTATTAACACGCATGGAGAAAACAGGGAGGGCCATTGGCAAAGGGAGGTAGTGGAACATATCTCGGCGCGCGGTAAAGCCTACCGTAAAACCGGCTCCAAATGATAAGGGCCCTATTGGTTTAGTTAACCACTGACGCGCATAGCCAATAACCGGCTGAGCGTGTTTATATGAATCTGAAAATATAAACGCATACAACATATCTTGATGGCCAGATGCATCAGACCAATGTTTACCCATGCCACCACCGAATCCTTTGGCATTTAATTTTATCTTACTAAAAGTAGCGCCAGTATGCCAATTAAAGCCCGTAAGATATACATCCCAACTACCATTTTGATAAGGCTGAACTACATGCTCAACCATAGAGCTTTGCCATGTAGGCCTGGAATCAGATGCGTGGGCAAACATCGGCCACTCAAATATAAAGGCCATGGCCATTAAACACAGAATTTTTTTTATTTTCATGGGAGGTAAGCTTAAAAATCCGTGAGTTGGCTCAACTTTTTAGGGTCATTCATTTCGCCATAAAATACTTTTTTTCGAGATTTCGCACCAGATATCTCTTGCGTGCTTCTAACATCTACTGCAAGCGTGCAACATCCTTTTTATAAATGCACACCAAAATATTGTGCATTTCGGCTGTATGTCGTACAGACTACCACCATCAGCATGCATTCTGTGCGTAGGAGAAAGAAGTGAATACTATTCGTAGAGAACGCTCTAACTCATGTTCATCAATCTATTCTGAGTCTGATAGCGCTAGCATAAGTTCAGCCTCTAGCCAAAGCTCTGAATCTAGCCGACATTCAAACTCATACACTCCTCTATATCGCCCTTCTAGGCCAACATCTACTGATTTTAGCTTTCATACGCCAACCTATGCTGAGTCTAATAGACCTAGGGGAAACTTATACCCATCCACTTTCGCTTTCACCAACCCAATACCTCAAAACCACTCAGCTCCTATTAAAATAGAGAGCCCATATAACCTTAGTACATTTAATAGACTTAACCTGGGAAGCACTACAAGATTAATAAACAGCCCATTGACAAGCACATTAGGACATATAGTGTCACTGCTTTACTGCGGCGGTTTTGCATCACTTATTGCAGGGTTTACCCTATTCCAACACTCTCTCAATCATTATTTGTGGCACAACCAATATGCCCGACTTCAATATTGACGTGCGCCGTTAATATACTCTCGAATACAGCCACATATACCCTACACTACATCACCTTAAATATTATTTTGTTTACTTCAGCTAGACACTCTTCTCATTTTCTGTAGCAGTGATGAAAAGAAAGAAGGTTTAGGAGCGATGGCTCGAATTTTATTTTGGAATGAAACTTCTGCTTGCAAAAATACCCGTATACTTTCACGAGTTTTTATTAATTTCTGCTGTCTAGTTTCTTGCGCCACGGACTCATCAGTTTTAAATTGAACAGCTTGCGATAGATGGTGCACTGATTGATTGACTTCCAAATCAGGAATATAGAGCAAATTATGGTGCGATACTAAATATTTATGCCTAGTGTCTGCAATATTAATCCTTGCATTTACAGAATGCTCTCCATTTTCTGCAGATTGTGTATCGTCTATATAAAATGAATTTTTGATAAAATCAAGCTTCCAATTTAAGCGTTCAAGCGCTCGTGGAAATTTGTAATAATATTCAAAATTCTTTAGAGATACATATAGGTACTGTGCTCCGCCCAATCCTAAAATACAACCAAATAAAAATGACATGGTATAAGCCAGTGCCAAACTGAATACCAGCAAATCCATTGCTACGGATGCCAAAACGACAGCAGCAACGAGAGCAAAAAACGCAGCAGATATATATAAAAATCCTGCTACATGCAGCCCCTTAGATAATGGCGAAAGTGCAGTGTAGTCTTTTAGATTTTTGACATGCTCCATACATTTATTAAGCGAATCTTCTGGCTCAGGCAAAGGGGGCATATCTAAAGTGATCAAAGAGGGGGTTTCTAACAAATAAGAAAAGTGAGGGAAAACATTTTCCCAGCGCCAAACCATAGACAAGATATCTTGATACAATTCATTAATACCCCATACGTCTTTCTCATCTCTTTTTTCCCATATCATTGCTCGGCGGAACATATTGCCATCTATATCTTTCTTAACTTTATCGATGGTAGGCTCTAGAATCGTTCTGGATGTATCTAGTACTTTTTGAAGATACATATCAATTAATAGCAAACCATCCGCCCGCCGACCAATATCTTCAGCGATCAAAATATCACTAAGCATTGGCGGAAAATATAGCTCTCCATTTTTTATATTTTGCTTATTAATATATAAATCTTTTTTATATATTCTCGGCTGAAGATGGGTGAGATAGCTTTTTTGGCACATTTTGCTTACAAGACGAAAACTCAGCATATCTTTAACTTCAAGATAACCAAGAATCATTTTTTCTATCTCAATAGCTTCTAGTAAAATATTCCATTTAGAAGATTTTGATTTTTTAGTATGACTTGCAACTGCACTATGCTCAGCACCAGAACCTTCCCTTTCAAAACCAACATGGTTAGGGGTGCGTGCCGTTACCGATGGGGCAAGTCTTGCCGTAAATCCAACAAGACTCGTAATGGACTGAGTAGGAATGGTCATTGCTAGGCTGCCTTGGAAAATTGATCCAGTTGTATTTCACAAGAAAAATCTTATTAAAAAAATAAGAATAAAAAATTCTAATTGAAAACAAAGCAGCGCAACAGTACGTCGAGTGAATACTCAGGGCTAAACAGTAGAAAAAAAAACAGAAAATTCGTATGAATAAAAAATAGGAGGATTATGGATACAATGCAAACCAGAACCCTCCACAACATCACCTTAAATATTCTGAGGTTTACTTCGATTACATGCTCTTTTCATTTTCTATCCTAGCGATGAAAAGAAAGAAGGTTTTGGAGCAATGGTAAACACACCGTAGCAAAAAGGTAAGCAATACTTTTTTATTTTTCTAAGCGAAAAAGCTTGCAAAGCTTATCACGCCAATTGAAGCTAATACCGGATTTTTTAAACTAGGTTCAATAATCACAGAACTGGAACTCCTGCTGCTGTTGCTACTGCCACCTCTAACAGCAGGGCTATGACCACCACTATGGCCGCCTCCTTTTTTAGACACCCATGGAAATGTGAAGTTTTGATTTTCAGATAGCGCATTGGGATTATGCAGGGTCAGATTATGTGCATTGCTGACATTGCTTGGCAAACTTTTCGCACTTGCTGCTAGCGCAGTGCATGCCAACCCTGCTACGCCATAAAACAAAGACATCTTCTTAGATCCCAAGCCTTTAGATTTGCCGCTCTCCATCGTAAATTCTGGTGTACGTGTAACGTTGGAGCTTCTAAAAGTAGTTCGTGTATCAGTTTCAATACCCATTGTTTTTCTCCATCGGACAATTGAGGGTTTGAGCAGCTAAAACATATAGACACCTTAAGTTTTGTCCACATACCCTACCTGCAACATGTATCAGTTAGACGCATTGCGTCCCCGTGGAGTGTAATGAATATCTATAAAAGCCGGGAAATCTAATCAGAAAAGAGGTATGAGAGAGCGAAGTTATAGATAAATCCACTGTTGCATCCAAGAGTGTACTGTATGAAAGCCTGTTTGAAGGTCACCACAAATCTTGTCTTATCGTCTACCTTAGATAACGTGATTCACGTGTGCTGAGCTTCATTCACGTTGACTTTTATAGGCGAAAAAAAGCTTGAAGAACTTCTTCAAGCCTATTTATTCATCAGTCTTTAATTGGGTTGCGGGGGCAGGATTTGTTATTTATAGACCACAAATAATGCTTGTGGAACGGTCTCGAATGCCTAAGTTTTATGGAGACGAGATGCCCACCCCTACAATTAAAAAACCATTGAAATAAACTCACCTACTCTGCCCTGCTTGAAGATTCCAGTAGGGTAGCATAAAAAATAAAAAAACTCTCCGGAAAAAGGTAACAAAAGTAACATTTTTAAAAAAAGGCTAATTTATCCTTATAAATCAATTGGATACGAACTTTTAAAAAAGGTAACAAAAGAGTAACAAAAGGTAACATGTAATCTTTTTTATTAGATCTTATGGATTATTAAAAAATTAGATAAAAATCAGGCAGCGTACTGCTTGTTACTGTTGTGTTACCTTTTGTTACTCTTTTGTTACCTTTTTTGGATTCAAATTTCTTTTTATATATCAATGGTTTATAAGTCATTTTTTATATTCGTTACTTTTGTTACCTTTTCCCAAGCCACATAACTAGAATAAGATTGTTGTACATAAATAAAAAACATTCATCTATTTTTATAGATGATGGGCTAGCTAATATTCCGCATGCATCGATCTGCATCAAAATGCACTATTTTTTAATGCTTTCTATACGTTATCCCTTTGTAATACGGGCTTCCCAGCGCTATCGCCATGCATCGAAAATTGCGCATTACAAAAAGAGCGCGGGCGCGGGGGACCGCGTTGTGCGAGGGTAAGTAGATCAAAAACTTTTAAGGCACTGGATAATCAAGCGAAATCCTGATGGTAAAAAGAAAGCTTGGACTAAGCAGGCATTTTTATAGGAAGTGGCTTCTTAAAGAAACGAGATGTCAATACATCTGTTGTGTACAAGTCAATCTGCTCCGTCCCCCTGCAAAGCATAGACAAAAAGTGTCAGTGATAAATTAATAGTCCGTTTTTGTAGCACATAAACTGTCCGGTTTTTG
>JASSUF010000147.1:0-6086 GCA_031963365.1 Mycoavidus cysteinexigens
CCAAATATGAACCCTTTTGGGAGACTCTAAACAGGTTCTAAGAATATTAGGGACTCGTGGTTGCGAGTTCCCCATTGCAACTTTTAGAACCTCCGTGTTCTTTGAGCATTTATTAAAAATATCCGGGATCCCGGACTTCCTGCTTATCAAGAGACTTGAAATATGATTGGAGATTGGAATTACGGCACAGGTCGTCGCAAAACAGCTGTGGCGCGTGTGTTTATGAAAGCAGGCGAAGGTCGCATCGTGGTGAATGGTAAGCCAGTTGATGAGTACTTCGCACGCGAAACTTCCCGCATGATTGTTCGTCAACCGCTTGAGTTGACAAATTTCACCTCCACATTCGATTTCAAAGTCAATGTTCGAGGCGGTGGAGAAACGGGCCAAGCTGGTGCGGTGCGTCATGGCATCACCCGTGCTTTGATGGATTACGATTTATTGCTCAAAGGCGCGCTATCAAAAGCCGGCTTTGTGACACGTGATGCACGTGCCGTAGAGCGTAAGAAAATGGGTCGCCATAAAGCACGACGCAAAAAACAATTCTCCAAGCGTTAATACAATATGGTCTGGAGCAGTGGGTTGGGTGTTATTTTCTGCACTGTATAAACTCCTACGCTCCAGCTATTTTTGCGTTTTTGCTTGATGTTTTTTATATGTCCGCCATGAATATTATTCATGGCGGACATAGTCGTTTCAGAAATACTGTATTCTTGTATCTTCACTCAGGTGGAGTGCAATATAGACGATCATTTTCTACCTGTATTTTCATCGACTAGCTTTGGAGTGTTGCGATGAACAATTTAACTCAATCGTTGGTGACAAAAAGAAGGCCTGGACCTCTTGTACTCACTGGGAGCGCTGCTAAAAAAGTGCAATCATTGATCCAAGAAGAAGGCAACCCCGAGCTGAAGTTACGCGTCTTTATTCAAGGTGGTGGGTGCTCAGGCTACCAGTATGGATTTACTTTTGATGAAGAAGTAGATGAGGGAGATACCGTCATCAGCTTTCCATTAAAAGCAGCGGTAGAAGACGGCGAAACCCTAAAAGGGTTTGTGTTGGATGCGCAAGAAGTGTCTGACATATCGAGTCCAGCCGCTATTTCTGCCGTAGCAAGTAATGGCGCTTTGCCGGAAGATCTAAGCCTGTTGGTCGATCCTATGAGTTACCAATATTTGGTTGGTGCTGAGATTGATTACAAAGACGATATCAATGGTGCACAATTCGTAATCAAGAATCCCAATGCCACCACGACTTGTGGATGTGGATCTTCTTTTTCAGCGTAAAAATACAATAATAGATGCTGTAGGTTGGTGGTGAGGCACGAACCCCAACATGCATACCACTGGGTCCTTGATGACCAGCTTACAAAATCTTAAAAACAAAGATTAGAAATCAGTGGTATGCATGTTGGGGTTCGTGCCTCACCACCAACCTACAACGGATACAACGCCCCCAAAACAAGTGGCCATGCAGCTCCGTTATCCGAGATAAGTTTCCAGCTTCTCTTTGCGTGAAATGCATTGCTAGCCAGGAATTTGCAGCCTTAATAATTCGAAAATGTTGCCCGGTTAGCCAATAAGGGCAGCCCGGATCTGCATAGAGGAAGTTCTAGATTGTAGTGATAGAAAGATTCTTCGGGTAATACCTTCACTCTTTCAGAAAAATCGCTACGCATATTAATCTCAAGAGCGATTTGCCATTCGTAAAAGTTGCCTGGGGTGCAATGTACATAGGAACTATCTACTTCAGGAAAAAAAACTACATCTGCTCGCTCTCTTCGGAGAATAATAACTAATTTGATAGCACCCGTAGATAGTCTCTCCAGAGACCAGGAGTCAAAACGTATGGAGGAGGAGGCATCATTAAATTGTGCCATGCTACGCAATCCTCCTATCTTTTGCGGGGGTACGAATATTCCTGAATTAGCCAGATACCCATCAAAACCAGAAGAGCGCTGGGAGAATAGATCAGATATCAATAGAAATTCATTTTGATCTATACAGAATTCTTGCAATATATTAGTACTTAAATGTTCGGCGCTTAGATACGAAATATGCCTATGGGGTTTGCTATTTTCATTTTTGAAGATAAATTTCTTTCCGTCAATAGAAATTGAATATATGTGAGACCTCTCTATATCTTTAATAAAATTTTCTGATAATCTTACATTGCTGTCTGTTTTCAATGGAGAGGAGCTGATTTTAGATATCTCTACCCAGCGCTTTGTGGTTTTCTTTTTTATTTCAAATTCTTCCTGAGATAAAGATTCCTGTTGTTTAAATTTATTAATTATTTTTATAATTGCTTCTTCTTCTCTGTTGGAGTGCTCATTAATAATAAATATATTGAAAAGAAATTGGGCAATCCTAATAAGATAATCTGGAAGAGTATCTTTTAATATTCTATAGTTATCTCCTTTTGTGCTCGGAAGCTCGATAAAAAGCTTTTCTCTAATGGATTTTTTATATTTTTCAAATAGAGGATCGTATTTTTCTGTATTTTTTGTATGGATTGTAAGTGTATGGTTGCTTTTGTAAAGGGTAAGTATTTTTAAAATGCAATTGGATAAAAAAAGCAAAGAAATGCTGTTTTGAGGGTGGTTGTTTTCTATAGATGCAGCAACTTCGTTCAGTGTATTGGCTATTTTTATCAATGACTGTGTAGGCAGATTTTTAAATTTTATGGAGTGCTCTTTTTCTATTCTTTTAACGGATTCGCTAATAATATAAAGATCATTAGAGGCTCTTAGTATATCCGGATCTGATAGGGCATCCTGGTGATTTTGTATATAATGAGTTACTCTTTTTTTGGCTGAAATTATTTCTTTTAAAGACTGAATGGCATCAAGCTCTTTATTATTTAAAATATTTTCACATAATTGTGTAGTGTAATACTCATGGGTTTGTAGTAGGGCGTGCGGTGTATCAGCAATATTTTTAACTGAGGAGCTAGTCTGCGCAATAAATGGATCGGATGATAGGTTCCTTATGCTTCCCAAGTAAAAAGAGTGCATGCACGTAATGGCTGCCCGGATGAGTGCGGCGCAGGCGTTGAACGGAAAACAGAGTACTTTCAAAAACTGTTGTATAGCGTGGAGTAAAGCCTGCACACTCTTCGCTGCAGCCTGTGTATACCACGAAGAAGGGGTTGTCCCTATATGTTCTGTTGCTTGTATATGCGCTTTGAGCGCAGGAGCATGATAACGTTCATCGAAGAGATAAAAGGTATCCAGGCTTTTTTCGACTGGCGTGGCTTGTATGCGCGTAATAGTATCAGCGTCTAAATTTAGGGAGGCATAGACGTGCTGAATTTCAGAGTCGATAAAATGCTTTAAAGCCGACTTAGGCCAAGAGGAAGGGGGGCAACTAAGGTGAGGAGTATCGAACAGATCGTGTAGCCGGCCATAGAGGCTGTCTTCTTGTAGCCGCCAAAGTGCGAGTCTTTTGAAATCTTCTTCTTGTTGCGTCAATGTAACAAAGCTGGGCCTTCCAGACTTTGGATATTCTTCAGAAAAGTATGCTGCAGCGCATGCTCCCCAAAAACTATAAAGCGTCCTTTCAAGCTGGTGCAGACTGTGTGCATACTGTTTTCTGTTTTTCTCCTCTTCTGCATTATTTGAAGAAGAAGTTTGTGCCAATTGCTCACACTTCTTTTTGAAATGTGTGAGGGCCTCAATGGCTTGAGGTTCAAGTATTTCTTTTAAAAAACGACGCTGGCATAGGTGTGTGCTCAATTTATCAAAGTGAAACTTGTACTCTGAGCGATAGTAATCCGCCGCATTAGGAGGTTGCTTATCTAAGACGCTGCTCCGTTTTTTTATTAAATTATCTATATGGATAAGGCTAATATTGGGTAGATAATCAAATAGATAAAGAGGCAGAGCTTTACTGTTAATGCGTAGCCATTTTACTATGGCCGCAGCAGCTTCCTTTGAAGTGTGGCGCAGATCCTCTTCTTGAGCATTCCTTTCGGCGCTATCTGTGGAGTTGGTCGATGCAGGCCATTGGCGCGCGTCTTTGGCTGCTTTGAAAAAAAGGTCAGCTATGTTTTTTTGTTCGACAGTTTCCGCTTGAGTATTCCTGCGCTTCCCTATTTCCTGGCTTAGGGGCTGCATAATATATTGATTTATTAGCTTTGCTGCTTCTTTGTTGGCCAGTAGTTTGTTCTGTAAGACCTCGAGCGTATGCAAATCCAGCGTGGAAGTGACAAATTGAGGTCGATGTGTGTGCTGATTAAATGATTGCTGCACCAATAAATGCATCCAGTTTTGCGGCACTTTAGAGTGGATATGTTGCACTACTATTTTGATGCCTGTATCAGCGCATAATAAATTGAAGAGGATAGCTTGTTTTTCTGGCTCTAAATCCGCATCAGATAGCGATGTACCCGGATAGTCTTTTAAGAGCGTGGTCAGATTTTCTTCTATTGCGGCAGAGTTAGTGCAAGTGGCGGGCTCTGAAACAATATATTGAAGTGCTTCTAGCCATGTGTTGCGAGGATCTTTGCTAAAGAAGCGCGTAATGCGCTCTGGTAATAGGTGCGTTGTATTCCCTATGTTTGCTGCAATAGATGAGGAGGGCGCCATAACGGGGGAGAAGAGAAAGTTGAAATGGGACTACACTGAGTATCTGATGGCAATATACGCATGTTCTTGCTGGTGCAATATAAGAGATTGGATGGATACAGACCTGCCCTAAGTGGTCACTCTAAAATACTAATAGCTTGTTTCTAAAACGGATACAACGCTCCCAAAACACGTGGCCCTGCAGCTCCTGTTACACGCGGTAAGTTTCCAGCTTCTCTTTGCGTAAAACGCATTGCTAGCCAGGCAAAGGTTAATGCTTCCATTTGATGGGCAGGGATGCCTACATCCATAGTGGATCGCACACGCACTTTGAGGTTTAGTGTTTTTACTGCATCTGCGAGTGCTTTGAGCAAAACAGGGTTGCGTTCTCCTCCACCGCATACATAGATAGATTCACACTCAGATGCATGGCGCAAGAGATCTTGTGCGATGCAGTGTGCGGTTAATGCGGTTAATGTGGCTTGGATATCTGCTGGCGAGTAATTTGCAAATTTAGCTAGGCCACGTTCGAGCCAAGCCGGATGAAATACATCTCGGCCTGTGCTTTTAGGGGGAGGCAGCTGGAAGTAGGGGTCTTCTAGTAAATATTCTAATAAGGGGTGATGGATGCGGCCTTGTGCGGCTAGTTGTCCTCGATCATCATAGTTTCTGTCTGTGTGACGTGAAGCCCAGTAGTCCATCAATACATTTCCAGGGCCACAATCCCATCCTCGTATTTCTCCATTCGCACTTAAAATAGTTATGTTGCTGATGCCGCCGATATTGCACACTGCGCGCACGTGCTCTGAGGCACCCAATAATTTTGCGTGAAAAGCAGGCACTAAAGGCGCACCTTGCCCCCCCGCTGCAATATCACGGCTACGAAAGTCTGCGATAACATCGATGTGGGTGAGCTCTGCTAGCAGGGCAGGGTTGTTAATCTGGCGTGAATAACCAAGCTTCGGGCAGTGCCTTATGGTTTGGCCGTGTACTCCAATAGCGCGTATGGTTGGGTGAGGGCGGTTAGAAGGCGAGTCTTTGTGCGCTACATTCGGTAGGCTCTCTAATAATGTGTGTACAACTTGTGCGTAGCATAAGACCAGTGCGTTGGCTGCACGCGCTTCCTTATCAATTTCATTTTCACTGGGATGTTGTAGCTCAAGCAGTGCTGCTCGCAGCAAAGGTTCAAATGGGCTATAAGCCTCTGCAAGGATAATGGGAGGCCCGTTTGCCGGGAATTGTGCTGCAATGGCATCTACTCCATCTAGGCTGGTACCCGACATCATCCCAATATATATATCGCTCACTCTTTACTGCTCCTAAAATTTTTCTCTTTTACTGATGTTATGTAGGTATTCAAGAGGTCAGTGGTCATCATGTTGGGGTTCCTTCGTCACCACCAACCTACCGTACTTTTCTTTTTTTTGGTTGCTGAGGATGTTTGTAAAGCCCTTTTGCATAGGTGTCTCGGTAGGTTGGTGGTGCAATGGCATTCGGTTAGCATATTAAGATAATTATATTT
>JASSUF010000148.1:0-6070 GCA_031963365.1 Mycoavidus cysteinexigens
GTTTTAAAAAGACAGCGGTCATCATGTTGGGGTTCGTACCTCACCACCAACCTACCTTTGGAAGAGCCAACGTTTGCACGTTGATGTGTTCTGGCACTAAACCCAATGGGCTATGTAAAAAAGACTGGAGATGTTGAGCCTCTGCAGTGGTGTAAAAATAGAGTGAAGCATGCGAGTGTGCAGGTGCGAGTAGGGTATGTAAACGCAACTGTGCTTCGAGCTGCCGCGCCACTGCCCCCCCTGTATCGATCAAATTCAAAGAAAACCCCGTTATTTGATCGATGATATCGCGTAAAAAAGGAAAGTGCGTAGAGCCTAAAACCAGCGTATCGGCTTGTGCTTCTAGCATGGGTTGTAAATACGTAGTGAGCCGATGACGCAGGGCTGGCGAATCGGTTTCTCCTCTCTCGATTGCCGCGACTAAACCTGATCCCGCTTGACATATAAATCGGCACTCGCCCGCATGCCTAGCTAATAAACGCGCGAAGGCCTCGCTGCGCAAGCTGCTAGTAGTTGCAAGTACTCCTGCTACACCTGTTTTTGAAGATTGTGCAGCAGATTTAATGGCGGGTTCCACGCCAATGATAGGTAAGCTAGCTAATCCACTAAACTGCTCTCGCAGAGCGCTCACTGCTTGCAGCGTTGCCGTATTGCAGGCTACCACCAGCGCTTTTACCCCTTGTTCCACTAACCATTCACCTATTGCTAGTGCACGCTCTTTAATAAATGTAGTACTACGGTCTCCATAAGGCGCATAGAGCGAATCTGCTACATAAATCAAAGATTCCTGAGGAAGTTGCGCGCGAATAGCCTGCCAAATCGATAATCCTCCGACTCCAGAGTCAAATATACCGATGGGTGCAGTAGAGTAAGGAAAGGGTGCGAGAGAAGGAGAGAGATTGTTCAATGCAGTGACACGTAAAAAGCAAAAAGGGAAAAGCGCTATCTTACATTTACTCGAATTCTCTATTCAAAAAATAAAATTTTGGCATGCCCATGCAGGTTTTAAAAGGACAGTGGTCATCATGTTGGGGTTCGTTCCTCACCACCAACCTACAATGAACGTAATAAATCTACTATAGAGCTTTCCAAGCCAGTGCAAACCACGGGGGAACCGATTTGCTATGGCGCTTTGCATCACATTAATAATATGGTTCTGACCATGTTTTTTAGCATAACGCAGATTTGCCTTATCTGTATGGTTGCGCAGCGGATCAAAATCGCTTTTATTAAAAGAAGACTCCAATATATCGCATTGACTTTTTTCTAATGCAAGGCGGAAGGGCTCGCTGCATTTTGTATCTTTGTGGTTTTTTTTAATGCCTTTTTCTATCAAGAACGCTGCTATTTTAGGGCGTTCATGCTGCACAGCGAGATCTAAGAGCGTTTTCTTCCCTTGGTTCAGTGCATCTATATTTGGATTTCCTATTTCAAAAAATTTTTTGAGCCAGTATGTTTCTCCATAACACACAGCCCATTCCAATGGGGAGGTTACTAAATAAGGCCGATGTTTCTGCTCTCTTTTATGATGCAAAAACATATTGCTTTTAAGCATAGATTCTACTGTGGGAATATCTGCTCCGATACAGGACCACACTAACCCATATTTTATTTTTTCAGGTGCTATTTTTAGCAATTCATTAAAATCAATTGGTTCCTTCTGGGTGAGTAACCTACCTAAATTTTCAATAATATATTTGCTGTATTCTGTATGTAATGGTTCACTCAGTAAGCTCTCTAAAAAAAGTTCTTTGGCACTAGAGCGTATTCCATGTAAATCTGTATTTTCTCCAAGAATAGACTCTATAATAGCGTCTATATCGATTTTTATTTTCCAAATATTTACTATATTTTTCCAGGTTATTATTGGATTTTTTCTATGTATAGATAAAACGAACTGTATAGCTTGTATACCATCACCTTCTTTAATTTTTTTTGACCCAATACAGTGAATTAAATCTCGGAAAATGGGGCAGGTCTTATAGGTATCGATAGCTTCCTGAGAAAATAATATATTCAGTATTTCCAATTTAGCACTAGGCCCTATACAAGAAATTTCCAGTGAAGAAGCTTCTTGTATGTGCGATGAACATGGGGTATTAGGCAACTGTTTTGCTGAAAAATTTCCTGTAGAGGGCTTATATTCATAATTGCTTTTAAGCATATTGTAAGCAGCCCAAAGCTTACTTTGCATTTTAGTCAATTTTCGAATGTCGCCAACACTTTCATCCATCGAGGCTTGCGTGCTGAGTGAAGTTTTCTCTTCATTGGCAATTGACAAATCAGCAACTTGCTTTTCGATAGAGCAAGCAGAATCACGCTTACTGAGAATAGAAGGGCAGGTAGTTTTAAAGGAAGAAATGGATGAACTTGCCTCAGTGTTCATAGATGATAAGCGCATATTTAGTGTCTATTTTTATTTAATTGGGCTATTTTCGCTACTTCAATTCATTATACGAGAAACCACACCAAAAATGCGCTATACCATTTCCCAATCCAGCCCAGGCCTCGCGGAAGGGTAGGTGTCATCATATTTTGTATGCTTTTAAGGATATGCGTTAAGCCTCGTTTTTTTGCTTCCTGCAACATCACACGATGTGTCTTATTGTGTAATGGATCAAAGCGCTTATTTTTATAAAAAAGAGTGAATATATCGCCCTTATTTGATATAAACGCAAGACGCTCAGGGGTAAATTTTTCTTTGCCCATTCTGAGGTTAAGATCTGCGCCATTTTCTATCAAAAGTTCTGCGGGCTTGATTTGATTATTTTGAATATAAAAATGTAGTGGAGTAGCGCCATTTTCTTTACTTTGCTGATTGATATTCACTCCATTTTTTATCATGAGCTTAATAATTTCACTGTAATCACGCGGTATGGTTGCAAGAATGTGTAATGCACTTTCTCCTGCACCATTGAGTGCATAGACATCCATTCCTGCCTGCAGCAATTCTTTTAATGCCTTTTCTATCAGTCCATAGGAAGCCGAAAAATACACAGGGTTTGACATAGGATCAGATGGGTCTTCGTCATCTACCATGAGGCTAATATTTTCAGATGAGATGCCAAAAATAAACTGCACGTCGAGTTCCTGCTTTTGAGTAATAAATCGCAGCAGATTACATAATAAAAAGGACCCATAGACATCATCTATTGGTCGGGTGGGAGCGGATGTTTTTGCGAGCATTGCGCTTTTAGATGCTTCAGAGTCCCCTACATTCAGCTCTATCCAATCTTGCGGGGTTAATTTTGGAGCTTGTATATCTTTAAGTAAAATGAGTTTTATAATTTTATTAAGTTCGCCCCTTTTAATAGTCAAAGGCTCTTCGTTAAGAATATCAACCAACTTCTTATATAGTGGCCCTTCTTGGTTTTTAATTTTAAGCGCATGGAGAGAGGGATTATTTTTACAAAGTGTTTCAATCTCACTCATAGTCTTGGCTAGACTATGCCGCATTTCTTGTATTTTAAGATCATCGTCTGTCTTTGCATCAAGGGGTTCGGCAAGAGAGCCGAGAGAAGAGTTAGGCTGGATTGTCTGTTGAAAGACCTGCAGCGTTTCGTGCGGGCAAGCATCGTCTATATCTATATGCTGTAGCTCAACAGAGCCCACACTCTCTACAGCATATTTATTGGCTGGGCTTTTAGTAAATGAACAGGCTGTGAGCAAAGAAGCTGCTGGAGTAGCGTTTAATGCTGTGCGGGGTGCCATGTGGAATGCCTTCCAAGAAAGATCTCTCAATTTCTATAAGATTTTATGTAGAAAACACATCGTATTATGCAGTAAAGGGCTAGGTCAAATTTTTTTAAAAGAAAAAATACCTAATGGCATATACCTACTCCCTCTGGATAGGGATGCACTATATGCCCTCAGACAAAATCTGAAATTTTATTGCCCTTCCATATAAAAAGAAAAATCTTATTGTTGCGCTTATGAAGGTCTCACATGATAGCGCTGCATACACTTATACGTTGATTTTTCTAGGATTATTTACATGCTGTTAGGGCCGGTTTCTCTATCTATATATCGTCATCACGTGTCCTCTGCTTTTAAAAGTGCACAACAACAAATCGAAACGGTAACCAACGTTATTAAAAAAAGATTGAGCCAAACAGAGTTGCCGTCAAACCCTACTTGCAGCAGCACCTCTGCTGAAAAAGTTACCGTAACTAGTGCAGAGACTGACTTCAAAGCTCCCCAGAAACATAAAAAAGATCTACCGCTACGCGCACAGTTTGAAAGAATTAATGCGCAAGCGGCTCGACCTTGCTGTCATCCTTTAGAACAAATAGGCCTGCCTTTTGAAGGTGTGTGCAATAATTATTTATATTCATTTAAAGAAGGCAATGGCCTATACGATGCGCTGAATGTCTATATTCCACTTCAAGCACAGGAAACTGCCCACTCGCATGAACGTGTTTCGCTTATCGATCGGGTAAATGACTTTTTAGACTCTCAAAAAACGGCTCTTTTACTAGTAGGAGAAGCGGGCTCGGGTAAATCTGCTTTCAATCGGAATTTGGTACGTACACTCTGGGAAAAATATGTGGAATATGGCGATGCGGGTGATCCTATTCCTATCTGTATTCCCGTCAATAAATATGCCTACACAGACTTAGATTTTGTCGAAAAATATTTACTTGATCAGCAGTTTTCTCAAACTGATATTGATACGCTGCGTGAAAAAAATCAGTTTATCTTTATAGTAGAGGGTTTAGAAGAAGGGCGTAATCGTGCATATATTGACCTGAACCGAATACTCGATCGTTGGAATGCAAAGCTTATTGTTAGTGTGCGCCCAGAGTATGTAGAGAAAGGTGCTTTTTCTTTATTGCAAAAATCAGGCCCAGCCCATTTTTTACAAACTTACTGGCTAGCACCTTTGTCTGACACCTGGATACAAAAATATATTCAAGCATATATCCAGCATGTTGGCCCCAAGCATTGGAATGTTGCGCGCTATCAAAAAGTATTAGATGACACCCCTACGCTTAAAGCAGCGATTCGCCGCCCTGCTTTATTGCATATGGCATTGCAAGTGTTGCCTAATTATATAGCAACCCATGGTAGGGCACCTACTGCGGTGATTACACTCTATGATCAATGGATGGCGAATTGGTTAGAGCGCTGTAATGCGCGTTTGCAAAGTATGAGCATGCACCTGACTGAGGATGAGAAAGCCGTATTTGCAAAGTTTCAACCTTATTTAAAAATGAAAGGGCTGTATGCTAGCCAGCAATTGGCTATTGCTCTTACTAAAAATCGTACTGTGCAGGCATTTTATAACCCTGGCCAAGATGCCATTTTCCCAGAAGCATGGCAGCGGTTTTGGGGCAATAAAGAGGCAAATAAACGCCTTGTGCTTTTTAATATGCCTTTATTGCGCCAAGGCTCGCGCTATGGTTTTATCCATTCTGGAATGCAAGCTTATTTAGTAGTCAACGCTATTTGCGGCCCCCAATCCCATACCGGACCGCTGAACGTACATGCTGTACTCAATCACCTTTATTTAGTGGATAAGCCCGATATTTTAGATTTATTGGTAGAGCGTGCGGTGCAATTTCCTGCATTTAAAGATCATTTATATGCTTGGGTTGAAGCCTCTAAAATCACTAAGAAAATTAGTTTGGGAGCAGCCAATGCTATGACGGTATTGGTGCGAATGGGTGAAATATTTACTGAGGCAAACCTACAAAACGTCCATATTCCTGGCGCAGATTTGCGGTATGGCCTTTTTGATCACGCAGATTTTACAGGCGCAAATTTAAGCCATACTCAATTACAAGGTGTATGGCTGCGCAATGCTCGATTAAATGCAACGTTATTGCAAGGAGCACGATTCGACGCCTTCCCTTTTTTAGCGCAAGAAAGACCAGCAAAAACCTGCCTCTACTCGAGCAATGGCGCTTACTTTGCTGTGGGTATTGAAGGCGATACTTTGCTAGGGCAGGGCGCCACTATCAGGCTATACCGAACATATAATTGGAAAATAATCCATACTTTTACACTGGAATCTCAGGGCCGCCTCATTTAAATTTGAGCAGTTAAGACCTCGTAAAGGAAGTCTGGA
>JASSUF010000149.1:0-6046 GCA_031963365.1 Mycoavidus cysteinexigens
AGGTACGAACCCCAACATGATGACCACTGTCCTCTAATTTTTGCTTTTAGACAATCTATAAGCTGGCCTTCAAGGAGGCAATGGCGTGCATGTTGGGGTTCCTTCGTCACCACCAACCTACCATTCTTTATAGGTTGAGGGGATGCGAGAACCCCAACAGAATTTCCATCCGCTTAAAACTCTAGCGGTTTAAACCCAATTATTTATCTACTCTGCTTACACCACCACTATTGTTTGAACTGGGCTTTTTTGCCCGCGGCACTTCACCACACTCACACCTAAAAATATAAGAGTAAGCGCTGCAGTTACGCCAAACATAGGCCAAGCGGCAGCATGGCTCAGATAAAAAGACGCGACCGTAACCGCTGAAATGACAGTCCAACAAGTTACAAAAAGTGATGCCAATACTCCGTCGCTTATTTGTGGGCTCGTCCGTTTGGATTTTCCTATATCATCAGCAAGGAGTGGCGCCGTTTCACCACGATCATCGGACACATTTCCTGGTTCATCAGACGTAGACGCCACGACCTTAGAAGGGTCTTTTTGGTGGCTTACAGCAAGGCTAGCATCAGCCTGTACAGAATTCTCTACCTTACTGGAAAAATCTGACACGTCCCCATTAGGACTATCAACTACTTTTTGGCTCTGTTGATTTTCTTCTAAAGTACCAGCTTCTATCCAAACATTTTCTAGGACGCTCAGAGTTGGATCACCTTCCACCTGCGGCGGCTGCTCGCCCGTATTCCCAGAAATAACTGGTGGATTTTCGTCTGGACTATGAGTTGCTCCCTCTACTTGGGAATCTTCATCAGGACGCTTGAGTGTTATCGGTGAAGCATTAGGTGAGGTACTTGGCGACGAAGAAATGGGATTCATTATTCATTCTCCTGAGATGGGGAGGTGGGTTTGCATCTTCTAAAAAAAGCCAGGATTTACCCAATATTCTGTTCCAGCCATTTTTGGGTTTTTACAACACCTGGTTTAGCCACCCTTTCTAAATGAATTTGGCAAAAAAAACCATAGTATAAAAAGCCTAGTAATATAAATTAAATTCAAATAAGGTCACAAACTTAGCCTGCCTTACAAAAAAGGCTTTGAAATCAAAAATCTGCAGATTACGCTTTTTACATATTAGTCTAATATAGCAAGGTGAAAACCTTATGTTCACCAGATCTATTCAAACTTACGATCCCGCAACATTTTTTTCATAAAGCACCTACTTATCTAAGTATAAAACCTTAGCATATAACTTGCCTGCCGCTAACATTAGCACTTAATACATGATTTTCTTGGCATTAAGAATATTCCTTAATACCCTCCAATTAGGAAATGCAGAATGAATAATATTAATACGCAGCATTCTAATAGTGCTGCGATAACTAGATCCAATTCGATTCGGCGGATACGTGGCCCCCTCTCAAAAATTTAAAAGAGATAAGGAGAGGGTGGGGTGACCCTCTGAGAGCGGGGAATTACCCTCCTACTGCCAAAGTGGTCGCCGCTCTAAACGAAAAATACCCCAATCTAGAAATTATTGAAGAGGAAAGTAATTCATCAAGAGAAACTGACTCGGACTAGGCTGGGGATTTAGCATAGAAGCAAAAGCAGGAAGTTCTAGAGATATTTTTTGTTCCTGACTTACCAGAGTCCAAGCGCTTCGATTAGGTTGTGCAAGTGCTTACTATGCCGGGTCCATTTCCACATCAGACCTGCCTGTCTAAGGGCTGCTGTGAGCGTATTGCGATGGACTTGAACCGGTGGTTTAGTAATTTAATAGGCTGATGGGAAGAAGTTTTTCATACATGCATTTATTGAAAATGCAAAAAGCTTTCTTATCGTTGGTAAGGCATAAAGGAATTTCATGCCTTACCAACAGCTGCTAATCAGCTGCTCCTACTATGAAAACCATTTGGCTTATATTGACGCATCATGCACCTTGTACCCTTTACTCTCTAACTCTG
This sequence comes from Mycoavidus cysteinexigens, assembly GCA_031963365.1. Classification (GTDB taxonomy): domain Bacteria; phylum Pseudomonadota; class Gammaproteobacteria; order Burkholderiales; family Burkholderiaceae; genus JASSUD01. The sequence goes on from JASSUF010000149.1 coordinate 1,962, forward strand.
CTTGTATCGAACTGCCCCCATCACCAGGTATTTGCTGCACATTATCGCTAATCAGTTTAATCGCGGTTGAGCGTAAATTGTCTGGTAGATGTTCCATCGCATCCATTATGTTAGATAACAGGTATTGAATATCTATAACGGGTATTTTAGGTAGATATTTTCCCACTAATTCAAAAGCTTGCTGTTTTAAATCCAGATCCAGCAAATGCCATCCTTGCATCATATTGATGAGTACCGGTACGCGCTCTTGATCGGTTAATCCTTCCAGCGCATCACGGACAACCATAAAAGCTTTAGATTGCAGATCTTCAGGCAAATGATGCCATCGCGCCACATCCTCTAAGAGAGCGTTATGATCTTTTAAGCCATTACATACCAATGCAAAAGCAGTAGGTATTAATGGCTCTGGTAAACGGTGCCATTGCGCCAAACTCTTTAACACGGGCCCTTGATCTGTGATTGCAAGCTTTTCTAAACCATTGCATACCCACATAAAAGCATCGGATCGTATTTTTGCCGGCAATTTTTCCAAATTTTGCGCTACGCTTTTGAGTACCAAGCCATGATCTTCTTGTCTGATCTCTACAAACTTATCCTGCATGAGGGTAAAGGCTTCAGACCGCATTGAGTGCGGCAGCGACATCCAGCGTGCGGCTATCTGAACCAAGACTAAACCATCCTCTTCATGACCTCCCTCTGCCAGAGCGTTGCGCACATATTCAAACGCCTTGGGCTTCATTTTTTCTGGCAAGTGGTAAATATTTAACATGATGCTTCTCAGCAAAGCACCACGGTCCTGCCCCGCTACTTCTTTGGATCTATCCGTTAGTAAATTAAAAGTAGTCAGCTCTGACTTAGTAGGCAAGCTGCTCCAAGAGAATTTTTCCCATGCTTTTATCATACCTAGCAATACTGAGCATAAAGCATCTCTAGGCGTATCTTTCAAAATATTTTGTGTCCACTTCATCGTCTCATTTTGGAATACTTTGCCTGGCAATAAAGACCATCCATGCACCATTTTCATTAAAACAAAACCAAATGTAGTATCAAAAGGTATACGACGAAGCTCTGTTTGCATCAATCTAAAAAATTCAAGTTGCTGCTTGTCCGGCAACTTAAGCCAGTTCTCGACTAATAATGGGAAAATTAATTTAAGCTCTATAGGTGCTAGCAAAGGCAATTGTTGACACACTAAGCGAAAAATTTTGGCTTGTTTTACTTGCACCTGCAAGGCCCATTTCGTCACCAGAGCGCCAAGCACTAAGCGACGCTCTGCTGACGCCATATCGGGTAAATAGTGCTCCAACAAAGCAAAAATTTGAGAGTCAAAATCGCCTCGCAATGCATCCCATGCCTCCACTATAGCTACCAACACTTTAGCGCTGTCTTGAGCGGATATATCTTTTAAATAGTCCTGCACAAGCGCTAAAGATTTGAGCTGCAAATCTACTGGTAAGTGCCTCCATTTATAGCCTGATTGCCACCCTTGCACGATACCAATCAGTACGGGACAACGGTCTTTATTTTTAATTTTTGGCAAATAATCTTGCAGCAGGGTAAAAGCATCCGATTGCAAATCTTTAGGCAAAAGCCTCCATTCTCGTGCGATGCTGGCTAATATTGGACCACCTTCTTGATTGGCAATCCCTGCCAAACCCTCTTGTAGCGTTGTAAAGAGCTTCAATGGCAACTCTACTGGCCCCATCCTCCATAGCCTAGGCAAATAAGCTAGCACACCATTACGCTGCTCGACAGTTGCATTTTCCAATAGTGTAAGCACGAGCATAATAGCTTCCACTCGAAGTGCTGCAGGAAAATAATGACAATGTTGCACTATGCTAATGAATACTAGGCCGAGATCTTCATTGGCAATCTTGAGTAAATTATCGCGCACTAAAGTAAATGCCAGCGCATCTAATTTTTGAGGTTGCATTTTGCGGCTTTGCATAATTTTTATTAATGCCAGACCAATAATATTAGAGCTAGTTACTTGCGGTAGATATCGCTCAAGGCCTTGCAACGCAGATTCATACTCAGTAGGTAAACATAAAGAAGGTAGCACCGTAGTAATCCGCGCCACAATGGACTCAGCTACCACTACGGTTGATATCTCTGGAAAATCAAGTGCTACCGCGCGCAGCTCAGGGTAAGCAGCAAAAATCTCGGTCTGATATTCAGGTGCCACTTTATTTACAACCAAATCATACTGTTTAATTTGAGAGTTAATTGCATAGCCTTGACAAGTAGGGGTCACAAAGGCCTTTAGCGTGGCCAATCGATCTGCTGGACTCAATTTATCCAAAACCATATGCTTAAGCTCTACTGGCAAATCTGTAAATGGCTGACTGAGAGGTTTTTCTTGCTTATTATTTAAGAAATTATTGCTTAAATAGGTGTTTATAGAATCTCTATGTAAACCATTTACCATGATTTTTATCCTTACTTTTATATGGTAAAAAACCCTCTTATAAACCAAGAGGATTTTTATAAGTCAGGTCAAAATAGAGGTGTTTAAACTTGAAGAGAAAGCTGCGCTAATGGATGATTCAAAGCCCCTCCATTTTTGCCTCCTATATTGGAGAAAAAATTATCGACCTTAGACAGAACCATCACTACGCAGGATTGTCTACTCGTGCATGCGGGTTTGTCGAAGGCTGGGCATTGGATTGCTTTTGCTGTAGTAAAGCAATAATCCTATTTTGGCCCTCTTCAAGCTTGGTGAGCCTACTTTCTAGCGCTGCGACTTCGAATTTTCCAGCAACTACATGCAGTTTCTCAAGATCGCTATGAATCTCTTTTTTTGCTGTACTAATAAATTCAAGGGTTGCATCTGCTTGCTTTCTGGCTGCGATCGTTTCTTGTACTGCTTTGCCAATCCTATCTGCATTCATAAACGTCTCCACTAGCGATTCACAGACTTTAATGAGTCCTGCCTGATCTTCTGTTTTTGCTTGTTCAATACAGGTATCAATACTTTCTTTTATCGTTAACCCAAAGCCAATAATCCCGCCTAAAAGCGGAATTCTCTTTGCGTTATCCGATGACAAAATGCCGGATTGCACGATCAATCCCCAACCAGTTAGCGCAATAGGGCCTAAATAATTTTTTATTGCCTGCATCCACTGATTTACGCGTTCATTTTTAATGGGGGCTGTGGGTAAAGGTTTGGAAATTGATACGACAGGCTTCACCATTTCTAAGTCTTTGAGCGCTACTTCAAGGAGAAGAAGATTGGCCATCGTATCTTCATTACAAAGCGCCTGTGCAGCCTCATGCACCACTTGAACCTGTTCCAGGCCGGCTACGAGTTGTTGCTGAATCAGTAATTTTTCTTCTTCCTTCAAAAAATGGACTTTTAGCCAATTGTGACTAAGGTCTACTGATGAAGCTTCCAGCTGGGCTTTGGCTTTTTCACAGGCTGTTATTAATTTGCTCCACTTCACCACGGATTGGACTGCCGGATGGCCCATTGCATGGATCTGAGCCGTTTTTATATTTTGCCCTTGCTGTGCAATGGAAGCTTGCATGCGTTTTGTCACGGAGTCCTGACTTATAGCATCGGTAGCCGCTTCATACTTAGGGGGTGGTGTTACTGACAGGCTTTCAGTTTCGCTGCTAATAAGATGCATGCTGGCAAAATAAGCATCGCTCTGTGGAGGAACAGGCGGTAGGTTTGTTGGATGGGTCGCTGACATATCGTCCCCCTTAAGCAGAAAGTACGAAAGGACTGACGAAAAACAAGCAATGCGGCACGAGGCGTAAAAAGGCAGCGTGCCAACAAGTTTTTAGGTATGGAGGGTGAAGAGAGGAGGAAAAACTTAGTGGGGGTTCGGGGTGTGATTGAATGTGGGTCATGATTCTACTCGTGAGATATTGGATTATCTCTGCCCACCTTCTGTCAAAAAGGTGGGCAGACCAAGCAGGGTTGACAGACCGTATCTCACGAACGGCAAGCCCTTTCGGGCTTCCCCACTTGGCCCGCCCATAGAAAAAGCGAAACCAAGTAGTGAGATTTCAGAGCTGTCAAACCCAGGGCTTCCGCATGAACAGGCTTGTCAAATAAGGCCCAGGATGGAATCGCGCAT
>JASSUF010000150.1:0-6019 GCA_031963365.1 Mycoavidus cysteinexigens
CTCGGTAGGTTGGTGGTGACGAAGGAACCCCAACATGCGCACCACTGCCTTTTTTAATACCTGCGTAACATCAGTAACCTACTTTAAATCACACAAATATGAGTGCTGAACGCTACGAAGAATTATTGCTGGACCTCTGCGAAGTAGTGGGTTTTGGTAATCCACAATACGTGCTGGAGACACGCTCCATGGAGGTAGAGGGATTCGATGTACAGTTTGAGCATTTTGAAGAAGACGAGCATGCTATTTATTTAAATTTTCACTATGGCACGGTCACAGCTGGACGTACCTTGGTGGTTTTTCGGCTCATGCTAGAAGCTAATCTGATGATTTATGCGCAAGATCAAGCGCAGCTTGGCGTGGATGCAGAAAGCGGTGGCGCGATTTTAATCGTGCGCGTGATTATGTCAGATGAAGTGAATGGAGCGTGGCTGGCTGATTTATTAGGCCACTATACAGAGCATGGCCGCTACTGGAAAAAAAATATTTTCGAAGCCAGCGATCAAATGTTTGAAAATATTGCCTCTGGGCAGTTTATGTGGATTCAGGCTTGAAAATAGTTAGGAACCTCTGCATAACCCCGTTTTATCTCCTCCAATTTACCCCTAGAAGCCAGATCTACTATCAACAGCAGAGATTCCTTAGGCTTAGGAAAAGAATATGCATTACTTTTCAAAAATTTTTCTTTATACAAGACAAAATTTATCAGTGAGTACTTATCAGATGACTTGAATATTTGTAGCTTTGCAAAAGAAATTTGAAAAATTCTTGTAAAAACTCTTGTAACTTTTCATAGGCCTCAATATTTTGCTGTTCTTTACTATCTTTACGACTTTCTGCCTTTTCTCCGCTTCTAGAGCGTAGACAGCTCAAAGGACCTTCCCCGGGAGTACCTACATGCTTAGTTTTGTTACTGCCCAGCGTCCCACCTGACCCTACACCAGATGGGAATCCACTTGAACTAATACGTTTCATGCCAATAGGTTCAGCACTCATTTTTATCCCCCTGAAAAAATAAATACGCACGTTTTTTACAATTTTCCCTTTCACAGCTATAAACAATTCTTGAATCACTATTAATATTTATAAGCCATTATTTTTCATACCCCTTAGGCAAAACGAAAATCTGTTTCTTTTTACGAAAAACCAAGTACTATTTTTAAACACCAATTTATTCCAATAGGTATCTCGATAATTTTTAAAAAAATATTATCAAGATGCATTGATAATTCGCTTCACTACGCCTAGTTTCGTTTTCCTGCATCATGCTTAATAAAATATTAAAGACAATATCGTCATAGATTTATTTCTGCCACTCGGCCATCTCGGTGTATGGACACCGAACTGAGTGGTCTGGAAAACATCATGACGGAAGAACATCTTGGGCTGGAAACAGGCTCTACCCTGCGATTTTCTGCAACTCCTGGAGAATTGGCTGCAGATACTCCACACGTATTACATCCTGCACATGTACCCGGACAATCTCGTACAGAACGCTCTAACAGAAACCATCTTCTTGCTGGCCACGAAGAATTTAGTGCATTAGATACAGACCATCCTCATGCACTCCCTACTTCTTTTGCTAATCATTATCACGACACCTCTTTCGCTCCAACCTCCACACCGCATCTACTAAGCCATTCTCAATCTAGTGCCAGTACACTATTTTCCACGCCTCTGGCACACGATTGCGCCGAGCCCCCTCGGCATATTTTTGATACACCTTCTGTAGCATCGCAGACTACTCCTGTGCAGCCTGCGCCTCATGGTAATGGCCAAGCCATTCCACGCTTTGGAAGCTACTCCACGCACATACGAGAAGCTGCTCGCCGTCTTTTCTTTCGTAAAAAGACAGAGGAAGCGAAAAAAAATATCCAAGTAGCAGAAAACGCTTTAACGGATAAAGAATCTGGTTTTGAAACCTATGTAACTACACTTCTTAAAAAACACTCTTTAGATAAAGAAGCTAGACCTACAGATAATCCATCTACACAAGCAGACATTGCAGAACTTAAAAACAAGCTACTTCTTCTATTACCTTCTTCCAGAAAGTTACCTGTAGAGATAAGCGCCTCTACGCAGTCGCCATTACAAACCCCTCATCAAAACGCCACACCTACACGTTCCTCCAGTACCACTTCTTCAACCACTCTATCCTCAATCAAACAAGATGTATTGACCAATGAAATAGATAAAGAGGTACTTTCCAGACCAGCTGCAATAGCGCTTATTCGTACTACGATACAAGTATGCGAAGGAGATGCTGCACTAGCGCAAGCGGTACTCAAAAGATTGGCAGAACCTTTATGTCACTTTGTACAAGCAATAAAAAGTGATGACGAGATAGAGTCGGTAGATCAGAAGCAAGCAAAACTCAACCATCTTTTTTATAAAGAAGAATCTTCTTTTATTAAAGGATTGGTGGATCCTGTTGCAAAAGAACGTATCGAAAAAGCAGCGCTACACTGCGCGCAGCAGCTGGCCAACACACGTAGCGTAGGGCTTGCACCTATACTTGCTCTACAATGTAATAAACGTGAAGAGGAACTGGATTTAACTGGGCGTACCCAAGAAGCAGCATTGACGGTGTATTTACAAACCGGCGCCACTTTGAAATTGCAACCCAGGGAGAAAAAAGAGGAAGCAAACACAGCGAGGGATCAGGCTCAGCTAGCTAATCTTGCAGCCCAAAAAATACTGATTGCCTGTGCAAGAGAAGAAGAGACAACATTAGAAGAAGAGAAGGAGTCATTAGAAAACGAGGCACAAATAGAAAAGGTAACTCCATCCCATACCTTATCTATTGAGGAATGGACCGCCTACCTAACTTGGCAATGGGGATACGATGACCCGCAGCCTAAAGCTGCATTGGATAACGCTGTACGCCACGTTTTAAAAGCCAATACTACGTGGATAGACCGAGCAGAAAAACTGCGTGAGCCTGCTATCAGGCTTAAAGAAGCCAAAAATCAGGTAAAGGAAAAAGGATGGGATGCGCCCACGGCAATAAAAGAGCGCATTCAAGCCCAACGCGCTATTTTTAAAGCGTACCAGCCACAGATGCACCCAGCGGGGCATAATAAAACGCCTTATTGGCTGCCTCGCAAAATATTCTTTAGTGAAGACCATGTTGTGGGCGCAGAACAAAAAGTCGCGTACGGCAAAGCGATTAATACTGCCATACTAAATCTATATACCGAAGTTTCTGCACAGTTTGAACAATTAAAGTACAAGCCGCTCTCTAAGCAAGCACCTAACCACAGCAAACTTGTGGCGGATAAAGCTTTTGCTTGCGCCACACTAAAGGTTTGGCGTGAAATAAAAGAAAAAGGTGAAGGGCCAACTAGTGTTACAAGCACTGATACTGCAAAGTATATTTTTAAGACTGTAGAGAGATTAATCTCTAGCCCCCCATCTGAAGCAGGATATGCGTATTTTCTTGAGCATAAAGCCGAATATAAAAAAGAATTACTCCGCTCTTGGATCCCATTTCTTTCTAAGCCTGTATTTTTCAGTGTGGCGAAAATGGAGGAGCTTGCAAACACCCATTTGGGTCCCTCTTCTGATGCACTCAACGAATTTAATACCACCCTTCATGAAGCGCTCAAACACTCCCGCGCAGCGCCTGTCTTAGAAGCCCGTGAAGCACTTAAAGAAGCTAAGGTTGCAGCGCAGGAAATGCCTGCTTATTTACAAGCACGCAATAAGGCTTTTCTAAAAAACACCCTCCCAGGCAGCAGTCATGCCACCTCCAATGGAAATTTAAGCGGCTTCATTACGGGGCCGTATCTCCCTACCTCTGCCCCCAATTTATTGCCCAGCATAGAAATAGGAGCGGAATATGGCCGAAGTGCTAGTGCACAAATCAACGTACGTGAAGATGGCTTTGATATGACCTGGGGAAGCAAGACGGAGAAACAATTGCAGCTAGGAGGAGGAGTGTATTTAAATTTTCTGAAAGCCACACTGGGCCCTATTAGGGTATCGCTAGGCTCAGCCGCTAGCATAGGCGTGAAATGGAATAAGCAATACCGTCATGGCACTATCCTAGATACCAAATATAGCCCTAAGGCAATAGGTAATGAAAAGCAAAAAGAAAAAGAGCGCAATGAAAAAACCGATGAAACGCTACAACTGCTATCAGACACAGCAGAAAAAACCCGTGACTCTCTTCCAGAGCGCGCCGATGATCATGAAGCCCACTACGCACACCGTCAAACTTTTTTGCGCCACTTCACGCGCGCATGCTTCGATAAGCCTTATATCTCGCTCAGCGAGCAGGTTACGCAAAACACAAAAATTACTAACACGCTGGCACTACAAAGCAGTGCTTATATTGGACCGAGCGCCTACCCAAACTCACCAAGCGCTGGATTGTTGGGAGGCATCTATATAGAAGCAACCCCACATAACACCAGCCATACCTACAATATTCAACATGGACAGCATCAGCAACAGTCCAGCAGTAAAGAAACTGGACACCAAGGCAAAGCGACTCTTTCGCTAGCCGCTTTCTTTCCAACTATTCCAATACGTGTGCCGGCTCGCGTAGATGTAGCCAGGTTGCCGATTGTGCGACGGCTCTCTCTGATAGATCTGATGGATAAAACGCTCTGGCATCGCAATAGAAAAACCAGTTTAGAACATTCTTTTAACAGCAAACAACTACAGCCTGCGCCAACCTCTTTGCTGGTCGTTGTGAAGCGGCCCAGTTTTACAACAGGGTGGTTCAATAAATTGGAAAAAGAAGTAAGGCTTACCTGGGAAGAACGTTATGGCGCAGAAGAGATAGAGCAATTACTTGCACAGTGCACACCAGAACCAAAAGGCATGTGGGTGTTGCGTGAGCGCTTTGCATTGCGTGAAGAATATGCAGATGCTGTCTGTCTACACAGGACAGACCTAGAGGTTTCTACAGCACGATTAGAGAGCCTACAAGCAACGCATCGAAGCAAACGAAAAAAATCAGAAATACAAGCTCTAGAAGCCAATATCAAGGCTCTTTCTAGCCGAATCCAGCAGATTTATGAAGGTCCCTCGTGGGAACCTGTAGGCCTTGAGCTCGATCTGATAACCGATAAATCACGGTTTAGAGGCTTCAATTGGGTGGGCAAAATACAACGCCAGGAAAATGAAACGCTAGTGGAACGTAGAGCCTCTCTCAAGCCTGTTGAGTTAGCTCCTTCTACCGAAGAGATTTCTAAAAAATAGTTCATCCAATAATCATTTTCTTTATTAATTAGCGCCAGGAGTATGTTGCATGGAAATTTTTTCACCCCCTTTTTGCTTTGAGAGCCCTAATGCTATAGCACGTCCGGTGATGCCCAGAGATGCTACTAGCTTGTTTGAAGACCTATTTAGCGATCCCGCAGTCATGCGCAATATTGAGGCAAAACTCCATACTTCCATTAATGAAACCAAAGTGTTTATCCAGGGCGTTGAGCAAAGCTGGAATACCAATTTCATTCATATGTGGGCAGTGGAGCATAAAACATCTGGGCGCATTCTGGGACTCGTCAATCTGCAAGGTAAGCTGCCTAGGGTAGAGATAGGCGCTATGTCTGTACAAAAGTCTAATCTGCGAAACCGCCGCGCCTTTTTCGATTTGTTTTTACGCATACTGGATTGGACTATAGCTCAGCCCTCTGTACATTATCTCTACGCTTGCTCAGATCCAGGCAGCAGCTCTGAGCAAGTAATTGAGCACTTTGGTTTTAAACTAGAAGCGCAGCTTCCCAACTGGGAAAGCCGCCCTAATCAAGGTCTAGCCAGTGTGCCGATAAATCTCTACGGGATTGCTCGCCCTTTTAAAGATTTTGTGCATTTTTTACATTACAGCTGGTTCAAAAGGCCAGAACAGGCATCTATGTTGCTCTCCCGTTCATTGCTACTTCCTCTTCCAGAAGAGCAGAAGCAATCTGCATTTGAAAATGTAGGTAATGCAATGGGCCCTCGGAGCACAATTCAGGGCCGCCTCATTTAAATTTGAGCAGTTAAGACCTCGTAAAGGAAGTCTGGA
>JASSUF010000007.1:0-33586 GCA_031963365.1 Mycoavidus cysteinexigens
TAAGGTACCTCGCATAACGCCGTGGAGTTGAATGGCTTGGTACGCATATGCGGAACAAGAAGGATAAAAGCGGCAATTCTGGCCCAAATAAGGGCTCAATATCAGTTGATAGAGCCGTAGCAAGCCAAGAAAAAGTAAACGCATCAGACCTCCTGTAGAGGTATGCGGCCCAATAGTTTTAGCATCTCATTGCGGCATGCTATCTTCAAGGCAGTAGAAGCGGCGCTTATAAATTGTGCTCTATCAAAGCGCGTGTGCAAGCGGATAAGCACATCCCACCCAAAAAGCGCAGTGCGTTGTAGTCGAAATAGATCTCGCCCTACATGGCGGATAGTGCTTCGGGTGACCGAGCGAGGTGCTTGTTTGCGTCCAATCACAAAGCCCAAGCGTGCAGGCTGCCCTGTTTGTCGGATGTACAGCACAAAATGGGGTGTACGCGCGCGCGGACGCAAACGAAATAGCGCAGAAAAATCGCTAGCGTTTAACAGTCTTGCTGCTCTTGGAAAGGAAGCATTGGACATAAGGGGCACGAGGTGTATGGCTTGTAGGTTGGGGTGACGAAGGACCCCCAACACGCAGACCAAAAACCTTTAAAAACCTGCGTATATATTGCAAAAGGTTATGAATTAAAAGCCTGTGGACCGCATGTTGGGGTTCCTTCGTTACCCCAACCTACATGGTTTTTAACCATGCTCATCAGAAGCCGATCAAACAACCGTTAAGCGTTTACGGCCTTTCGCACGTCGAGCACTGAGAATATTGCGACCGCTAGCGGTTCTCATGCGAATGCGAAAGCCATGTGTGCGCTTGCGACGGGTGACCGAAGGTTGATAAGAGCGTTTCATTAAAATTCCTAACGAGTAACAAAATAAAGGTAAATATATACACCCACCCATGTGCGCCAGCGCATGCATAGGTAGAAATAATGCGTTGCAAAAGCGCAATTATAAGGCCATGCGCGATGGGTGATGGCGGAGTGTTGATTTTTTGCTGAAATAAGGGGGCAGACGGAGCAGATAAAACAGCTACGCAAGGCGCGCGCAAGAGCGCCAAATTGCAAAAGAGGCGCATTTAATCGAGTTTTTATTTTCGCGTCAAGTTTGCTTGGTAGTTGCATGATGCCATGGAGCTACAAAATGACGGTAGAATTCTGTCTTTTTTCTGATCGGCTATAGAGATGTCTCAAAAGCCGTGATGAGAGGTCGGGTAGTGGTTGAGATCCTCACATGATGGTGTTGTGGTTTCTTTGTCACCCCAATTTACAAGTTAGGCTGGCAGGGTGACGTTTTCGCTATGAGTGATTTTTGGCAGCATTGTTGTACATTGCTCGAACATGAGCTGACCCCCCAACAGTATCAAATCTGGATAAAACCTTTGGTGCTTGTGGTACTGGATGAGAAAGAGGCGCGGGTTCAAATCGCCGCTCCAAACCACTTTAAACTGAATTGGGTCAAAAACCAGTTTTTAGGTCGCATAACCGATATTGCTAATGATTTTTTAGGTACGACGGCCAATGTGCAACTTATCTTGGATCCAAAAGTAGCGGCTGGCCGTGTGCCGGTTATAGATACCTCAACACAAGGAGATGCGCGGCCGGTAAGCCGGCCACAGAGCGTGTCTAATACTGAATTAGACGGTACGCAAGCATCAGCGATAGAGAGTGATGTTCCAAGCCTAGATGTCCAAGAAGTGGCAGCGGCAGAGCGCATTGGTGGTGGAGCGTATTCCACACCCTCCAAGAGCGAAGAAAATATGGCATCAGAACGCTCTCGCTTAAACCCCAGTTTGACCTTTGATAATTTCGTGACGGGTAAGGCCAACCAGCTCGCACGTGCTGCTGCAACGCAGGTTGCTGATAATCCGGGGGTTTCCTATAACCCGCTGTTTTTATATGGAGGAGTGGGTCTAGGGAAAACGCACCTTATTCATTCGATTGGTAACTATTTGTTACAGGCTAACCCGAATGCGCGCATTCGCTATATCCATGCAGAGCAGTATGTCTCCGATGTGGTTAAAGCCTACCAACGTAAAGCATTTGATGAATTTAAGCGTTACTACCATTCGCTCGATTTGCTGTTGATCGATGATATTCAGTTTTTTTCCGGCAAGACGCGTACGCAGGAAGAGTTCTTTTATGCCTTTGAAGCGCTGGTGGCTAATAAAGGACAGGTCATTATCACCAGTGATATCTATCCAAAAGAAATTTCGGGCATTGAAGAACGGCTCATTTCCCGTTTTGATTCCGGTTTAACGGTTGCTGTTGAACCGCCTGAGCTTGAAATGCGGGTGGCAATTTTGCTGCGCAAAGCGCAAAACGGGGGCATTCCTTTATCCGAAGACGTGGCTTTTTTCATCGCTAAGCATTTGCGCTCTAATGTGCGCGAGCTAGAAGGCGCTCTGCGTAAAATCGTGGCGTATTCAAAATTTCATGGTCATGAAATTACCATTGAGGTGACTAAAACCGCGCTCAAAGACTTATTGACTGTACAAAACCGACAGATTTCTGTCGAAAATATCCAAAAGACCGTTGCCGACTTTTACAACATTAAAGTGGCAGATATGTATTCCAAAAAGCGCCACGCTAATATTGCGCAACCCCGTCAAATCGCGATGTATCTGGCCAAAGAGCTCACGCAAAAAAGCCTGATCGAAATCGGAGATTTGTTTGGGGGAAGGGATCACACCACGGTCTTACACGCTGTGCGAAAAATTGTGGGCGCACGTAGCTCAGATACGCAGCTCAACCATGAACTGCACGTTTTAGAACAAACCCTGAAAGGGTAAAGCTGCCTGTTGCAGGTTTTAGGCAGCACAGGGCTGTAGATCTTTTCAATTGTTGAAAAAGTCGATATAGAAGACTGGTGGTTAGCATGTTGTGAAATATTGCTCATCCAACTTACGAAAGAAAAAAGGAATGATTCTGATGCAACTGGTTAAGACTGAACGCGATAATTTGCTGCGGCTTTTACAAATTGTGACGGGTATCGTCGAGCGGCGCCATACGCTGCCTATCCTTACGCATTTGCGTATGACTAAGCAGGGTGAGCAGCTTGCATTTTTAGCCACCGATCTAGAAGTTCAAATTACCACGCATGGCAATTTTGGCCTGGGAGATACACAAACCGCTACCACGGTGGCGGCTCGTATGTTGCTGGATATCTTGCGCGCTATGCCTGCTGGTGAAGTAGCGCTGAGCTTAAAAGATGGACGGCTTGTCATTCAATCAGAAGTGCGCAAAAGCCGCTTCACCTTGCCCACTCTCGCAGCAGAAGAATTTCCTACTATTGCTCCGGCTCAAGATGTTGGATCAAGTTTCACGCTTTCTCAGCGGGATTTTCGCAATTTATTAGGTCAAACCCATTTTGCAATGGCGCAGCAAGATATTCGCTATTACCTCAATGGGTTGTTACTGGTATTAGAGGGCAGCCAGCTGAGCGCGGTTGCAACCGATGGGCATCGTTTGGCATGGGCATCGACCGCATTGGAAAATGCGCCAACGGGGGATTCCACTCGCCAAGAATTGATTGTTCCACGTAAAACTGTGCTTGAATTACAGCGCTTGTTAGAAGATTCAGAAGAGCCGCTGCATATTGATATTTCGACAAGCCAAGTGAAATTTGCCTTTGGCGATGTAGAGCTGGTATCGAAACGAGTAGAAGGCAAATTCCCCGATTTTCAACGTGTTATTCCCACGGGCTATACCAATACTTTTTCGATTGGCCGAGAAGAGCTGCTTCAGACGTTACAGCGAGCTGCTATCCTGACATCCAATAAGTTCCGTGGTGTGCGGTGTGTGATAGAGCCAAATCAGCTTAGTATTGCGTTCTCTAGCCCTGACCAAGAAGAGGTGCAAGAAGATTTAGGTATCGAATATCAAGGCGCATCGCTTAGTATGGGGGTTAATATTGCCTATTTGCTAGACATATTGACCAATCTCAAGGTCGATACTTTGCAAATGAGCCTGGGTGATTCCAATTCTAGTATTTTATTCACCATTGAAGGCCAGGAATTCAAATATGTAGTAATGCCCATGCGGCTTTGAACGTAATTTTGGTGAGGCACGCAACCCAATTTATCGTCTTTCTATGGCTTTTGACCATTTCAATATCTTTCTTCTGTGAAAAATCGGGAATCTCTTCATGACTAATCAGTTTTCTTCCCAAACTGGGGACGAAACATCCCCTGAGATGTCTTCTGGGCCACTTAATTTAGAGGCTTTGGGGCCAGATTACGACTCCACATCGATTCAGATTCTTGAAGGGTTAGAAGCCGTACGTAAGCGTCCAGGCATGTACATCGGAGATACCTCCGATGGCACGGGGCTGCATCACCTCGTGTTTGAGGTTTTGGATAATTCAATTGACGAAGCGTTAGCTGGATATTGTGACTATATTCAAGTCATCTTAATGGCAGATGGATCGGTATTAGTGGCCGATAACGGACGCGGTATTCCAGTTGATATCAAACTAGACGACAAGCATGAGCCTAAACGCAGTGCGGCTGAAATTGTGATGACCGAGCTGCATGCAGGCGGAAAGTTTGATCAGAACAGCTATAAGGTCTCCGGAGGCTTGCACGGAGTAGGGGTTTCCTGTGTGAACGCGCTATCACGGTGGTTGCGTTTAACGGTACGCCGTAATGGTAAAAAACACCTGATGGAATTCCATCGTGGTGTGCCGCAAAACCGTTTATTAGAAGAGCAGAGCGGCCACACAGTATCGCCTATGCAAGTGGTTGAAGACGCAGACCGCACAGGGACGGAAGTCCATTTCCTGGCGGATGAATTGATTTTTGGAAAGGTGGAGTTTCATTACGACATCTTGGTCAAGCGTATTCGTGAGCTCTCTTTCTTAAATAAAGGGGTGCGCATTCATTTGAGTGATCAACGCACTGGAAAAAGCGAAGACTTTGCTCTGTCAGGGGGCGTGAAAGGGTTTGTGGAGTACATCAATCGCGCTAAACAAGCTGTGCATCCCACCATTTTTTATGCTGCTGGTGAAAAAGATGGCTTGAGTATTGAAGTGGCGATGCAGTGGAATGATAGCTACAACGAGCATGTGCTGTGCTTCACCAATAATATTCCACAACGCGATGGCGGAACGCATTTGACCGGTCTGCGTGCAGCAATGACGCGCGTGCTGAACAAATATATGGACAGCATGGAACTGGCCAAAAAAGCAAAAGTGGAGACCAATGGCGACGATATGCGCGAAGGTCTTGCTTGTGTGCTTTCTGTCAAAGTCCCAGAGCCCAAATTTAGCTCGCAAACCAAAGATAAGCTGGTTTCCTCCGAAGTACGCGCTCCTATTGAAGACATTGTAGCGCGCGAACTCGAAGCCTTCTTGCTCGAAACGCCCAATGACGCCAAAGTAATTTGCGGAAAAATCATCGATGCCGCTCGCGCCCGCGATGCTGCGCGGCGTGCGCGTGAAGTGACCAGGCGCAAAGGGGTACTAGACGGAATCGGTTTGCCAGGTAAGCTGGCAGATTGCCAAGAGCGCGACCCTGCAAAATGCGAAATCTATATCGTAGAGGGAGATTCTGCAGGCGGCTCAGCCAAACAAGGACGCGACAGAAAGTTTCAGGCAATTTTGCCCTTACGCGGTAAAGTATTAAATGTAGAAAAAGCCCGTTATGACAAATTGCTCGCATCCGAGCAAATTGTGACACTTGTAACGGCACTGGGATGCGGCTTAGGGCGCGATGATTACAACGCAGACAAATTGCGTTACCACCGCATCATCATCATGACCGATGCAGATGTGGATGGCGCGCACATCCGAACCTTATTACTGACCTTTTTCTACCGGCAAACACCAGAATTAATCGAGCGTGGCTATATCTACATCGCACAGCCTCCTCTATACAAAATCAAATATGGTCGAGAAGAACGCTATCTCAAAGATGAGCAAGAATTTGATCAGCATATGCTACGTCTTTGCTTGCAAAATGCCCAATTGGTGGTAGCGCCAACCTTACCTGCCATCGATGGAGAAGAATTGGAACGACTCGCGCATGATTATTGGCGCGCACGGTCCATTATTTCGCGCGTTAGGCGCTTTGTGGATAGCTCGGCATTAGATGCGGTTTTAGAGGGCGTACATCTTGATTTATCTTCTGATAGCGCAGCGCTAAATAGTGCGCTTGCTCTTGAAAAAGCCTTACGCGCCGATCCTTTACACCCGAATGTATTCGTGAAAGTGGAGTATCAGGATGTGTTGGATGTGCTAGAGCAAGAAGCGGGAACTGATCTGGCCAACAATGCTATTGCCAGTACAGAGGAGGGTCAGCAAGAAAATATACCTGCAGATACACCCACTCAAAAAGAAGAAACCCCACCAAAAAGCGACGTGGCGCGCAAACCTCAAGCTTTGCGCATCGAGCGGCACCAACACGGCAATATCAAGCCCAGTTGGATTGACCAAATCTTTTTACAATCGGATGATTTCCAGCATCTTCAGTCTACCGCTACGCAACTGCAAAAACTGCTCGAGCAAAAAGACCCTCAAGTTGGCTTGGTAATCAAACGAGGCGAACGTAGTGCGCCCGTCACTAACTTCAAAAATGCCATGCAATGGCTGATGACCGATGCCCAACGCAACGTCAGCAAACAGCGCTACAAAGGCTTAGGTGAAATGAATCCCGAACAGCTTTGGGAAACCACCATGGACCCAAGCGTTCGCCGCTTATTACGCGTGCAAATAGAAGACGCTATCGCAGTAGACGGCATCTTCACCACGCTAATGGGAGACGAAGTGGAGCCGCGTCGAGCCTTTATCGAAGCGAATGCCCTATCAGGCAATATTGATATGTAAAAACCTGCAAACCGCTTACCTTTGATCATCGTTTTTGGTCTGTGTAAGCAGGTTTTAAAAGGACCGTGGCTATCATGTTGGGGTTCCTTCGTCACCGCCAACCTACCATGGCTCGTAGGTTGGTGGTGACGAAGGAACCCCAACATGCACACCACCAACTTTTAATCATCGCTTTTAACCTGCATATGCAGGTTTTAAAAAAGACAGCAGTCATCATGTTGGCGGCGAGCAACACTCCCAAACATGTGCACCACGCACCTTTAATTCCACCAAAAAATACCCGTTTGAAAATGCACGGCGAGACCTTAAATACTTCCCAAGAACCTCTCATAAAAATTTTAAGCCACTTCTTGTCCACTTCATGCTCGTAATTGATGTAGCATATGCATTCGCTGTTTATAATTTTTTAAAAGCGTATGGGGCCGACATGGTTTCGACGTGG
Organism: Mycoavidus cysteinexigens; assembly: GCA_031963365.1. Classification (GTDB taxonomy): domain Bacteria; phylum Pseudomonadota; class Gammaproteobacteria; order Burkholderiales; family Burkholderiaceae; genus JASSUD01. The sequence continues at coordinate 7,258 of JASSUF010000007.1, forward strand.
GTAGCGAAGCAATACTGTGCATACCGAGGACCCGTTCCCTCGTAAATCCATGGGAAATATAGTAACTGCAAACGACTCTAGTTACTTAGCAGTCGCTTAAACGCGACTCCCTCGCAACAAGCTCTCTGATGGGCTTGGGTTTCGGGGCTTATTTTCGCAAGAGGGTAAGTTTTGAGCCAGCGAGGACACGCACATCAGATCGCCTCAGGTTGTTTTGCGCAGCCGGGGGTTAAATCCAGCAAATCGCCATCCCAAAGCGCGTTCGTCCGCGTTGTGGTGGTTAAATCAAAGGGCTGAACTAAGTATGTAGAGCAGGTTGTAGAGTGCTTGCGGACGCGGGTTCAATTCCCGCCGGCTCCACCAAATTAGGTTCCGATAATTCACAGGGACACCAAAGAACCCCCATGGTTATTAGCTGTGTGGGTTTTTTGCTATGGAGGTTTACCGGCGTTTATCGTTGACACTCAATATTTTTATGGGTAACTGTGTTGCTCAAAAAGTGAGTTACCCATAATGCTGACTGCTACTGCTATTCGTAATGCCAAGCCCTTGGGAAGGACGGCAGACCGGCATTGGCCCATGCAACAATCAAAATTTTTCATAGATAAACAGTGGATGATCTGCTTTATCTAATTCTTTAAATCAATCTTTATAACGCTCGCAAAATTTTCACTAAGTAAATTTCTACTATTACATTCCACGATCAGCTTAACGTCGTTGAAGGTTGCTGCAGCAACACCTAACAATCTTTAACCGCCTGATCAAGATACGGGAGGATTACCCGTTAGTGAGATAGCACGCCTCATTTCTCTCAAATGTTGACTAGTACAAAAACTATAACGACATATTTTCCGACAAATTGTGAGATAATTCGCATATTTTCAGACCGTGCGCCGCACGGGAGGTTCTTGAATGCATAAATCGGACATCGACACTGGAGAAGTGCTGTTCACTGGCGGCAAGTCCGAAGCGCAAGCACGACAGTTGGTTCGCGCGGCCGCGTCCGGCGAAGTGCGGCGCATCTATGCTGGCGTTTTTACATCCAATCGCAATAGCCCCCTTGAGGCAGTGGTTTTGCGCAACTGGGCAGCCATTGTTGGGTACTTGCTGCCTAACGCGGTACTTGTTTTCAAGTCTGCACTGGAGCACCGCCCAGTGGAGGGTGCGTTGTACGTTAGCCGCATCGGTCAACGCCGACGAACGCTTGAATTGCCCGGATTAGCTATTCACGTCTATCCAGGTGCGCGCCCTATCTCGGAGCCGCCCTCAGTCGATAATCCGTACCGTGGCATATTTTTGCCGAGCGAGGAAAGGGGAGTGCTGGAAAATTTATCGATTCGCCGTGGCAGTAAACAGCTAGTCTTGTCACAACAGGCGCTCGAAGAAAGGCTCGAAAAAATTCTAACCATCCGAGGTGAGTTCAAGCTCAACGAGTTGCGAGACAGGGCCAAGGTCGTGGCCGACCAGCTCGGAATGCATAGGGAGATGGCTCGTTTAGAAGGCATCATCGGTGCCATGCTTGGCACGCACGAACAAAAGAAGCTTAAGAGCCAGCTAGCATTGGCACGCGCGGCAGGCAGGCCATACGATCCAGACCGTCTTGATCTCTTTGAGGCGCTGCATGCTCAGCTAAGCGCGGAAGTGTTCGCGCCCATTCCGGATCCTGCGTCGTCCGGCTCGGCAATGGAAAACTTTGCCTTTTTCGAAGCTTACTTTTCGAACTACATTGAAGGGACCACGTTCGAGGTTGAGGAGGCAGAGAAGATTATCTTCGAAGGTACAATTATTTTGAACCGCTCGGAGGACTCACACGACATCTTGGGCACCTTTCAGGCTGCAACATCAACGCCATGGCGGAATCAATCACCGCAGACGGAAGACGATTTCCTCAGCTGGCTCAAGAACGTGAATGCACTCGTCATGCAAGCCCGGCCGGACAAGGAACCTGGCCAGTGGAAGGTGCAAGCCAACCAAGCGGGTAATACACTTTTCGTGTTGCCCGAACTGGTGCCGGGCACATTGCGAGAGGGATTTGCGCGGGTTAGGACACTCACCGACCCGGTGGCCCGCGCACTGATGATGATGTTCGTCATAACCGAGGTGCATCCCTTTAGAGATGGTAACGGCCGCACAGCTCGACTGGCAATGAACTGCGTGCTCAGCGAAGCCAAGCTGTGTCGCATCATGGTGCCGACGGTGTATCGCGAAGATTACCTGTTACCGTTAAAGCGATTGACCAACGAAAAGGATGCGCAACCGTTCATTCGAACCATGGCACGCATCCATAACTGGACTGCGCAGTTTGATTATGCGCAGGACCGCCAATTAGCTCGCGAACAACTCGCGCGCTGTAATGCGTTCCAGGAAGATTTGAGGCGCTATAAACTGATTTTCCCAAGTGACACGCCGTAGCGAAAATTGGAATGCCCACACACAGCTCTTCTTGCGCTTGTTCGTGTTAAAGAATACTGTATGGGCCTATTGAGTGATAAACAAAATAAAAATTTTCAAAAGTGCCAGTTTTTTGCCAGTATTTCCTCTCAAAGCCTTATGGATACAGGCTCGGACGCGGGTTCAATTCCCGCCGGCTCCACCAAATTAGGTTCCGGTAGCTCCCAGGGACAATAAAAAACCCGCACAGTTATTGGCTTTGCGGGTTTTTTGCAATTGATAGGGATCTAGTGCAATCGCTTGAGCATGTTGAAGATAGCGATCCCCATATCGGAACCGGCCTATGCGCATACCGTCTGGTAAAGTTTGTACCCTGAGCACAGCGGCTGGAATACTTTCTAATGCGCCGGGAAGTTGAATATAAATATAAACTTGGCGTTCAGAAATCATATTCGCTACCTACCATTCTTGGCTTACTTGCTCGCTTTGGACGGCGCGATGCTTCTAAAGCCCTGCCATGCACATCCATGTCCGAATTGAACTACCCGCACATCGGTATTGACTAAGGTAAATATCTCTTCATTGAGAAGAATTTAATTTATATTAAATCCGGAGGGACACTGAAGCAAAAGCGCATCAAAGCCTTTCGCTAGTGCCTTCATCTATCCGGTATCGCTTCAGGCCTATGCTTCCCTTAGCAGAGGCTTTTCTTTAGACAATTGGGGTCATACCTTCCTGTATGCACACCAATTCAAAAGCTTGAAGGATCTCATCCATCTTTTTTTTCTCTATTTGACCCGTGCGCCCTGGACCGGCCTCTGTATAAAAATGAAGTTCGTTCCCTTGAACATACAGCGGTGCTATATGATCACAGCTGTAGCCAAATAAAAATTCTCTATATAGCGTTTGGATTTGCTCGACTTCCAAGACGGGCAGCATTCTGTAGAGTTGATTGAGATTTAATTCTAGTGCTCCCACAATTGAAGACCTGATAGACGCTTCTTTATACTGTAAAGCACCAATCAAGGCCTTGAGGACGTCCTCAGGCAATGCTTTCTGTCCCGCTAGCGCATGCGCAGCTGCAGTCTTGAGATCCTTATCCTCATGCTGTAAAGCGTCGGTCAAGGCCTTGAGGACGCTCCTAGGCAGTGCTTCCTGTTCCGCCAACGCCCGCGCGACCTCGGTCTTGACATTTTCTTTTTCATACCATAAAGCGCCGATCAGAGCCCAAAGGACGCTCTCGGGCAGGGTTTTCTGCTTCGCTAATGCCCTCGCAGCCTCAGCCTTAAAATACCCTGCTTCACTCTGTAAAGCGCCGATCACTGTCCGGAGAACCCCCCTGGGCAGGGTTTTCTGTCCCGCTAAAGCAATCGCGGCCGCAGCTCTGACATCCAAATTTTGATGCTGTAAAGCGCCGATCAAGACATTGAGGATGGCTTCAGACTGAATTTTCTGTCTCGCTAACACATTCATAGCCTTAATCTTAATTTTCCAATCTTGATATCGCGCATTGCTAATCAAAGCCTTGAGAGCGGCTTCGGACAATGTTTCCTGCTTAGCTAATGCATTCGTAGCCTCAGAGTTGATATACCAACTTCGATCCTGTAAACCGTCGACCAAGACATCGAGGGCAGCTTTAGACAGCGCGACCTTGCCACCTAACGCATCCACGGCCGTAATCTTGACTTCCAAATTTGGGTCCTGCAAAGCACCGATCAAGGCATCAAGGGCGACTTTGGGCAGCATAGCCTTACTACCTAACACCTTCACCGCCGTAATCCTGACTTCCAAATTTGGGTCCTCCAAAGCACCGATCAAGGCATCAAGGGCGACTTTGGACTGCGTGATCTGACCACCTAATACACACACGGCTGCAGTCTTGACCGCCAAACTCGGGGCCTGTAAGGTGCCGGCCAAGGCATTGAGAGCAGCTTGGGGCAATGTTTTTTGCTTCGCTAACACCCTCTCGACCTCATTCCTGATCTCCCAAGGTTGGGTCCATAAAGCATTGATCAGGGCCTTGAAGGCAGCTTCGGACTGCGCGGCCTGGCCTCCTAACGCTCTCGCGGCCACAATCTTGACATTTAAACTTGAGTTCCTTAAAGCATCGATTAAAGCCGTAAGAGCGGCATCAGGCAGTGTTTTTTGTCCTGTTAACGCCCACGCGGCCGTAGACTTGGCTTCCAAACTTGGGCTCCTTAAAGCATTGATCAAGGGCATGAAAGCAGCTCTAGGCAGTGTTGTCTGTCTCGATAACACATTCACGGCCGCAGAACTGACAATCCGGCTTTGATCCTGTAAAGCAGCATCGATTAAAGCCGTAAGAGCGGTGTCAGGCAGTGCTTTCTGTTCCGCTAACGTGTCCACAACCGCAGACATGCTATCCTCTAAACCACCGATCAAAGCCTCGATAGCTGCTTCGGACAAAACGCTATGAGCACGCAGCGCATAAATAATGTCATTTTTTCTCTCCCCAGTTTGCCTCAAGTAGGTGACTAAAATATGCTCCGGGAAAGTATTCTGGCTACCCAATTTGCTCACGACATATTTGTGTCTGCTCAACCTCATCTCAAAATGCAGCCACCACATGAGTCCTTCTTCTAGCTCCATCACCGTTTCTGGGTTTAAATGACCACGCGCCTCACGCAAACATCCCATCATCACCTGCTGGTGACGAGCGCCGATCAGATCGCGCGGGGCTTGTCCTAAGAGCGTAAAGAAATGTTCTACGGTAGCGCCTTTAAGTGATCCGGCCACCATCCACCACACAATTTCGTAGCGCGGATCATATTTATGCTGGGCGATCAATGCTTGCAGTTGTGCTTCACTGAGCATTAACCCTAAACCAGCTTGCGTGATGCTGGCAGAATCAAACTGCTCCACGGCATCTGAGTAAGCCTGTAAATGCCTGGCCAAAAACTTAGCCGCAAAGAATTCTTGAAACGTTAAATGCAGGAAATGATAGTGACGATCTGATTCAGGCAGATCTGTTTCCACGGTATGTAAATAAGAGGTTTTTTTCAGATTTGTGGTGAAACCTAAAGGCAATCGCCTTCCTGTGGGGAGCAGTCCATTAAATTCGCCTCTGCGCTGGCTCAGTTCTGCCCGACTAAATTCGATCTTCCCAGCTTCTAATCCTTTAAACGCCAAGTAGCCTAGATAATCGATCTCAACGGCCATCAACTCTTCTAGATCAGCCGCCGACAAATTTTCGATTATGTCGGCTCCCATTAACTGACCGTCCTCTTTTTTCTCTAAACGCACGCTATCTTTACGCCATAATTTATCGACCATAGCCTTATACAGCGTCGTCATCGTCACTTCTTGATTTTTGGGGAGGTTATCCCAGCTATAGCACAGTGCATCCAATTGAATCGGAATATTGACTAAGCCCTGAATCAGTGGAGTACGGTCGATAAACTGCTGAATCGCTGCTTGGTTCGCTTTGGGCACATGTCTTTCATTTTGAATATAGGCTTGCACGTTGTCTGGACTAAATCCGATGGTTTCTAGCTCTAAATCCAGATGACCAAGCATATGAGTATTCACCCCAGCAGGCCTAGATGTGATCACCATATACTTTTTATCGAGAAGTGTTTGTAAAAATCCCCTTAAAGGGCGGCCCCCATTCAACTCGTCCGCCACCTCATCTAAGCCATCTAGAATGAACAGTGTTTTGTCTTGATGAGAATGAAAAGCTTGGGCTAACGCTTGCGCTTGGCGACTACCTTGACTCGCAAAATAGTGCTCGCAGAGAAGTTTTTCTAAATGATGGGCTTGATAGGTTTTCAACTGCCGCAAGGGTATCCACAATACGCAGTCAAACCGATCTTGCCAAAGTTTCTTGTGGTGATATTCATAAACCAGCTTTTTACACAAGGTCGTTTTGCCAATTCCCGCTCTGCCATAAATCAATATTCTTTTGGGGGCCTCCGTTTTACCTTCTTGTGGCTCAAAAAGCTGATCAAGCGCAATCAATTTGTTTGGATTGGTTGCGTCCAGCCGTTCGCTGCTGGGCAGGCGCTCGAAAGTCGCCGCTTGCTTTTTCAATTCTTCCCGATTTTTTTCCCGTTGCGCCTGGCTTTCAACAATCGCGAGATTGATATAGCAATCTTCAAGCGAAGCGGTTAGGCCCGAGACTCGCTGGATCGAGAGCTTCTGGCTTTGATAATGCTGATACAGTGCTTCGCGCAGTTCGCTTGAAGAGAGGTTGAGCGGAAGTTGCTTCTGTATTGCCTCCATATACTGCTTGTGCATTTGGGATAGCTTGCGTGCTTGATCGATCAACTGCGTGCTCAGCTCGGCGTTTATGCCTTTAAAAATGTCTCCTAATAGCTTCGCAAACTCAAGCTCATCAAATGTTGAGAATTCATTCGCCCAATGGGAAATAAGTTTGTCGTACCCTTGCCAAAACTGGTCCAGAAACGTTTTCACTTCATTGTTGCCGCCTAGCAGCCGCTCGATCAGCTTAAATAGCACCACGTGCTGACCTTGATTCGGATACACACTTCGTCCCTCAAGTCGGAGAATATCTTCTATCCGAACCGTGGTCGATGGAATAAAGCCTGACAGGCATCGCTCATAGCTATTGGCTGTTAACGTAACCGGGATAACGCCACGCTCATCCCTCTGCTCCACCCGGATTTGCAAAAAAGCGATTTCCGTCAATACATGATGAAACCCGAACTTATAGGCCCCCTCTTGGGAAAATTCTCTGAGCACTTCACGGATGGCTGACGCGCTTTGTCGTTCAAGGTCTTGGCGGTAAGCTTCTCGCAATCGCTGATAAAAATTTTGATAGTGTGGCCATTCTTTCAAATAGTTGCCTAATACCTCAGAGCAGCACACGACAACCCTATCGACCGGTTTCACCTCGCCTATTAACCGATCGGGCAGTAAACAAAGCTGACTGGTTAAGATATCTTCTAGCTTGCCGTCCGCTTTCAGCTCTTCCTGTGAACGTGAATACGGTTGTCTTTGTCCCGTCGGCGTTTGATCGGAATACAGGTTGACGCGCCCGGTAAATAGCTTCTCGATTAAATATTTAGACGTCTCGGCGCCAGCCTTTCCATGCTTAGGATTGTTGTGCGCATATATCAGAAACAGGCTGGGCTTATTGTGCACTTCTAAGGAGCCTAGCGTCGAAAGCGCTAGATCAAACAAATAATTCACCAGCCTGCCTTTTTTCTGGATAGACGAAGTCTCTGACGGGGGCAGCGAAAACACGGCGGCAGACGTGGCTGCCTGAGTCACAGCCGACGCACCATTTGCAGACAGCGGCTCGGCAAGGGCAGCGGAGGCAGGCCTGGCCTGCAGTTGGTTGTGTAGCAGGGTTGGGGCAATAGGATTCATAAAATCTCCTCTGTTGTTCGCCCTTTTTGCGGTCTTGAAGTAATTAATCTGCGTCGGGCCATTGCATATCCGTTACGCAAAAACATGGTTCGGTACGCAGAGTAGGAATAAAAATCGTCTGCGGAAATCAGGTGATACCTAGATTTAAGTCGCTGCTTTGGGCGTAGTGATTAAGGCCAATGAATGGAAAAATCTTTGATTAAGCGGGTTTGAAAATCGTTATGCGGCGCTCATATTGTTCAACCGAGCGACTCCAGCGAGTGTAAAGTCTACCTTTGTTCCGCCTTGAAATATCGCGAGCCGAGTTGCCCATTCTTGGTCTTCATCTTGGCTGTGATGGATTGGCGAAGTGAAGTACTGTTAAGTAACTGATGTTACGCAGGTATTCAAAAAGCCAATGGTATGAAAAGTTGGCGCTACAAATAATGACGAATAGAGGCTTTATTAATGGATATCGATCAACTTACATCCTTGATCGCGCAAAAAGAATCCGAAACGCTTGAATTTAAGACCTCAACAGCCCAGTTAAAGCCTGCTTTTGAAACACTATGTGCTTTTTTGAATGACAAAGGGGGAAGTGTTTTAATTGGGGTCAATGATCAGGGCAAAGTGATAGGGCAAGACGTTAGCGATTCTACACGCCAAGAAATAGCACGAGAACTTCGCAAGCTAGAGCCAACTGCCGAAGTTGATATTCGCTACATCCCCATCAAAGATAAAAAAATGGTTGTCTCTTTACAAGTCGACGCAGGCACGCACACCCCATACGTCTATGACGGTCGTGCTTTCCAAAGGCATCAATCCAGCACTACGAGGATGTCGCAGCCTTGCTATAACCAATTATTGGCGATAGGAGACCAATGGAACTACACCTGGGAAGAAATCATTGCTCCAGAATATGACCAGAGTGATCTAGATACAGAAGAGATATACAAAACCGTTTCAGACGGTATACGAGAAAATCGCATTCCAGCTAGTACACAAACAGAAGATATTCAGAGTATTCTGAAGCGACTTAACCTTATTAAAGATGGAAATTTAAAGCTTGCAGCCATCGTGCTCTATGCTCGGCAAGCCTGGTTAAAGTTAGTGCAATGTGAAATGAAGATGGCCCGATTTAAAGGTACGGATAAATTAGGAGAATTTATCGATAACCAGCAAATACAGGGCAATGCATTTCAACTTCTGGCAGAAGCAGATGCCTTTCTAAGAAGGCACTTGCCTATAGCTAGCATTTTTAATCCCAACCAGTTTAAACGCATTGACAAACCTGCGCTTCCCGTTATGGCCGTACGAGAAGCATTAATCAATGCCATTTGCCATCGAGACTATGCGGATCGCTCAACAGATATCTCTTTAGCTATTTTTGATGATCGCTTAGAAATCTGGAATAGCGGCTTACTACCGACAAAAATTACTGTTGATGATCTAAAGCGTCCTCATGATTCTGTGCTCAGAAATAAGCTAATAGCTCATGTTTTTTATGTGCGGGGTTATATTGAGAAATGGGGAATTGGCACGAATAAAATGATTGATGCCTGCAAAGAAGAAGGCATTCCCGAACCGCTATTTCAAGAACGCTCAGGAGGTTTGGCGGTCATTTTTAGATTTAAAACGCCTATTGGGCAGCCTAGTCATGTATTAAATACAATGAATATTAGGCAAGAAAAGATAATTCAATTTCTTAAAGAAGTAAAAACAGCACCTAGACAAGAAATCTTAGAATATCTTGCCTCGCAAAATCTCCCTACGAATTCATCAAGAGCTATTCAGAGAGATTTACAGCATTTACAAGCTATGGGTTTGGTTTCTCTAAAGGGGCAAAGCAGAAGTGCAGTGTGGGTATTGCAGGAGCATGACGAGGAAGTTTGATCAATTTTAGGATACTGCGCGACACTGCGCGACACTGCGCGACACTGCGCGACACATTGTTAAACAGCGTGCAAAATTTTTCAGATTAATAGTGAAAACAGCGTCGAAAAGTTTCCACCTTAGTTGTATGACTTGCAATATTTCCAGCTTGAGCACTACCTACCGTTCTTGGCTTACTCGCTCGCTTTGGACGGCGCGATGCTTCTAAAGCCCTGCCGTGCACATCTATGTCAGTATCGGCAACCCTATCTAGCTAATAGGTATTTTATGGGCTTGGATATGTTGCTTTTAACTTTTAGTGCCAAGCTGGCATAAAAGTGTCATAGGGACAAGCCTAAAATTGCAAATAGCGGAAAAGCCTTTTTTCTTTATGGAGTTACCCCGATTTCTTGGACAAATTATGGGCTCCCGGAGGAAACGCGATGAAAAATAGGTCTTAAAGGGATTTTTTTCTTATTCAATGGTAACTCCCCAGGTAGTTATGCAGGGATAAGGTTATAGACGAGTAAAAGGGAATGGAAGATATTCCATCCCTGTTTACGAGCGCTAGAGATAAAATCTCGAATGCGCGCGAAGATGCTTGCGCCAAGATAAGAGCGCAAGCCGCCGGATATTTTTTGCTTACACTTGATCATGCGCAAATCTTGTTCGGCCTGGTTATTGGTAAAAGGCACAGCGGGGTCTGTTAGCAGAATTATCTATTCAGTTGACCTACGCTATGCCTAGCTTGCCAAGCTGCCAGTTGCATGGGGCGTAATCCGTAGCGAGCCAACACACCTTCATGCAAGCGCCGCAACTCTTCAAGCGTCAACGCTAGGACATCCGCGTGCTTTTCTTCAGCTATGCCATGCTCTTGCAAATAACCCTCTAGCAAAGCTAAGGCATCCTGCTCTGGACGCACTACCACATCGTGCACCATAGGCCAAACGTACTGGGTCTGGCTCAACTAAATCCTGCTTAATCACAACATACTCTTGAGTCGAACGCTCATAAGCCCAAAGATATAAATCTCGTAATAATTGGATGCGTGTTAGTTCATAGACACCGAGAATGGCGCAGCTGTAGGCTGCTTCCGACACACCTAGAAAAGTAAGAGGACACAGATTCGCACGCAACAGAGGCAAATTTGCAGCCAGCCTTGAAACCCGTTTATTCACATCAGCGAAGGGTTGCAAATAAGGCAGATGTACCATCATGAAAAAAGACTGCTCGAATGGGTCAGTGATTTGGCTCGCTTTATTTAACAATTTATCTAGCGCCTCACTAATTTGAGCCGGCACGGCAAGCGGCCGATAAACGCTTTGGCCAATTTCCACAGTATGTTGGCGCAGGCGTCCTTCGTCGGCTGGGTTCGATAATAAATTTTCTGCTAATAAACTGTGTAAATTAAGCAAGGTATAACGATTACATCCAACTACCTCTGCGTTCTCCACCAGCAACTCAATGGCCGCTTTGTGATTGAGAATCATTTGGGTTTCAAAAGCCGTCTTATTCGTTGCGACATGGCCGTGCTCAAGCAACTCTCGTGTATCGAGGCGACTGTAAGTATTCCCTTCTAGTTGGCTCGAGGCCCATGACAAATCAATCAACAATCGGTTCAATATGGTGCGGCCATACGTACCAGCAGGTAATTTGGCCTGGCCCGCATCGCCCATTTTCCATAACTGACGGCGCAGTGGCGCAGATAAATAGCAGCTCTGATTTGGCTGATAACTCTCTAGAAAATCCCATTGATATCCAACTGGCCTGCGCGCCATAAGAGGTTGATTGACGTATGCCACAATCTCTCGGCTGTCTAAAGATAAAGAAATCGCGCTGGGGAAAACCGCGTTGAGCTCGGGCGCAGTAACTGAAGGTGGGGTAGCCACCGCATATCGTCTAGCGCGCCCTTCCCCCACACCCACGATTTTTCTCTGGGTAATCGATTCACTCAACCAACGCTGAACAGTTCGGCGCGCCAGCCCGGGATGTAGGGCAAGCAGCTTAGCTAAAGTAAGCCCTTCGGGGGAGTGTTGGATAGAAAGTAATAATTGTTTGGCAGATGGCTTCATTTAACGCTCTTTAATTCTGAATATGAAGCAATTATGGCGCAGTTTCTAGAACCGCGCCATAAAAGTGGCGCGGTTCTAGAAACTGCGCCACTTTTAATCAGCGTTCTTTATACTCAACCTCATTTAATTCTGTATGTGTGATTCGAGACGGTTACGGGCAGTCTGGGTATTGCAGGAGCATGATGAGGAAGTTTGATCAATTTTAGGACAGTGCGCGACATGTTAGGAGTGAAGGGGTAGTCAAAAGACCCCTTTTTTATGCTATTTTAGTAATGGGATCGGGAATACTCGATCGGCGGGCGCTACCTGGTGTAACCAGGGGCGCCCGTTTTCATTTTGGGAACACTTTTAGGCCATATACGCCCCCATTGCGGTAAAAATGGGGGCGTACTACATCAAAAGGGCGGTTTACTTCATCGGGCCGTAGAACATGTCGTGCCACCGGATAGGCACATAAATCAGCTAATTGGATGCCTGCAATATTGTCATTTTTTCGGCGAAAACTAATTGGACAGTCTAGTAAACGAAAACATGCTGCGCGGTGGTAATACGTACCTTTGGTCATTAACTTATAAAAGCTTGCACGCAATTCATCGTCTTCTAGCTTGCCCCTTGCCTCAGCGATAACAGGAAGTGCAGTCTCATTCTGCGACTCGAGGAAACACAAAACACGTTCAAAATTATATTCCAGCGCTACATCGTACGGATTACGCGCCTTATCTTCGTAGCGCGTCTTGTAGCTTTCAACCACGACCATGCACAACAAAAATATAGGCCATTGAGGATTAATTTTGGTGAGCGAGTGATCTCCGCACTCGTCGAAGAAAGCAATGAAGCGAGAAGTAGAAAGACACGTTTCGGTCACCTGGATTTCACCTGCTATTAGTTTTTTTAAGAGCGACTTGAAAAGTTATTGAAATACCGCATGCTTTTTTTGAGCAAATTGCATGCCATCCTGTTTACGCCAAAGCTCAGCATATTCACCGTGTTGCGCTAATAGGCTCTGATGTGTGCCGGATTCCGCAATAGCGCCTTCTTTCAAAACTAGAATCAAATCGGCGTGCGCAATGGCAGAAAGTCGGTGTGCGATAACTAACCGAGTGGTGTGTCCGTAATCTTCATGCAGATGCAAGAAGATGGCTCCTTCGGTTTGGGCATCGAGCGCTGCGGTGGGTTCATCTAGAAGCAATAAAGGGCTTTTTCGGAGCAACGCGCGGGCAAGGGCCACCCTTTGTCGTTCGCCGCCTGACAATTTATTGCCTCGCTCACCAATGCGTGTTTCAAGTCCTTCACTGGCTGACGCAATAACTGGGGTGAGCATAGCAATACGAATAGCTTGCGCAATGTCTGTGTCTGAAGCCGTAGGGCATGCAAAGCAGAGGTTATCGCGTAAAGATCTATCTAATAAATACGCATCTTGCGTTACATAACTGATGGATTGGCGTAAGGGCTGTGCCGCAAACGATTCAATGGGTTGACCATCTATAAGTATTTGCCCAGCATCGAGCGAGTACAAACGCAATAGCAATTTCATCAGCGTAGATTTGCCTGCTCCAGTTTCTCCGACCACCGCACAAAATGCCCCAGCAGGAATAGAAAAGCTTGCGCAATCTAGAATGGGTTTGCCTGAGGCATGGCGAAAACTAGCCTCCCGAAATTCAATCGACGGTGCCTGCTTAAAAAGTAAATGATGCATAGGCTTAAACGGTTGCCGTGCATGCAGTTTGTCTAGCAACTCTCCCAGATTAAACATGCCAAGCTGTGCTTCTCGTATGGCATATCCAAAAGAGGAGAGTGGCAAAGTAAATTGCAGCAGATAACTGCTTAATAACGCGAAATCACCGATGGTGAGCCGGTGTGCCAAGATATCTCGGCAAGCAAGTAAGGTAAGGACGCTCAGCGCAACGCCGAGGATCAGCAGTTGCTGCACACCCAATATTTCCGTCGTGCGCGTGATGCGATTATTGGCTTGTTCGCTCGTCTTAAACGTGTCGTCCAGTTGTGCCAACTCGTGGGCTTCATTGGAAAAAGCTTTGACGGTGTCCACATGGGCAAGGGTATCGACCAAACGGGCCGATGCATGGTCGGTGGCGAGATTGCCCTGGTGCTGCAGTGCCACACAGCGTTGCACGGTCAACGCGGTAAAGCCCAAATACGCTAACAAAAATCCCAGCAATACCGCTGCATAGAGCCAGCCAAATAGCGAGAACACGACGAGACTCGCAAACACGATTTCAATGAAAAGAGGAGCAATGCTCCAGAAAATGCCAATCAATACACGCAAGATGCTGTCTTGTGCGCGTCTAACCTCGCTAGCGGTTGTCCCAGTCTGATGCTCGCTCTGCATGGCAGCCGGCTGATTGAACACCTGGCTAACGTAATTGAGCGTGATAGTGCGTTTTATCCGCTCATTAATAAAAATTAATAGATATTGCTCGCCGTGACGCAATGTCTGGGAGAGAAACCATGCGCCTCCATAGGCCGCGCAGAGTATGTAAGCTGTTGTGGCGGAAGGGGATGGGGTGGAAAAAACGTCGATCAAGTATTTGAGCAATATTGGGGTGACGACGCTCAGGCCAATGGCAGTACCTGTGCAGGTTATAGCAGCCAGTGCTTGAAGATGCGCAGACCAGGTATTTGACCAGAGGCATTTCAATAAGAAAAGCAATGTCTTAAAAGCACGTTGCCCTCTCATGCTTGCCGCCATCCCTGCATAAAGAGTTCAACGGCAAAAATATGCAAGATATCCATGAAATATTCACTCCGGCCTTTACTGCTTTCCTGGATAGCCATACGCGTTTTAGCTACATCGATATAGCCTTCCTTGGCAAGAAAGCCTTCTAAACAGCGCTCCATGATATGGTTTTTATGCCGCTGGATACCGAGTAGATCAATCCCTGAGGTTTCTCCTTTGTTTCTTCGCCATAAATTAGCGTAGCCAGTCGCCTTCGAGACCGATTTCCTCAAGAGAATACGGTTATGCGCTCCATCAAAATGCGCATAGCTGGGCGTAGAGACGGCTAGCTCAATCATGGGCTGACATAAAAAAGGGTAATGCGTAAGGTGCTTGAAAGGGTGAGCAGGTGCTCGGATATCATCCAGTGATAAAAAAGCTAAAAATAGTTGATATAACTTACCTGGCCGACGAATTTTTGTGGTTTGCATAAAGGGATGCAAATGTGCTCGCCCTTTGCTTATTGGCTGTTGCGCTGCCTCAGCGAACAGCGCAAAGTTGCCATTAATATTTTCAGAAGGGTCTGCGACAAAGAGAGACTGCATAGCCTTACGCGCTACTTGCGGGAGCGACGCTCGGTACATCAATGCCAATTCCATCGCAATCTTCATCATCTGCCGCCAGCGTAAACCTAGCATGGCATCTGCCAGTACACCAAAAGGGGGTGGAGCAAGAAAAAGCGCATCTCCGCCATGTCCGCTGATGAGCGGCGTGTTTTCCTGGTGCTCTAGCTGACTGGCAAATTCTTGATTGAACCCAAGTAGACAATATTTAATATGTGGTTTCGCCATACGCGGAATGGCTTGTGTGGGCGCGAAGGACAGCGCCTGTATATCGACTTCATGCAGGTTTGCACGCGCATGTTGTACGACATTTTTCGCATGCTCTAGTTCATTGGAAGAAGCAACCTGGGCGTTGTAGTAATGGGCGCATGTCAATGGTTTTTCAGCCGAAGATATCGCACGCAAGGCTAGCAAAACCGAGCTGGATTCCAATCCGCCAGAAAGCTCTAGTACTGGCTGACTGGTGTGTGGGATATGCAGGCTCAGATAGTTTTTGAGCAGTTCAAAAGGGTCTTGTGTTGCGCTCTGTGAAGAATGTGCCAGAGGATTCCAAATCGGAGCGATGTTTGGTTTGCGCCCCGGCGTGCAGATAAGCGCACAGCCTGCTGGGAGCTCAGAGATAGAATCAAAAGGCATATCGCCATTTTGTACCGACCCAGTACGTAACCAGGTGGGGAAAAAAGCCGTATTCCACCCCGGGCGTTCGCCACGTTCACTAAGCGCTTCATATAAACACGTAATCGAATCGGAAAAGAGTAAGCCGTATCGCGCTGACCACGACCAGTACACCGCCCACTGGCTGCTAGGATCACTAACGCAGATAAATTGCTGAGCTACCTTGTCAAAGCATATCCATAAATATTGCCCCCAAAATTGGGTAGTGAGTTGTTCAGGACTTTTTAATGCAATGGCATTCAAATTCGCTTTGCTTAGAGGGCTATTATCTACTTTCGAAAATGCGTTTCCATATAGGCAATAGAAATGGGCAGCATTATCTTCTTGCATCACCTGTGCGCTGTGGGGATCACCTACTTCCTGCCAGAGCGCTCCTGCGATGTGGCTTCCCTGATTACTCTCTTTATTGCGAATGACCTGCCATTGCCGGTTGGGTGTCAAACAATCTTGTGAAGGCGGATAGACGATGCCAAGTAGAGTCATGAGGGAGTTCTAATAAAGGGGTAGGAAATTCCAGAATCACGGATAGCTCTTCCCTTCTATTGGGGCTATCCTCAATAACCACGCCATTGGCTTCTGACCACGCATGTGCATAGAAAGGAAAGGATTGCACACCGATCACTAGGTTCAAAGCCAATCTGGATCGCGCGCATAGGAGTGTTAGCGCTACCGACCATTCCAGGCATTTAGTCGATTTGGGGTAGAGCAAACATGCCCAGTTGAGGGCTGCAACAAACGGTGCATACTCATGGGGTTGGCCAAAAGCCAGATTTGCATCTTGATGGGCTTGTGCGCACTGTTGCAGGAGCCCAGGGAGTTTGTCGCGTGCTACTCGCTTATGCACCGACCTCAATATAAAGAGCGCTTTGACAATCGAGCGAAAGGGGGGGCGATGCTCAAAAGCATCACTAGGCAACTTCCAGCCATTGGCAGACATCCCACCCGTCTGCGGCGTAGGACTAACCGTGTTGAACTTAGGATCAATATGGGGGAAAGTCGTGTCTGTAAGCCATCCTGCATGGATCAATTGTTTGAGCAGGGAGGTAGATTGGGCAATATTGGTTGGTTCATCAGATAACTCCAGGCCAACGTACGGCGCTACTTCAGCAGACTGGGCATGCGATAACACAGCGTATCGATCGCGAAGGGTGTCCAGCATGATTATCTGATTAGAAAAACATGCGCCCAAAACAGAGGGCATAAAATGATGGAACATGTTTGCTCATTTTTCGTGTGGCAGCTCATGGTAGAACCCACAAGCGCTTCACCTCCCCGGCTCTTTGATTAGACTGATTAGGTCTTCTCATAGAAGCAGGGGGTGAAGCATGTTTTTTTACTATATCGAAATATTTATTTTTATATTTCTAAGATTTATAGAAAGCGCCCAACACCGGCTTCTCTATATTGTCCAGAGCCGCCGAGAGTCACTTCAGAAGCGCAAAATTCGGTGAGCAATGCATTTTCTTCTTGGGAATCTACAGTTTCAGTTGTGTTCAAATCTTTATTTTGCATATTATTCTCCTTAGATTAAAAATCTGAAAAATAAAGCCACAGGCAGACTGCGCAAGTAGCTAACTTTGCCAATGCAAATTACGACTGGCAGAGTCAGAATAATTTAAAAAATAAATCTTTCGAATAAGATAAATACCCATTTTTTTACTTACCTTTAAATGGAGCGCACACCCTATTTAAAGGTAAGTAAAACCGACCGGTGCGGACTCGCATGCCGGGGTTGGGAGGGGATCGGCCTTGGGCTACTCCCTATCTCGATTTAAGCTCTCAGCACACATCTACTGTCATTTTTTGTTAACTAGTTCACGCAGATAAACCATCAAATCGCTAGCTAAAAGGCCGCGTTCACCATCCGTCTGCGCGGCGAGATCGCCGGCTTTGGCGTGTAAATCAACGCCTGTGATCGCTGCTTCAGTCAAATTTAGCCCCTGTGCTAGTAGACCTGCTATGGTGCCGGTTAATACATCTCCCATCCCTGCGCTGGCCATGCCCGCATTTCCTGCTTCGCATATCCAAGGCATTTGTAAAGCATCTATGACAATAGACCCACTACCTTTGAGGACGATGCTACCGCCGTACTGATTTTGTAATTGTTTATCCGCTCCAAGGCGATTAGCTTGGATGTCTACTATGGAGCAATTTAATAGGCGTGCTGCTTCACCAGGGTGGGGAGTGAGTATCCAATCTTCGCGTTTTTGCGGGCTTTTAGCTAGAAGGTTGAGAGCGTCTGCATCTATTACTTTAGGATGTGGGTTTTGTAGAGCTTTTTCAAATAATTCCTGTGACCAATCGGATTGTCCAAGACCTGGCCCAATCGCGATGACGGTTGCACGCGCTAGTAAAGGAGTGAGGTCTGCTGCAATGCTAGCTTTATGGCTTATCACCTCTGGGCGTGTTGCATTTAAGAAGGCGTAATGGGTTGCATGAGTAGCAATAGTAACTAGGCCGGCGCCTACCCGTGCTGCAGCTTCTGCTGCCAGCCGCACGGCGCCTCCCATTCCTTGTGTACCACCTATTATTAATACATGTCCAAAATTCCCCTTATGGGTATCTCGTGCTCGGAGAGGTAATTGAGAGGGAGTCATGGGCATTGGGCTTGTATGGTTTGTGTAGTTTGTGTTTAAAAGGTTCAATTTAAATGGATTCTAAGGAGTTTGCTCCGCGTCTTATCGCTTGGCAGGCAGAGCAGGGACGGCATGGTTTACCTTGGCAGCAGGGCAGTTTTGGAGACCCATATCGTGTATGGCTCTCTGAAATTATGCTTCAACAAACGCAGGTTGCAACGGTTATTCCGTATTACCAACGTTTTTTAGAGGCTTTTCCTGATGTGTATAGCTTAGCTAAAGCTCCGGCAGATACGGTGATGGCATTGTGGAGCGGTCTTGGCTATTACGCGCGTGCGCGTAATTTACATCGGTGTGCACAGGTGGTTGTGGAGCGTGGAGGGGCTTTTCCTGACAATGTGACTGAGCTTGCAGAGTTGCCTGGTATTGGGCGTTCTACCGCAGCAGCGATTGCTGCATTTGCATTTGGAGCGCGTGCGGCGATTCTAGATGCGAATGTCAAACGGGTGCTAACCAGAGTATTTGGAATTGAGGGAGTGCCTTCTGAAAAAGCGGTTGAAAATGTGTTGTGGACGCTTGCAGAGTCTCTTTTGCCTGATACGGGCATCGGTGCGTATACACAAGGGCTGATGGATTTGGGTGCAACGCTGTGTGTTGGGCGCCGCCCACATTGCATGCGTTGCCCTTTTGAAAAAGAGTGTGTTGCGCATCTATCTGGCCGGGAGCATGTGCTACCGCAAGCGCGTGTGCGAAAAGCAAAACCAACTCGGTATTTCGATGTGCTTGTGTTGCGTTCGGAAGACCGCGTATTGCTTGAGCTAAGGCCTCCAATAGGTATTTGGGGCGGTTTGTGGAGTTTGCCTGAGGCTAAGAGCCGTGAGGAGTTAGAAAATTATATTGCTACTTTGAGCGGCTTTGATCCAACTTCTCGCACATTAGGTACGCAACAGGCATTAGTTGAGCTGACTGCACTGGCACCGATTGCTCATGAATTTACACATTTTCGTAAAATCATGCAGCCGTATTATGTGTCTTATGCTGAGCTTGATAGGGCTCAGTTGCATGCACAACTAGCTCCTGTTCACCAGGTTGAGCAAACCAATACCGTATGGGTGCCTTTGCAAGCGATTGGTGAGTATGGTTTGCCTGCACCGATACGCAAGTTATTAGAGGCATTGAATATGCCAATACCTGTTTAGTAGAGTGCGGTGATTATTCAGCCGGCTTTCAAGAAGGGTGTGGCTTGCATGTTGGGGTTCCTTCGTCACCACCAACCTACCGTGCTTTTGGGGTTGATGGAGTTTTTTTAAAGCCCTTTTGCCTAGGCATCTCGGTAGGTTGGTGGTGAGGCACGAACCCCAACATGCATACCGCCGACTTCTAACATCGCTTTTGGCCTGTATATACAGGTCTAGTTTCTTCTAGGCGTAAGGGGTTCGTGCATGGCATGAAGTTGGCGATTCATGAAATCGCTGAGGGTGTTGATGCCTCGTAGATGCAAAATGGTGTTTCGTACGGCCGCTTCTACTAGAACAGCAAGATTGCGCCCGGCAGCGACTTGCAGGGTTACTTTATGAATAGGTAGACCTAGTATTTCTTCAGTCTGGGTATCTGTGGGGAGGCGTTCGAATTTTTCGTCGGTACGACGCACTAGCTGAACAACGAGTTTTAGTTTTTTCTTCCGCCGCACCGCGGTTTCACCAAATATGGTTTTGATATCAAGCAGGCCGAGTCCGCGCACTTCCAGTAAGTTTTGCAATAAAGGCGGGCAGCGCCCTTCAATAAAGTCAGGACCTAAGCGCACGAAATCGACTGCATCATCGGCCACTAAGCCATGCCCGCGGCTGATGAGCTCTAGCCCAAGCTCACTTTTTCCTAGCCCAGATTCCCCAGATAGCAAAACACCCATTTCCAGAATATCAAGAAACACACCATGCAACGTGGTGCGGGGTGCAAAAAGGTGGGAGATGTATAGGCGCAGATGGTCAATAACGGTCGCGCTTGAAGTGGGGGTGACAAAGAGGGGGGTTGCGGAGTGTGTGCACTGCTTTACTAAATCCGGCAATGCATGAACGCCATCTGCAACCACTAAAAAGGGAGGCTCTAGTGCTATGAGCTCCGCCATCTGTCGCTCGCAATCCTGTTTGGATTGGCGCTGATAATAAAGCGTTTCTGCTTCACCGAGTACTTGAATGCGATTGGGGTGAATGAGATTGAGGTGCCCCACTAAATCCGCACTGGAGGTGGCATGCGCTACCACATCACTCGAAAATCCCCGTTCACCGCCTTTATAGCCAGTTAGCCATTTGAGTTTGAGCTTGTCGACATTGTCGTCAAACATGCCTTGCGCTGTAATGCTAGGAATATCCATAACAATGGGTGCGCTAGCTGGTTAGTAGGTGGTAGATCGTGGCTGGGTTAGCCTCGGTAGTTAATTGCTTACGCTTTTCTGGGTCTGAGAGAAGTTGTGCAATTTCAGAGAGTATTTCGAGGTGCTGCTGGGTGGCGTGCTCAGGCACAAGCAAAAAAATAAATAAAGCTACAGGTTCTCCATCCGGCGCCCCAAAGGCAATCGGTTGCGTTAAGCGCATCAACGCAGCCACGGGTTGTTTGAGCCCTTTAATACGGCCATGCGGTATAGCGACGCCTGCTCCCAAGGCTGTAGAGCCAAGTTGCTCTCTAGCAAGCAGATTTTGGGTGACTACATTGTGCGCAATGCCATGGTGGTGCTCAAAGAGTGTGCCGATAGCAGTAAATACCTGCTCTGTGCTGGTGTGATCTAGCTCCAGAACAATATTATCGGAGGGAAAGAAAGAGGCGAGATATTTCATGGTGGATAGGCAGGTAAAGGTGTGCCTTGCTGGGATCTGCCAACCAAAAGTTGCATTGGGCAGATCCCAGAAAGTCCTAAAAACAAAGATCCGCTGACTGAGGGTTATAGATCAATATCAGTAACTGACTCACGTTTTTTGCGTCGTGGGATAACGCGCACAGCCTTGTATTTTAAAACTTGCCGGGTGAGTGCAGAAAAAACACCATTAATAGCTTTGTAGAGATTGTCATTCGTAGTTTGCACCACGATATCTTTCCCTTTCGCAGCATTTGGCCCTTTTACGTGAACCGTGACCTCAGCCGTTGGATATGTTTTTTTTCGCTCAATATGGTGCGGTGTAAGACGGACGGTAGCAGTTACAACATCTTTGAAATACCTGGTAACTTTATTAACCTTATTCGCAATGTATTTTCGTACAGCAGGCGTGACATGCAGATGGCGGCCAACGATATTGAGATTCATAGTCCTCCCCTATAGAAATCATCAAACGGATAATGCATAGATACAAACTACAATACAGAAACCAGTTTTCAGTTTTCTCAGGGCTTTCTCGTAGTTTCCCAAGAAATAGTTTTTTTCACTTTTTCGAAGTGTACAAAAGGAAGTATATGCCGGTTCTCGTGCATTTGCTGCTCCCCATCAACAATTCTTTGTAACCATCACACGAAGATTACATCCTAAAGTGCTCACCTAAATATACGCGACGCACATGAGTATTTTCAATAATTTCGGCAGGCGCTCCAGCGGCCAGTACGCATCCCTCGCTGATGATATAGGCGTGATCACAAATACCAAGGGTTTCGCGCACATTATGATCCGTAATTAAAACACCGATGTGACGTTCTTTCAAAAAACGGACAATTTTTTGTATCTCGAGCACGGCGATGGGGTCTACCCCTGCAAAAGGCTCATCGAGCAGAATAAAGCGCGGATCTGTTGCCAGTGCCCGAGCGATTTCAACGCGTCGGCGCTCTCCACCAGATAATGAAAGCGCTGCATCATCTTGCAAATGCGTAATCTGTAGCTCTTCCATGAGTGCCTGCGCACGATTCTCTACCGCGCTTGGAGATAGTTTTTTGCCCGTTTCATCCACTTGCAGCTCCAAGACCGCACGAATATTTTCAGCGACACTGAGCTTGCGGAAGACCGATGCTTCTTGCGGAAGATACGAGAGTCCCATGCGTGCTCGTTTATGAATAGGAAACCGGCTAATAGACATATCATCGAGAGTGATTTCACCCGCATCAAGTCGCACAAGCCCTACGATCATATAAAACGAGGTAGTTTTGCCAGCCCCATTTGGCCCTAAAAGTCCCACGACTTCTCCGCTTTTTACATCAAGCGAAACATCTTTGACAACGGTGCGTGAGCCATAGTGTTTTTTAAGATTACGCACTCTAAGCATGCTGTTTTGTTGAGCACGTAAATGCAACTGGGGGTCGAGGAGTGGGGGTGCAGAGGTACTCAAGGCTGTATAGCAGAAGGATTAAGAGAGGGGAGAGGCGCTAGCGGCGTAATATCTGTAGACGGAGTTAGTGAAATAGCATTATCACCTTGTGGTTTTAGATGAATGTGAGCGGGAGTTTTATTGGGAGACGAAATCATCGCTCGAACCCGGCCATGAGGATTAGCCTGATTGGCAATATCATTTCCAGAATCAGCACTATAAATATTGTGCGCATGATCATAGCGAATCACACTGCCTTGTACTTCATCTAGGACTTTGGTAAGCCCTTGTAGGCGCAAAACGTGTGCGCGGCCTCTCATGGTTGCGATTTCACTTTTATCATCATAGGTGATGGTCTTGCCGCGGCCTTCTATATATTCGTTGAAGCCGTAACGTTTTTGCCGAAAATAAGCCCGTGGCCCGCTGTTTGTGCTGGCCTTAATATATTGATATCCCTCGGGATCGCGCTGTACGGTGATTTGATCTGCTTTGATCAGAATGGTACCTTTGTTTAGTACCACGTGGCCCGTTAAAGTATTAATTTGCTTTAGATCATCGTAGACCCAACGATCAGTTTGAAAATATATAGGGGCAAAGCGATCCTGCTGCTCGGCGGCTCTACAAGGTAAGAGCGTAAGCAACAGTAAAAAAGAGAATAGGCTCCTGAAGAGGATACGAAAAATAGGCATGAGCTAGCGGGTAGGAGGGTTCGCGCTTTGGGGCTGTATTGTAGGAGAAAACACGCCTTGAACCCGGCTTTTGAAAAGAATGGTGCGGGTGGTGTTGTTATATTCCATACCGGTTGTAGTGGCAATGGATGGGCCACGCTGTATGGTTACAGGTTTTTCTGTTTGTACTAGATCATCATTGATTAAAACACGAAAATGCTCTGAGGCCATTTGTATTTCAGGCTCAATATTTTTACCCCTTCTAGCACTTGCACGCAAAACACGTGCATCGCCATATAAATCAAGGATGGAGCCGTCTGTATTTAACCTGCCTCGCTGTGCAAAGCTAGTTATTGCAGGCTCATTGGGCGTAAAGACGCGCACAGCAGGTAAGGTAATATCTATCGTTCCGTCATCTTGGTAATGCACCATTTTGGACGCTTTGATCCGGTATTGTGTCGTACCTTGAGGATTTAAAATCGTCACAGAAAAATGATCTGCAAAATAGTCTGGCGTATGTGTTTTAGCGCGCGCTGGCAAGAGTGGGCCAGTAGACTGATTAAGTAGAAAAAGCCCATACGTTAGGCCGGCGAGCAAAGCTATCCCGCCTAACGGAAGCCAGTGCCTAAAACGTGGAGTACGCATACGGATAAAAGAGTTTTAGGGTGTTGCTAAAAAATAGCTAGTCGTTTTTAAATGACTTTGGCATCAAGCAAGTCATGCATATTGAGAGCGCCTAGCAGTGTGCGGCTCTCATCTACTACTAAAATTTGATTGATCCGACATTTTTCCATCCGCTCAATCGCTTCTACAGCAAGTTGATCTGGAGAAACTGTGTGAGGCTGCGCATGCATAAAAGTATCAATGCTACTGTCTAACTGAGAGAGATCGGTCGTATTCTCAAGGAATCTGCGTAAATCACCATCTGTAAAAATACCTTCGACTTGGTTATGTACATTGACGATGGCGGTCATACCTAAGCGCTTAACCGTCATTTCCAGTATCGCCTCACGCACAGTGGATTCCATACTGACTTTAGGGATGTGCGCTCCGGTGCGCATGACATTTTTTACCGAAATAAGCAGCCGATTACCCAGTGCACCACCAGGGTGTGAGCGAGCGAAATCTTCTGGGGTAAAGCCGCGAGCATCCAGTACAGCAACAGCCAAAGCATCGCCCAGTGCTAAAGCAGCAGTGGTACTGGCAGTAGGGGCTAGATTTAAAGAGCATGCCTCTTTTTCAACGCCTGCATCTAAGTGCACATCCGCTAATTGCGCTAAGCTGGATGTAGGGCGGCCCGTAATTCCAATGAGTTTCGTCCCCATGCGTTTAATCAGAGGCACAATACCTAGTAATTCTTGGGTTTCACCTGAATTCGACAGAGCAATGACTACGTCATCGCGCGTAATCATGCCCAAATCCCCATGACGTGCTTCTGCGGGGTGGACAAAGAAAGCGGGTGTTCCCGTGCTGGCTAGCGTGGCAGCAAGCTTGCGCCCAATATGGCCAGATTTACCCATTCCTGATACAACGATGCGACCTGTGCATTGGAGCACATATTGCACTGCGTCTACAAATCGCCCATCAATGCGTTCTGCTAACGCACAGACTGCTGCTCCTTCAATATGGAGAGCCTGTTTAGCTAAACTGATGATTCGTTGAGAAAAAAGGGGAGGTGAAAGCGATTCATTTTGTCTACTACGCATAGGATCATCGTCTAAATTGACTGTAAGTGAATTGAATTTCGCTATCATTCACAAAATAGAATTCACAAAACGCGAAAGTATAACAAAGCCCATTTTAGCTGCCAGTGTTCTATGATACGCAGGTATGCTGGTATAAGGTACAGTAAATAGCTTGTGCTATATGGCCTGATATCAGATTTGGAATCTCCAAAAAGAGTTTTAGGACACTTCAATGACTTCACCCCTTGAGCTTACCCTTTTCCTTCTGCTAGCTGGCGTAGCTGGTGTTGTGATATTTCGTATGCTGAATCTGCCTCCCATGCTTGGCTATCTAACGGTAGGCATGCTGGTTGGCCCCCATGCTTTAGGAATCTTTCCTGAATCAAAAGAAATTGGTTACCTAGCTGAATTTGGGGTGGTCTTTCTGATGTTTTCGATCGGCCTGGAATTTTCTCTTTCCAAGCTGCGTTCGATGCGGCGCATCGTTTTTGGGTTAGGGTTATCGCAAGTATTTTTTACGATGCTTATAACCTTTGTCGTAGCAATGGGACTGGGCTTTTTCTTTAATGTGAGCTGGCAGGCAGCCTTAGCATTAGGGGGCGTTTTTTCAATGTCCTCCACAGCCATTGTGAGTAAATTACTCTCTGAGCGCTTGGAGCTAGAGGTTGAGCACGGCCGTAATATTATTAGCGTGTTGCTTTTTCAAGATCTCGCTGTCGTTCCGTTACTTATTGTGACCGCTGCGCTAGGTAGTGATGGAGAAAGCCTAGCCATGGCGCTCCTGTTTGCTGCAATCAAAATTACCTTCGCTTTAGTGCTGCTGCTATGGGTCGGTCAACGTTTTATGACGCGTTGGTTGAATTTAGTTGCACGCCGCCGCTCGCAAGAATTATTTATGTTGAATCTGCTGCTCATTACATTGGGTGCAGCCTTTTTGACTGAGCAACTAGGTCTGTCGATGGCGTTGGGGGCATTTATTGCTGGGATATTGATTGCAGAGACACGTTATCGCCACCAAGTGGAAGAAGATATCAAACCATTTCGAGATGTATTGCTTGGTTTGTTCTTTATTACAACAGGCATGTTGTTAGACCCTCGTATTCTCTGGTCGCATCCAATTTTAGTGTTGGCATTATTCCTTGCCATCATTGGAGTCAAAGCAGGTTTAATCACTGGTCTTGCCCGCCTTTTTGGTTCGCCGACAGGTGTAGCGTTGCGAACCGGCTTGGGATTGGCGCAGGCGGGTGAGTTTGGTTTTGTGCTGATGGAAGTAGTGACGCACCGGCATTTAATAGACTCCACGGGTACGCAAGTTATCTTGGCCTCGATGCTTTTATCGATGTTGGCCGCTCCTTTTATTATCCAAAATGCAGACCGCATAGTGATGCGCCTGTCCTCAAGCGACTGGCTCAGACAGTCTTTGCAAGTGACACATATTGCTACGCAGAGCATTAAGATTTCTGGGCACGTGATTATTTGTGG
>JASSUF010000151.1:0-6017 GCA_031963365.1 Mycoavidus cysteinexigens
GCGCTCCTGCTCCCCCAAATATGAACCCTTTGGGACAATTGAGGACACGCCCTAATCCATTCTAAAGTTAAGTAAAGCTAACAGGTATCGGGCATTGGCTGCCAAGTAAAAAGAGTTAGCGGGCGTTTTTTGCGGCTGTACGAGGATTTTTCTGTTGAAGATCTTGAAAAAAATTTAGTCTTACTTATGCGTTTAGTATTACATTAGCCACTTATAAGAATTTTCTTAATGATGATTTTTCATAAGTTTTTATATAGGAGTGGTGATGTCAATATATAGAATTACTGGGGCGCCTTTTATACCTTCAACTAGCTACCAGAATAATGCCGAGTCTCAGGGCGCACAAAGCTCTTCGGCAGAGCCTGTACAGCAGTCTACCGAAACGAGTATGGCGGTACAAAGCTTTGGTAATCAAAAAATGCCGCCCGAATTATGGCAACACGCGTTCAAATACCTTTCTACTGCGAAAATCGCCCAGGCTAGGGTTATCAGCCAGGAAATGCGCGCACAGGCGGAAGGGTTTCTAATAAATAAATATGCAAAGCCTGGCCCGTTTGAGAATTTTTCTACATTAAATGATTTTTTAAAGAGATGCACTAACGGCAACTACAATTTATGGCTAAGTGCATTTTATAGGGGAGTTTTATCAAGGACGATCAGTGGTAATTTCAATATTTTAGAAACAGGGAATTTATTGCATAAGATGCTATCTCCGGAACTACCTTCTGTAGAGAATTTCACTCCGGATCTGTTTTCTTTAGAGCAGATAGGTTTATTGCATAGTGCTAATCTCCAAGAGCTTGACGGGGCCTCGCCAGAGCATATTAATTACCTAACTTCTATGCCGGCTCTTTGGTCGCTAATTGATCTGCATTCGCAAGGTTTAAAGTTTGATTCATCAGCCTTTCTGCAAATAACACCCTTGGGCCTCAAAGACAGAATGAAGAATATGATTCTTCGTCTTGCCGACAGTGATGTGGAAGACCCGAATATAAGAGAAAAAATATGCCAATTTCTGTCTTCATTATGTCCTAAGCCAAAAGAAAATGAATATTCAAATATAGAGACACTAAATAAAAAGCTAGAAGCATTAAATGCTCTTTTGCAAGAGCAAAGCCGTGAGGTCATCAGGGATCTTGCATTAATGACGCAGTGCGGGATATTTGTTAATGAAATCGACGGAAGGATTAGAGGGGCCGTAAAAACACTGCTCTACTATCAGCTCCAAACAGCCGTCGCCAGTGGAGACTTGAAGGGAAAGTACTACGTTGCTATTTTATTAGCAGCTGGAGCCAAACCAAATCAACAGAATTTAGATGGACAAATAGCCTTGCACTGGGTGGCGCGGTTGAATGATGGAGAGCTTGTGCAAGCCATAATAAATGCAAGCGCAGATATCAACGCAAAAGATATCTATGGACTGGCGACGGTCCTGCACTATGCGGCTGAAAACAACAATTTACAGGCTATATCAGCCTTGGTAAATGCAGGCGCAGATATCAACGCAAAAGATAACAATGGACTGACGGCCCTGCACTATGTGGCTAAATACAACGATTTACAGGCTATACCAGCCTTGGTAAATGCAGGTGCAGATATCAACGCAAAAGATAACTATGGACTGACGGCCCTGCACTGGGCGGTTCAAAACAACAATTTACAGGCTATACCAGCCTTGGTAAATGCAGGCGCAAATATCAACGCAAAAGATAACAATGAACTGACGGCCCTGCACTATGCGGCTAAAAACAACAATTTACAGGCTATACCAGCCTTGGTAAATGCAGGCGCAGATATCAACGCAAAAAGTAACGCTAGACGGACAGCCTTGCACTGGGCGGTCCGGTCTGAGCATGGAGAATTTGCAGAAGCCTTGATAGATGCAGGCGCAAATATCGACGAAAAAGATGAGGATGGAGAGACAGCCGAGTCCTACGTGATGAAAGTTGGTACTAAACAGATGCTAAATTTCGTTTTAAGGGCAACGGCGACATCAATGCGAGGATAACTCTGGACTGACGGCTAGCGATTAACTTAAGAAAATACGTGCAGTTCTTAGGGGGCGGGGGTCCAGTAATGGATTCCAGCCACTCGACCACTTACACGCTCTAGAACTTGGATTCAGATTATGCCTACAACGAAGCTGCAGCTGCACTCAATAGATCAGGTAAAGTGGGATGCTAAAGGCCTAATACCTGCTATCGCACAGGATATGGTCAGCGGCGAAGTGCTCATGCTAGCGTGGATGAATCGCGAAGCATTAGAAAAAACCCTGGAAACAGGCTATGCCGTTTATTGGTCACGCTCACGAAATAGCCTGTGGTTTAAGGGTGAGACTTCGGGTCACACGCAGCGCATTCATCAGTTATGGCTAGATTGTGACAGTGATGCATTACTACTCAAAGTAGCCGCACAAGGTGGAGTAGCTTGCCATACTGGGCGGCCTTCCTGCTTTTTTCAGCCATTGCATACCGATGCGCTCGATAACGAAAATAAGCCCAGAAATACCCTACAGAACCCTACGCAGCCCTGTACTACCGATTCTTCAAGCGATATTTTTCACCATCTCGCTGCCCTCATTCATTCGCGCAAAAATGGAGATTCTGCCCATTCCTATGTTGCCCGGCTTTTTGCTTTAGGCGATGATGCGATTTTGAAAAAAGTGGGTGAAGAGGCAACTGAAGTGGTATTAGCTGCTAAAGAAGCAGCGCATACAGGGGGAGAGGCCATTCAAAAATTGATTAGTGAGATGGCCGATTTATGGTTTCACTGCCTTATTACACTTGGACGTTTTGATCTAAGTCCCGCAGCCGTATTTGAAGAATTAGAACGGCGCCAGGGCTTATCAGGCCTGGATGAGAAGGCTGCGCGCAGTCAGGTATTCAATACCCCTACCCCATAAATGCGCGCTAGCCACCCACTTCTTTAAAGATTAGCCTTTCATGTTTGATCTTGGTATAGCTAAACTTGGAGTTATCGGCATAGTCGCGCTGATCGTATTAGGGCCAACGCGTTTGCCGCAGGTGGCACGCACAGTCGGCGCGCTGCTGGGTCGAGCGCAGCGGTATTTGCAGTCTGTACAAGCAGAAGTTTCTCAACAGCTTGATTTAGATGCTCTGCAGCAGGTACGAAATGGTTTACATGATGCAGCGCAAACGGCCAGACAAACCTGGCATGCTGCGATATATCCTTCAAGCGATGACGCTCACGCTCCTCCATCGGGAAAGCCGGCACCTTTTGATATGGGCCATTGCTATCCCTTTTCTTCATCACGTTCTACACGCAGCCTCAGACGCTCTTACCCTTCTCCCTTTTACCGTAACAGCGCGGCCTACCCTTCACGCGTTATGCGCTATAAACGCCATATTCACTCTCATGCAGCTCGCGCGAAGAAACACGCGCAGCAGTAAAATATTTTTTAAAACCCCTTTATCTGCGCGCTCTATAAACACGCTTCCCTACCCACTTACTCTTTATGCAAGAAACCACGATTTCTCACTGGATGGAACTGCGGCAACGCCTTATTCGGGCTGGGCTTTCGGTACTGCTCATTTTCTTTAGTTTAGTGTATTGGGCGCCTCAGATTTTTCATCTATTGGCACGACCTCTCCTAGCCAATCTGCCCAAAGATGGCAAGATGATGGTCACCGATGTGACGGGTTCTTTTTTTATCCCAATGAAAGTCACTTTGTTAGCGGCTTTTATGTTGGCCTTGCCCTTTGTGCTTTATCAAATATGGGCTTTTATCGCACCGGCACTCTACCCCCATGAAAAAAAGGGCGTTATTCCACTGGTAGGTAGCAGTTATATACTTTTTTTATGTGGAATGGCTTTTGCCTACTTTGCGGTATTTCCTGTGCTGTTTCAAATGATGGCGCATTACAACGCACCGCTAGAAGCGCAAATGTCAACGGATATTGAACGCTATGTCAGTCTTACACTCAGTCTTTTTATGGCGTTTGGGGTCACGTTTGAAATCCCACTGGTTGTGGTACTTTTTGTAAGAACTGGCTTGCTGACCTTGAGCCGCCTTAAGGCTATGCGCCCTTATGTGATCGTGGGCGCTTTTATTCTGTCGGCTATCATTACCCCTCCAGATGTTTTCTCTCAGCTGTTGCTGGCTATCCCGCTTATATTACTTTATGAAATTGGGCTCTTTGTCGCCCATTTCTTCCAGCCCACTCCGTCACCCGAAGAAGGGGTAACCTCATAGGCTGGTGGTGGGCAACGTTCCTCAATAGCATACCAATGCGTCCCTGGTGACCTGCTCACGAATTATCGAAAAATAAAGAGTGCAGTTGCAAACTATTAACCTCTTTAATAGGGTGAAAGCTTGCAAAAATTAGCACTTGGTGCTAATTTTAAGGTATGCATACACTTAATCTTCTCTCCGTAAGGGTCTTCAAGACAGCCTGGTTTTCTAAAGCAGCGCGGAAGGCTCGTCTTAAAGACACTCATCTGTGCGCAGCTATTGCGCAAGTCATGCAGGGTTTGGCCGAGGATTTAGGGGGCGGTGTATTTAAGAAACGTCTGAATGACAACCTGCACCGCTCAATTATTTTAGCAAAAGGTCGCCGCTTATGGGTATATGCCTATCTATTTGCTAAGCAAGACAGAGGTAACATCCATCATCATGAGTTAGATGCATTCAGAGAGTTAGCCCAAGCTTATAGTCAGAAAACAGAAAGTGAGATTAGGTGTGCACTCGCCACTGGCGATTTACTGGAGATATGTCATGACCAGTCATTCCACTTCTAAAATACGCCCAAAATTCAAAAGTGATGCTTTTGCTGCTATTCATAGCGCAGCCCAAGGATTACATCGGGCGGGGACGATTGATGCAGATAAGATGCGCCAATTCGATGCTTCCTGTTTAGTAATGCCCCGTGAAATTGATCCGCAGCACATTAAAGCGATCAGAGAAGAAAATCATGTTACTCAAGCTCTTTTCGCGTTGTATCTGAATACTAGTGCATCTACCATTCAGAAATGGGAAACTGGCGCGAAGCGGCCTAGCGGGATGGCACTTAAATTACTTGCTATTGTTGAGAAATATGGGATTAGCATACTTGCAGCGCAACTTGCCTTAAAAGCATAAGATAAGTTATATCCGACTGGTCATGTCCAGTCTGCAGATACAAAGTTGATGGTGAGGTACGAACCCCAACATGCATACCACCGACTTTTAATTTTGCTTTTGGCAATTTACAAGAAGGTCGTGGTTGGGTGTTGGGGTTCCTTCGTCACCCCAACCTACGAGTAGGCATAGTGTTCAGGGCGGTATGTATGCCTTTTATTAATTGATCATTCTCTTCTGGTTGGCCTATTGTTAAGCGTAAGCACTGGTGTAGTAGCGGGTGAGCCGCGCTTACATTTTTAACTAAAATACGTTGTTTAAGTAACGACTCAAAAATAAAAGAAGCATCGGGCACACGTACTAGTAAAAAATTCCCTGCACTCGGATACACCGTAATCGTTTTCCCCACTTCAGACTGTGCACTCAGTGCTGCACTCAAACGTGCACGTTCAGCGCATAGCTGTTGCGCCTGCGCATTTAAAACATCGATGTGGTCTAGCGCATAACTAGCGGCGATTTGCGTCAGCACATTAATATTGTAGGGGGGGCGCACTTTATCTAACTGGGTAAGCCACTGTGGTGAGCCGGCAAGGTAACCCAAGCGAATACCCGCTAGTCCTAACTTAGAAAAAGTGCGCATCAGGAGTACATTGTCAAACTCCTGCAAACGTGGCATCCAACTAGTAGGCGAAAAAGGGCCATACGCCTCATCAATCACCACCAGACTTGAAGGAGCAGCACGGATAAGCTGCTCTATTTCCGCCTCGTTATACAAAGTACCTGTAGGGTTATTGGGATTGGCTAGAAAAATAAGTGCAGGAGCATGCTCTTTAATTGCAGCCTGCATCGCCACTTGATCCAAGCTAAAGTCTGGTAAAAGCGGCACAATCGGCATAGGGGGCAGCCTTCTGAGGCTGCACCCCTGCCACACCACCCGGCA
>JASSUF010000152.1:0-6009 GCA_031963365.1 Mycoavidus cysteinexigens
ACTCAATGTAAAATTTAACTATGACTTTAGGCACACAAAATTCCTGACACTACCATCAATCGCTTTATTCATAAATCCCTGCTGGAATATTGCGTGGCACGTGCGCTGTTCGAGTCGTTCGATGCGTGCATTGCACCTCATACCCACTCTCGTCGTGGTAGTGATGCTTCCGTCTATAGTTTTGAAAACGAACCGGTTCTGCGTCCCCCCACGCTGTTAGACGACTCGTTAACCCCCACGCATTGGCTTGGCGATCTAGGCGTGGTGCGATGGATGACCGAGCGCGTTGTGCAAGAGTCTGCCTTTAAAGAACAGCTTCTAGCGATCATCGAGCGCTCCAAAACGGACTCCACCGTGCGCAAGGCCGCGGCCAATGCGATCACGATATTAGTCAGATCTGGGATACAGTTTAATGGAGCGGATCTGCAACAGATACAGATTCCAGGAGCAGATCTAAGTGGAGGGGCATTCGATTCCGCGCAGTTGCAAGGCGCGGATTTAAGAAAGGTGAATCTTCGTAATAGTTGGTTGCGCCAAGCTGATTTAAAGGGTGCGCAGATGGCGGGCGTGCGATTTGGCGAATGGCCAACTCTCCAAGAAGAGAGCGCGGTGTGGTCCTGCGCGTATTCCCCGGATGGGAAAGCGTGTGCGATTGGCCTTGAAAATGGCACCATCAGCGTGTATTCGACTTCGAGTTGGGAAAAAATCCACACCTTACAAGGGCATACCGACTCGGTTATTAGCGTGGTGTATTCGCCGAGCGGCCAGCAGATCGCCTCTGCTAGTCGCGACCATACGGTGCGGCTGTGGGACGCGCAAACCGGTGCCCTCGCGCGCACGTTACAAGGGCATACCGACTCTGTTTTGAGCGTGGTGTATTCACCCAGCGGTCAGCAGATCGCCTCGGGCAGTGATGACCGGACGGTGCGGCTGTGGGACGCGCAAACCGGTGCCCTCGCGCACACGTTACAAGGGCATACCGAGCCTGTTTTGAGCGTGGCGTATTCGCCTAGCGGCCAGCAGATCGCGTCGGGCGGTTTGGACGAGACGGTGCGGCTGTGGGACGTGCAAACCGGTGCCCTCGAGCGCACGTTACAAGGGCATACCAGCTGGGTTTGGAGCGTGGTGTATTCGCCCAGCGGGCAGCAGATCGCCTCAGGCAGTGGTGGCAAGACGGTGCGGCTGTGGGACGCGCAGACTGGGGCCCTCGCGCCCGCCTTACAAGGGCATGCCTCCTCTGTTTATAGTGTGGTGTATTCGCCGAGCGGCCAGCAGATCGCCTCGGGCAGTGTTGACCATACGGTGCGGCTGTGGGATATCGCCTCGGGTCAGTGTGTAGCGGTGATGCGGGATTTTGGTGGAGTAGTCACTAGTGTTGCCTGGAAAGTAACGCCCACGGGCACCTATTTGGCAACCGGCTGTGGTGATTACTCTGTTCGCCTATGGCAGGTCATAGAAGAGAAAGAGGGTTATCAGGTACGCCTGCATTGGAGTTCGACGCATGACAGACTGATTTTAAGAGACGCCACCATTCAAGGCGTGCAAGGCTTAAGCCGGATGAATCAGCAGCTCTTGCAGCAGCGCGGGGCCATCGGTGAGCTATCCCCGTCTTTAAATGTACGTGAGGCACGCAAAAAGAGAATCCGTTTGTCATAGGTGGCATCTAAATAATGAGCCACTAAATCGCACAGGACATTAGGCTGTTAGAAGATGCTGCAAAATAGCTTTGGCTTTTTGATATTCCGGTTGTTTATGCAGGCTTTGCCAGCAAGCTTCAAAAGTGTATGGGTCAATACCCGTGGTGAAGTCTGGCAGGAGCTGAGGAATATTAGGCTGATGAGCCGCTAAGCGAGCCAAGCGACGTTGAGAATCTGCCGAAGCAGGAGGGCGTAAGCCTGCCAAGACTGTATCGGTTTCTTCTGGGTGATTGCATACTAAAACCATATCGCAGCCTGCAGCTAAAGCAGCTTGAGCGGCTTCTAACACACTGCCTACTGATTTGGCGCCCTGCATAGAGAGGTCATCGCTCAAAATGGCGCCGGTGAAACCCAGTTGCTCGCGCAAAATGGTATGTAGCCAGAAGTGAGAAAAGCCGGCTGGATGCACATCTACATTTGAATATTGAATATGAGCGGGCATCACAGCAGCTAGCGCTAATCCCAGCCCTGTATAAGGTTGTGTATCGCCTAGAATATCTTCTAACGTGCGAGGGTCTACCGGAAGTGCATGATGTGAATCTGCCTCTGCATACCCGTGCCCTGGGAAATGCTTGCCACAATTGGCCATGCCGGCAAGCGCCATACCTTGGTTTAAACTTTGCGCTAGCGTGGCGATGACGGTGGAATCTGCATGAAACGCGCGATTTCCAATCACCTCTGAGCGGCCATACTCTCTATCTAATAAGGGGGTAAAACTAAAGTCTATGCCGCATGCTCGCAGCTCTGCTGCAAGTACATAGCCTACTGCCACAGCGGCATGCATTGCCTCAATTGGATTGCTATTCCACAGAGCGCCGAGCTGGCGCATGGCTGGCAATACGGTAAATCCGTCCGTTTTGAAACGTTGAACCCGCCCCCCTTCATGATCGACCGCAATCAAAATAGAAGGTCGAACGGCACGAATTTGAGCGACTAAGGCGCAGAGCTGGGTACGATTCTCAAAATTACGTGCAAATAAAATAAGGCCGCCGGTGAATGGATGCGCAATGCGTTTGCGCTCTTCTTCAGTGAGTGTTTTTCCAGCCACATCTAGCATAACGGGGCCACGTAAAGGTAGGGGCTCGCTCAATATCTGCTCTATTTTTGAAACGTCCACGATAATTTCCTATTTTTGAGGCAGGGTCTGCACACAGATTATTAACTGATGTTACGCAGGTATTCAAAAAGGCTGTGGTATGCATGTTGGGGTTCCTTCGTCACCACCAACCTACCAAGGTGCGTACGTAAAAAGGTTCTATCAAACTCCACCAACCACAAAAAAAGGGCGGTAGGTTGGTGGTGACGAAGGAACCCCAACATGCAGGCCACTGTCTCCTTGAAGACCAGCTTATAAACTTTCCAAAACAAATATTAAAATTCAGCGGTGTGCACTTCAGCAATAACAAAAGCAACCACCGCCTCGCGCTCATCGCTCACCGATACATGGGTCCGGATGCATTGCTTGTCTAACCAGCTAGCAAGCGCTCCAGTCGTCACAATATGCGGCCGCCCAGTGGCTGGGTCATTCAGCGTTTGGAGTAGTTTTAGCGCTACAGGAGGTTTCACGCCTAAGCCTACTGCCTTTGAAAAAGCTTCTTTTACTGCAAATCGGGTAGCCAAAAACGCCATGCCCCGCTTGGTGCAGCGCGCACTGCGCGCTTGGTATTCCTCTAATTCTTGCTTCCCCAATACACGCTCGGCAAATCGCCCAGACGTGCGCTCCATCACCTGCCTAATGCGGGCGATGTCGACTATATCTGTACCAATGCCATAGATCACCGCCTTTCCCCTTTTATTGAGTTTCTAAAGGAGAAGATTCAATACCCGCACTAAGTAGTGCTTTCATGGATCGAACGGCTTCCATCCACCCTACTAAAACCGCATGAGAGACGATAGCGTGGCCAATATTAAGTTCCCGAATACCTGGAATCGATGCGATAGGCTGTACATTGCCATAGTGCAGTCCATGCCCTGCATGGACTTGCAAACCTAAGGAAAGCCCCAGCGCTACAGCCTCTTGTAGGCGAATGAGCTCTTGTTGTACAGCAGGGGTTTTTAGGCCTGCTGCGCACTGATCTGCATGGAAGCTTTTGTAACACAGGGGGTCATAGGGCCGCTGCGAGGAATCTTCCAAACTATGCATAAGGGTTTGCTCTAAAAGATTTGCGTATAGCCCAGTGTGCAGCTCAATAATGGAAGCTCCAGCTGCTTTAGCTGCTGTAATAGCGTGGGGGTTTGCATCTACAAAAAGTGCAACCCGTATACCCTCTTGGGCAAGCATAGTGCAAGCAGCCTGCGTAGCATCAAAGTGGCGTTCTACATCCAAACCACCTTCTGTTGTGAGCTCTTCACGCCGCTCAGGAACGAGGCACACGTCCTGTGGGCGAATTGCGCAAGCAATGCGCAACATCTCTGGAGTAATCGCACACTCTAAATTCATACGAGTACGTAGCAAAGGTCGTAACCGAGCTACATCTTCATCTTTGATATGACGCCGATCTTCGCGTAAATGCAGCGTAATCACATCTGCTCCCGCTTCTTCCGCAGCCAGTGCCGCTTGAATAGGATCCGGGTAGGGGGTGCCTCGTGCATTTCTAAGGGTTGCAATATGGTCAATATTAACGCCCAGACCTAATGCAAAAAGGGGGGCGAGGAAGCCGTGCATATATTTAAAACCTAGTTCTTGTGGTTGGTGAAGTGTAGAGAATTCTTTTTACATAGCCATGTCGGTAGGTTGGTGGTGACGAAGGAACCCCAACATGCATACCACTATCTTTTTGAACACCTGCATAAAATCAGTTACAAAGCATGCAAGTCAGACAGCATCCGACGTGTTTTTAAAGCCTCGCCACCGAGGTGGTGGTCTAACAAAAACCGTAGTAGACGTTTACTTTGAGTGCGGGTTATTGGTCTTTGGTAATTATCTTGTTCCATATCCAAGAGGGTTTGTCCATCTACAGAAGGCCAAGGCGTAGGATCTTCTGTTTGAGCTAGACGTGTACCGTGCTCCGGGTCAAAAATATAGCGCGTCTCAGGGGTAACGCGCTCATGCGTATTAGCGATGCGGTCCAATTCTGCTAAATAACCCATCTCGCGCAATAGCGCATGTTCAAAAGATCGCAGAATGGGCGCTGCAGATGCACTGGGTTGAGTTAAGCGCTGTAGAGTCAGAACATAGTGATCAAAGAGCTTGGGGCAGGCGTCTTCACGCGCACAAAAGCGGATCAATAATTCATTTAAATAAAATCCACACAATAAAGCATTGCCATCTAAGGGATGCATGCCTCCTACCCATTCTGCGCGCGTAAGCGTGCGAACCTCTGATTTGCCAGACCAAGAAAACGAAAGTGGCTGAAAATGCTGCAGCACGCCCCGTAATGCCGAGTGTGGGCGTTTTGCCCCTTTTGCAATCAATGCAACGCGCCCATATATCCGGCTAAATCCTTCAATAATGAGACTGGTTTCACGGTATGGATAGCGGTGCAATACAAACCCTATTTGCTCTTGTACACGCATAGCCTGGCGAGCAGGAGCAGGAGCAGGGGGGGGAAGGGTGGGAGAATGAATAACAGAAAGAGGATCAAAAAACCTCGATGCGCTAAGTTCTGCAGATTGGCTAACCACCGCGGGCAGAGCCACAGCAAGCGCACGATTATCCATCGCATTAGAGGAGGGTGATGCGTTCTTTTTTCTTCTTTTCCCGGATGTAGAGGAGCCAGCTTGTAATGAAGCAGCGTTAGAGGATTCAAAAGAGGGCATAAAAAGCCATTTTTAATGGACTAAAAAGAAGAAATAGAGGGAAAAACTGTACTGCAAAATCAAACTATGATGGATAAATGAACGGGATATACTTACAATTTAGACATATAATTAAATGTCAATTTCATAAATGGCCCTATATTTATATGTCATATAAAATACTTTTTCAGAATTTGCGGGTTATGCGCAAGCAAGCTGGTCTCAAGACCGCGCAGATTTTGGCTAAAACAGGTTGGTCGCGCCAGCGATTATCGCAGTTAGAACGTGGTGAGGTGGATGCGCAACTATCTACTTTTATGGCATTGGCTTACGCAATAGATACAGAAGTCATGTTAGTTCCTAAAGATCTGGCGCCGCTTATTCAGACTTTTATAGCTAGCGGGGGTTCCTTCTCTCCGCGCGCTACGAAGACGGGCGTTGACTTCTTACTTGAAAATCCACGTCGATGAAATTGTTGGCTATCTATCAGTTTTTTGCGGATGAGGCTTATTAACTGATGTTATGCAGGTATTCAACAAGACTTTGGTGTGCATGTTGGGGTTCCTTCGTCACC
>JASSUF010000153.1:0-5818 GCA_031963365.1 Mycoavidus cysteinexigens
AGCTTCAGCGTCTAGATGGGGGCGCCGTACGCTTACTATTGTTCGCTCAAGCAGGACAAAATATCAAAGCATCCATGCCTGACGAATGCCACGACAATAGGAGCTTTTTTCCATTTCCCGTCTGTCTGGCAGATGCCTATAGATGGGAAATCAATTTACTGGGTATTGCTAAGCAAGAATCTGATTGAGAGAAGTGTGGGGAACAGTCACACAAAACGCTTAAGTAACTCCGACGCCTTTTCTCGGATCGATGGGGTAGAGGAAATTGATTGCTTGACTAAAGAAATGTTTTTTTCATCCGTCGGCAAGGCTTGGCCTGTCAAGGTTGAATGGAAAGGAAGAGGGATACCAGCGGCCCGTTGGGCTTGTTGCATTACCTCTTTGAATTTATCTTTCGCATCGCTCAGGGGAACAGCCTGCAGGCCTTTTGCTGTATAAAAACACAGTGAGTTATCTAGAATATAGCAAGGCATGCTCTTATCAAAGCGTTGTCCTAGTATATATTCTGTGTAGATCAGCTCTATTTGCTCTCTATTAAGCCTGGTCAATAAGCGATCAGGTGCTCCGTGGTGTAAGGCTAATGCCTTAGCAGCAGCGGATCTCACACCCCGGTCCTGGTTCTGCGTCAACGCAAGCAAGGCCTGCAGGACAGACTCCGATCGCGAAGATTGCTTGCCTAATGCCTCAGCAGCAGCGTACCTCACGTCACTATCCTGATTCTGCACCAACGCGATCAAAACCTGTAGGGCAAATTCCGATCGATCAGAGTGTTCGCCTAAAGTCTCAGCAGCGGCGCATCTCACCTGCTGGTTCTTGTCCTTCCCCAGCATGAGCAAGACCGACAGAGCCGAATCCGGCAATGAAGACATCAGGCGCAATGCCGAACCAGCAGTGAATCTCACATCCCAGTCCTGGTTCTGCCCCAATGCAAGCAAGGCCTGCAGAGTAGATTCCGGTAACGAAGACTGTTCGTTTAACGCGTCAGCGGCGGCGGCCCTCACATACGAGCTTTTATCCTTCGCCAACACAAGCAAGGTCTGCAGCCCCGACTCCGATAGTGAAGGCAGTTTGCTTAACCCCGTAGCAGCCTCGTCTTGATCCTGTGCCAACTCAAGCAAGGTATGCAGGACAGACCCCGGCTGAAGAAAAAACAGACTGTCTGACTGCGTAATGATGTTGTGTGCCCTGATGTTGGCCACCGTCCACGATCTGTGCATCATCAACTCAAGCAGCCCCAGACCAAGCTCTTCTAACGAAGAATATTGGCCTAATCCCATAGTAGCGATGCCCCTAACCTCACTGTCCTGGCTTTTAGTTAACCTATGCAATGCCTGTATGGCAAACTCCGGTAACGAAGATTGCTTGCTTAACGCTGTGGCAGCAGCGCGCTTTACCTCTTTGCTCGTGTCCGTCGCCAACACAATCAAGCACCTCAGAGCTGACTCCGGTAACGAAGACAGGTTGCCTAATGCCCGAGTAGCGGCGAGCTTTACATCGCTGCCCCTCTCTTTCGTCAACGCAAGTAAAGCTGGCAGGACAGACTCTGGTAATGAAGATTGCTGGGCTAATGCCTGAGCAGCGGCATACCTCACATCTCCGTACGGGTCCTTCGCCAACGCAAGCAAGGACTGTAGAGCTAACTCTGGTAACGAAGACTGCTTACCTATTGCCTCGACAGCGGTGCGCTTTACCAATTTATCTTCGTCATTCGCCAGCATAAGCAAGGCCGTCCAAGCCGCGTCCGATGAGGCAGCTCGATATCCGAGCGCTCTTGCAACCGCTCTTTTTGTTTTTTCTGATGCTGTCTCCTTGAGGCAATTAAGCAACAAGTGCTCGGGAAAGGTGGGCTGATACGCCAGCGTGCAAGTATCTTGCTTGTCTGCTTCCCATAGTAGCCATTGCGCCAAATGCTGTTCTAGCCCATCTCGTATTTCGCGTAACAATCCCACACCCGGCGCCCGTGATGCTTCACGCAGACAGCTCATCATCAAACGTTGATGAGGCGCGCCGAACAGATCACGCGGTTCAGCTTCGAGCAATGCAAAGAAACGGTCCAGCGCCTCACCACGCAACAACCCTGAAACAAACCACCAAAAAATCTCATAGCGAGGGTTATATTTGTGTTCACGCACAAACGCCTCTCCTGGCGCTTTTGTCCACCGATGAGTATGGGCGGATAACAGCGTGATCTCTCGCCCTGTTTCCCAATGTGTGACAAAGTGTTTGGCTGCAAAAAATTCCTGAAAGGTTAAATGCACGAAATGGGGGCTCCATTGGCCTGCCTTGGCACCATCGGTATGCAGAAACGAGAGTTCTTTGAGGTTAGCTTCCAACGTAATGGGCAATGACACCCCTTCACGCATCAGTTGCTCAATGAGATTGTCTATATAAACGGTATCAAATTCGATAAGGTTATCCTGTAACCCTTGAAAAGCCAAAGCACTGAGGAAATCACTTTCCGCTCGCACAACTTGCTCGATACGTGACGCCCTTCTCAGCGCTTGGACTGCCTCGAGGAGTAAGCGTTTTCCATTCTCTTGCTTACCAAGACGCAGCATATCTTTGCGCCATAATTTATTCATCATCGCTTGATATAGCGTGGTAATCGTCATCTCGTCGGGCGTCTCTTGCTGCACACGTTTGATTTCATCCCAGCTGTAACACAGCGCATCAAGTTGGACCGGTACATTAACTAGCCCCTGGATGACGGCATTAGTCTTGATGAAGCGCTTTATCTCATTCGCGTCCGAAGCCGAAACAATGTCCATATTGCCCAGATAGGCGGTCACGTTCTCCTGCTTAAAGCCCATCGTCTCTAATTCCAAGTCCATCGCTTGCACCTGTTTCAGTGCGACATGAGGCCGCGATGTAATCAATACCGCAGGTTGATTGAGTAAGTCTGTGAGAAACTCAGCCATTGGCTCGTGTTCCCCCCATTCCTGTGCGACTTCATCCCAGCCATCAAGCACGAAGAGCGTTTTCTGTTGCGCAGGTCCCTTGATTTGCGCTTCCAATGCTTGTGCTAGAGCCAAGCCTTTGGGGTGAGTATGAAAGTAGGTTTGATGAAACAACGTAACCCAATCGCAGCGTTGTTTGCCTTTTAGCGTACGCAGGGGGATCCACAGCAAATAGTCAAAGCGATCCCGCCATTGCTTTTTCTGTGTATATTCGTAGACGATCTTTTTGGATAAAGTTGTTTTACCCATGCCTGCTCGGCCTCGAATCAAAATCCGTTTGGGTGCTGCTTGCTTACCATCACTTAATTCCTGAGGCTCGAACAGCCGCTCGAGGGAGACGAATTCTTGTGGGTTGGAATCGATCGTCTCAACGCTCGGTAAGCGATGAAAGGAACTTGGCATGGGCCCTTGCTCTTTACACGTATGCGTCTTCGCTTTCCTCTGTGTAATTTTTTTCTCTTTCCCTTTTTCAGTTTCTTCATTCTTACGGATTTTCTCGTGCCCCACAACTGCCAGATTGATATAGCAATGCTCCATGGGTAAAGGTGAGCCAGACAAGCGCTGAATAGCCAAGCGCTTAGCAGAATACGACGCCTCCAAAGCCGATCGAAGTTGATCAGGCGCTACCAGTGACTCGCCATTGATTTGCTTGATTTCTGTCAGGAGGCTCTCATAGGCTTTCTGAACATCCAGTTCCCGTAAATCAGCGCTATGGTCTTGTTTCAATGCCTCGAGCGCAGTCACGCACGTTTGGTTCAAGAACAATGAAAAAGCTTCTGCCGTCAACGTATGTGCACAATCTTCTTGCAACTTCTGCAAACAGGCGCGATAGACTTTCTCCTCCATCAACGGAATGCACCGCTTTTGTTCCCCTAAAAGCCGATTTAATAGCTTAAAGAAAGCAATATGCAAGCCTTCATCCTGGTACCTCTCCCCATTCCAATTGCTGGGCGTGCGCCATTTCGAATCTTCGATACGAATCGTAGTCGAGTCAACAATAAACTTCGGCAGACATTGCTGAGCGGTACTGTTGAGCAACAGAGGAATAATCCTGTGCTCACTTTTTTTGTGCTCATAGCGGATTTGTAAAAAAGCCAATTCCGTCAGCACATGGTGGAACTCCTCTTCATTTACATTCGCCTCCACCACCTTGCGTATCGCCGCTTCAATCTGAGCAAAGTCATGCGTCTGAGACGCTTCTCGATAAGCACGTTGAATCGCTTCGCAAAAACCTTGATAGTACGGCGAGGCCATATAGTGACCCAACAGTTCCGACCCACACAGAATCACCTGATCTACCGTGCCTGCGTGGTTGGGTAATAAGCAAAGTTGGCTGGATAGAATATCGTTGACTTTGGCCCTATCTTCCGGCGTCGCAGGAAGCGGTAAAGCCTGGTGACCACTGGCAGTGCGATCAGAATATAAATTAGAACGTAGGTTAGATAACCATTGAATAACCCGTTGAGAGACTTCCGCATCGGCTTTACCCAGCTTATTATTATGTGCATAGACCAAAAACAGGCTCGGAGAGCTTTGGCACAAATCTAAATCCTGAAACTGTTTCAAGATAGTTTCAAAGACCTGTGCCACCCACTGATGTTTTTCCTGCGGGCAGGTTTCCAGCACCTTAGGTAATAGAGAAGCTCTTGAAGGAAAAAATTCAGTAGATGGGGTCAAACCAATAGCGCTATCTACAGAAGGTAGCAAAGCAGAAATCGATAATGCAGGTATGCCTTTATAGCCCCATTCTTGGGCTTTTTCGTAACTCTTCTGCGCTTTTTCGTGCTCCTCCAAACTCTTCAACACTTCGAACCGCTCAAAATAAACTTCAGCGATACGTTGTCGCAAAGACTCATCTTCTGAAGTTTGAGGAGTATGCGCTCGGCTAAAAGCCTTTTTCAACTCCGATAAAGGCGGAACCCTTTTGCGTATGTTCTCAGCATTTTTAAAAGTTACTTTAGC
Source organism: Mycoavidus cysteinexigens (assembly GCA_031963365.1). Classification (GTDB taxonomy): domain Bacteria; phylum Pseudomonadota; class Gammaproteobacteria; order Burkholderiales; family Burkholderiaceae; genus JASSUD01. The sequence goes on from JASSUF010000153.1 coordinate 4,920, forward strand.
TTGATCATACGAGGCTAAGGCCATCTCGAAATCATCTGCCTTCTTATAAGAACGAGCCCGTTGCAAATGGCTTTGTGCTTCCATTTGCAGCTCTTTAATCATCAAAGCTTTGTGAATCGGACTAGCAGCACGCATAGTGTTATTTTTGGGCTTAATTGTTTGATTTGTATGATAAATACTGATTGTCCGAATAAGCTTATCAAAGAGAAATATAAGAACGCGAGGGGGTCAATAACTGAATTTATATTTTTAGTGGATTAGTTTTTTACAGCTCCGCGTTTTTAGGCTTGGATGTCTGTCGTCGAATATCCAGGCGTTATCCAAAAAACCGATTACTCAACTTGATACGACTCTGGTTCGGTCGAACGACCGGTCCATCAAATAATTCTTTCTTCCGCAAAACAGAAACTCAAACAACTTTCAGGTCGCATTGGTACATCGCAATGCCGTTTAAAGGGTGGGAGCATCCATCCTATTGCTTACAAGCGGCTATCTCTTTGCTTACCACAGTAAGCAACCCTCATGTGAAGTTCTTTATGAACCCTAAAACCTTTTTTCCAGCGGACAGATGATGCGCATCCGGCTGTACGATTTGATCTCCCAAAGCGAGAGGCAGGCCAGCCGCCTGTTGTGCTTGTTGAACCGCCTGCTTGAATTTGACTTCCTGATTCGCATCGCTAAAAGGAACGCTCTGGAGTCCTTGAGCCGTATAGAAATACAAGGAGCCCTCCTGGATATAGAAAGGAATACTCTGATCAAAGCGTTGTTTGAGTAAGTATTCTGTGTAGATTAGCTCTATCTGCTGGCTGTTAAGCGTAGGCAGTAAGCGATAGAGTGTCCAGCGGGAGCCTGTCAGAATTTTTGTGTGCAAGAAGTCATATGATAGAGCAGTAAATAAA
>JASSUF010000154.1:0-5572 GCA_031963365.1 Mycoavidus cysteinexigens
TACCCATTCATGCTCGCAGACTTTTAGCTTTTTTACACAAAACGCCTACGATACTATATCTTTAATATTTTACGTTAGCGCTTATGGGGTTCGTGCCTCACCCCAACCTACCGTTTATTAACGGAGCAGTTTTTATTTACAGCTCCTATCTTGCTGCACACAGTCTGGCACCACATCTTCTTTTATCCAATATCCCGTTTGGCTAGGATAAATTTTTATAAAGCTAAACTCAATTTCCTGCACCCTTTAACACATGGATATCAAAGCCAAACGTGGTGCGCAAACCCGTAGAAGTATTATCAGCTACAGTCACTGGCGTAACATCATGCCAAATAGCCGTATTTTCATCGGCTTGAAAAAGACCTTCACCCGCTTGTAAAGTATGCGTGAAGCAAAGTGTATAGCTTCCATCTTCTTTTTTTCTATATACCCGGCTCATACCGCCCTCTATATTTTCGCGGTGTAGTACCAAAGCAGAAACAATAAAGTCAGCTCCATCTTGATGAATACCTTCAGGAGAGCCATGGCCTGGGGTATTGGGCGTTGCACACAATGCAACCTGATGGCATACCACTTTAAGCTCGCTAACAGACTCCCCTGCCTCACGAACAAGCTGAGGCAGAAAATGAAGAATTTTCTGAAAATTGGAGTCTTGAACGACTTCTTCTTCCATTTCATCAAATTGCCGCTGGTCGGGGTAAAAAGGACTGTTATATTGAACAAATTGCCCACTTGCACAGCGTTCTACGCGCCACTTTAAAGGCGCTGCATGCCTGTGTTGGCCCGCGGTCTGCCCATCAACAGGCCCTTCTTCGCTGATAAAAAAAGTGGCTACCGCTCTTTTTCGTCGACGCGCCATAGCACACAATCGCTGTTGCACTTGTGGTTCTAGTGCGCAAAAAGCAGGCAGTGCTTCTAATTCGCACACCCCATTTAAAAAATCCTTCGGCGCAAATGCGCTCTCCCCTTCTCTCACGGTATTCGCAGAAGGCGTAGAAGCTATTTTATGCTCTGCATTGCTCGCTGCACGCAGCGCTGCAAGCTGACGGCCACGCAATTCATAACTATCCCAGGGCAGGCGCAAAAATGTCGGTCGCATCTTATCAGCCCATGTAGGCACATCTATGCCTAGAGAAGCAAGATTAAAAACACGAGCAATATCATCCATAACGCGAGCCATGTGGGAATAAAGAGATAGAAAACCCTCTGGATTCTCTCCACTAAACATGGACGAGAATCCAGAGGGCTGAACGAGATTTAAAACCAGCTTTCTGTGCTTGTTTTAAACAAATTTCATAAACCGCTGCACTTTTTTAGAATTTTTTTGATACTAAAGTGTATCGCAAATAAGGGAGAAATCTGAATCTGCCTCTCCATACAAAATGCAACTATTTATAAAGACAGATTAGCATAAAATTTTCATTCTATCGATGTAGGCAGCGTTTAAAAGGAAAAGATATGCACGTGTTCTTGAGCCACTTCGCCTCTGCACTACACCCAAAAATCAGATTTTTACTCAATTTTTTGAGGGCAACTCGTAATCATCGCTTTTAACATGCATATGCATGTTTTAAAAGCACCGTGGTCATCATGTTGGGGTTCGTACCTCACCACCAACCTACAATGAACGGTAGGTTGGTGGTGACAAAGGAACCCCAACATGCACACCACCAGCCCATAATCATCGCTTTTGGCATGCATATACAGGTTTCAAAAGCACCGTGGTCATCATGTTGGGGTTCGTGCCTCACCACCAACCTACCGTTCTTTTTTAACAGAGACTGAAAAGGCATTACTTCAGATCAGGGTCCACACCATTTTTTATCGTTATTAAAATTCTGCCACATTCAATTTTAATGATTAACCATAATTTTTCTTCCAATACGCTTTCATTTCCTTATACAAGGAATTATTTTCCGCTTCTTGCCATTTTTTATAAAAAATAGCAGCACTCTCTGCTTTTACAGGATCTTCCGGCGAACGCGGTAATTCTTCTTCGGTTTGCGGATCGTATTTTCTTCCACCTGCATGATTTGCATAACGGCGAGCGCGCGTATACCCCATTTGCAGAAATTTGCGCGCCATATCTGCCCCGACAAAATCTTCTTTTTCTAGATACGCTTGGAAAATATCAAAAATTTTGGTGCTGCTTATTTCAGCAGTTGCCGCATCTTTGAAACGCCAATGCGGCAAAATTTCTGATTTATAAGGCTCACACAAAAGAACGCCTTGTTCGCCTTTACCCACCTTATACTCTTTTGGGTGCAATCGATAATCGGTTTTAGCATTCCAGGAGTAAGTATCCTTCATCTTATTCCAGCGCTCTCTTTTATGCTGTTTTGTAGAAGATGTATAGGCCATTAGAAAACCCCATTCATGACTTACCAAGTATTTATTCAGAATTATTAGATATCTCTATCGCGCTCATGCTGGAGATAGCACGTACGGACTATCCCTATTAGGTAACACAGCAATATTCCAGCGGAATGAATGCATAATTACATTAGTGTTTGAATGTAAGCTGCAACTGAAGTTACTCCGATTTCCTGGACAGCTTATGGTTTCCGAGAGGAAACGCGATGAAAAATGGGTTGTAGCGTGATTTTTTGCTTATTCAGTGTAAAATTAGGGTCTGCCCTGACCAATACAATCCATTCAATCATAAATAATTCTTTGAAAACAAGGAGCTCGGTACCTTATGCATTCGATCGCAAAGCTGAAGCGGCTGCTCACTGAAGCAGGCAAACTCGGCGAAATATGGAACTATTTTTTTGATTTAATGGACGAAGGCATCCTATTAAAGGATAGCCATCCTATTTCGGACCCCACAAAAGACGACACGCTAATTGCGGTGTTGGCTGCCGTCCAGAAAAGCACCGGCTGGCAATTGGGCCAAGAAATACCCCTCGCAGGATTGACCTTTTCTAAAACACCCAGTGAGCATTTTTATCAGGGTGCATGCGCTATTCAAAACATGTTGTTGCCTGCTGTCGTCTTTTATTTTTCTGACATTGAAATGGGCGCGCTCACCTATTCAAAGAATGGTCGAAGTGAAATGTATCGTTTTTCACTTACCAATGTCACAAATCTTAAAACACAGACCAAGCATTAGCAACGCTTCCTTTTCTGGCTTGCGTTATTGGGATGGTTAGCCAAATAGCTTCGTTAAGCTATTAAAACCTAGGTCAATTTCGTAGACAGGCGGCAGTGGTAGAAGTAGCAATGTCGACACAAAAAATTTTGCGCGTGTCAAGCATGGTGAACGCTTAATGCCGGGGAATTTTGAATAATTGGCGAAAAAAGGTGGGGGTGGGACGCATACCCGGCGCACTCAGAATGCTTCCGCATCGGGCCCTGCTGCATTCGGTTAATCTAGATCTAGATCCATCTCTAGCTCCTCTTCTAACTCCATAAAGGTGCCGGCTCCTTCTTGAATAGCTTTAAAAGCGCCCTGAATTACCCCACTTTGCTCAACTGTGAGTTGAATCGGTTGCTTAGGACCTGTTGCCGTATAAAAGTGAAGTTGATGATCTTCTTGAATATAGAGTACTACTGTGTGCTTGCAGCTGTAATTAAATAAAAATTCCGTATAGAGCGTTTCAATCTGACTAGACAACAAGCTTGGCAGTATGTGATAAACAAGATCAATATGCATAGCTAACGCACGAACTGCCGCAGACCTGACATTTTTGTGCTGATCTTGTAAAGCGCTGATCAAAGCATGCACGCCCGCTTCGGATAAGGTGTTTTGGCCTCCTAACGCAAGGGCTGCAGCAGGCCTTGCATCCCAATTTTCATGCTGCAAAGTGCTGATTAAGGCTTGCTCAGCGGCCTCGGACAAGGTGCCTTTATTTTCTATTAGTGTATTGACTGCCGCAAGCCTGGTAGCCTTATCTTGATTCTGTAATATGTCGACCAGGGCCGACACATTGATTTCAGCGAACTCGCTCTCGTCTTCTACTGACGCCAATATGGTATCCATAGTTTCACTCTCCATGGTATTCACAACCGCATTCTGTAAAGCGTAGATTAAAGAGCGAGACATGCCACTCATGGCGATTCCAGACACCGAGCACTCATGTTTGACTGGATGCGTTGGGGCGGACATGATAACTTCACTTAGATTTTGGAAAGCGCCGACGAGTCCCTGTTCAACGGCCTCTGACAATCTGTTCAGGCCTTCTATTCCTAACTTATTGGCTGTCATACGGCCTGCCATGGCTCCCATGGATCTGATATCTCCACTTTGCCTCTCTGAAACGCTGATCAAAGGCTGTTCGTCGCCTTCTGGCAATATGCTCTGGCCTTCTATTCCTAACGCATGGGCTAGTATAGGTCTGATATCCTCATTTTGATCCCCTAAAAGGCCGATGAAAGCCTGTTTGTCAGCTTCAGACAAGGTTTCTACTCCTAATGCATGGGCTACCTCAAATAGCTTATCTCGGCAATCGTTGAACAAGGTCTGCATGCTGAATTCAAACATGCTCGTGTCCTCTAACGCATTGGCTGCTACGGCTGCTGCATACCTGATATCTTTATTCTGATCCTGTTGCGCGCCGATCAAGACCTGCTTGGCGGCGTTGGACAAAGCGGGGCGCTGGCCTAATAGGCGAATAATGTTCTTCTTTCTGTCATCAGACTGATCTAGCGACGTAAGCAGTAGACGCTCTGGAAAAGCTCCCTGCCTAGCCAGCTTGCTCCTACCATTACTCAATTTCATTTCAAAATGAAACCACTGCAGGAGCTCTTTTTCCAGCTCATTAACCATTTTAGAGTTCAATCGATCACGGGCCTCGTTCAAACATCCCATGACTACTTGCTGGTGATGGCTACCGATCAGATCACGGGGGGATTGCCCTAAGAGGCTGAAAAAACGTTCTAGTGGAGCCCCCTTAAGCAATCCTGCCACCATCCACCAAATTATTTCATACCGAGGATGGTATTTATGCGTGGCGATAAACGCTTCCACCTCATTGCGCTTTGGCATGACACCTAAACCCTTTTGCACACCATAGGCTTGAGCAGAGGATCCTTCCACATGGGTATACGCTTGTAGATGTTTAACTAAAAACTTCGCCGCAAAAAACTCCTGAAACGTTAAATGCAGAAAATGATAGTGACGTTTTTTTTCGTTGGGTTCTTCCGCATTGATGGTATGCAAAATAGACGTTTTTTTCAGCGTGTACGCATCTACTTCTATACCACCAACGATATCTAGCTCTTTTTCACATTCGGATAAATCATTCCAGCTAAATTCAATTTTCTCCGTTTCTAAACCTTTAAAGGCCAAGTAGCTTAAATAGTGGGTTTCAGGAGCCATCCTTTTTTCTAGCTTATATTCTGTCAGCTCCTCTGCAGAGTCTCTTTTCTTTAAGCGTTTACTATCCTTTAACCATAATTTATTCACCATCGCTTCATAAATACTGGCCATAGTCACAGTTTGATTTTGAAGTACATTCTCCCAGCTATAGCACAAAGCATCGAGCTGAATCGGTATATTCACCAACCCCTGAATCAACTTGCAATTACCCACAATTATGAGCGAGTTCAAACCCTAACTGGATGTCAATAA
>JASSUF010000155.1:0-5570 GCA_031963365.1 Mycoavidus cysteinexigens
ATCTGCCACCGGCTTCACAGCCAATGCCATACGGGCTTCACTGGCAAAAGCGCTTATCAAATGCAACACTTCACCACCCTAACTATCAGAGCGGTTGCCATAAAAAAAGTTGAAATGCAAGGTAAAATTATCTGTAATTGTGCATTTTAATTGTCTATAACGTATAGAAAATGCTTCTCAAGTGCGGTAGTGTGCTATTTGCTTCAATATGCGCAGATGTCGATGGTGTATATGAGATGCGGCACTTTTCTAAGCACCTTATTTGGCCTTTGATTTTTGTGCATCTTTTTGTTGCAATTCGAATGCACTGCTTTTTTGGAGACAAAACAATGAAAAAATTGGTCGCACTCTCATTATCTAGCCTCGTAGTTTTTTTAACAGCATGTCAAAAGCCTGTGCAAACAGTTGACTGGTACCGAGAGCACGATAAAGATCGCATAGCTATGATTGAAAAATGCAATGCTAATCCTGGCGAACTCGAAAACACGCCGAATTGCATCAATGCAAAAAAAGCTAGCACGCTGCTTGAGGATATTCAACGTAACGCGAATGACCTTCATAACAGAGTGACTAAATCAGCAAACTAGTCCAACCTAAGAAACAGTTACACATTTACCAAAATAAGGAAATGTAGAACTGATTTTTGCAGTAGCTGCATATAAAAGCAGCCTTCATTTCATAAGCGCTTTAAAAACGCTCGTAAAATGGAGGCTGCTTTTTTACCGTCATGCAGTAATTTCACCATACCCTAGTCATTTTTCCAAAAAATATGGGCATAAGCCTAGCTTAAAACTGTTTTAAAACTTGCCGTGACTATCTCCTCTCCTATCCTATGCATCCTGGGCCCCACTGCTTCGGGGAAAACTGCTACAGCCCTAGAGCTGGCGCGTCATATTCCTATCGAAATTATTAGCCTCGATTCCGCGCTTGTATATAAAGGGATGGATATTGGAACCGCAAAACCCACTCAAGCGGAGCAGCGTGCAGTCAAGCATCATCTAATAGATATACTAGACCCCACCCAAGCCTATAGCGCCGCACAATTTTGTTCAGATGCCTCGCGTCTCATACAAGACATTCGCCAAAGAGGCGCCACTCCTGTCATTGTGGGCGGCACTATGCTCTACTACCGCGCACTCACGCAGGGGCTGCACGGATTACCCGCAGCTGCCCCCCTAATACGCGCAGCCATCGAGCAAGAAGCTAGAGAAAAAGGATGGCCCGCATTACATGAGCAACTTGCCCAACACGACCCCATAACAGCACATCGTCTGCCACCCAACGATGCACAGCGCATAGGACGTGCATTAGAAATATGGCAGATCACAGGCCAGGCTATGTCTACACTGTTAAGCCAGCCTCGATCCTGCGGCCCCGCTGAGTGCTTCATCCCGCTCACGCTAGAGCCTAGCGAGCGCGCCAGTTGGCATCAAAAAATCCAACAGCGATTTAATATTATGTTGCAAGAGGGTTTTATAGAAGAAGTCCGCCACCTTTTTCGCAGAGAGGATCTGCATGCGGGCCTGCCTTCCATACGGTGCGTGGGCTATCGACAAATTTGGGCTTATCTAGAAGGCATTATCGACTACGACACCATGCTTGAGAGCGCATTAGCCGCCACTCGACAACTCGGCAAACGACAAATTACGTGGCTACGCTCCATACAGTCGCCGTATGTCGTTGATTGCAATGAGGCACAAGCGATAAGCAAAGCTGTTGCGCTTTGTTTATCGCTTGTAGAGACAAAGCTAGGGTAAACGCAGGAACCCCTGATTATTCAGCAGCTGAAGCAATCCTACTGTACGTTAAAACAAGGCAGAGGCACTCTAGTTTGGTTTGTAATCGATGCCAACCTTCACGTGCTGGTGATACATCCTTCTTAGGTATGGAGGTTTTTTCCAGCTGGTCTCGTGGCGCTTGAAAAAATGCAACACCATTCTATCGGTGACGTCCAGCCCTTTATATTTTTTTATCAGCTCCCGCAGGTTACTCACACTAATATCTGGATGTTGCTTCTTTACCTCTAACACCCAGTCTTTATGCATATCCAGGAGCTTACGCTTCTTTGGCTGCTCCGCCACGCTTTCTGTCTCCAGCTTGTGCTTATTTTGATTTTCAACATGAAAATTTTGATTATTACTTTGAGACTGTAAAATAGCAGGTGCAATCAGTTCTTCTTTACTCTTTTGGAAATAAGAAGATCCGGCTGTTAAACCACTGCTTATTGGTGGTAAATGAGGCACTAAGGTATTAGCTTGATAATTTAACGGAGAAGATACCTGATAGTGTCCGGAAGAACCCACCGAAGAAGACTTATAGTTTAATGAATATTGTGCTAGATCAGAATTGTAATAATTCGAACCATGGTTTTGTTTAGCAGAAGGTCTAGCCATTAGACCACTGCTTATTGGTGTATTAGGTTGATAATTTAAAGGAGAGGGTGCCTGATGAGGTTTGGGGAAACCCGCCCCCGCAGACATATTGTGCAATGAATATTTTGCCAGATCACTCATGACATAACTCGTATAGGTATCCAAATATATGGATATATAGGTAAATATTTTCTCTTAAAAGCCTACTTAGAATATATTTAACACCATAGGATATAAAATGGCATATACCTATACGAATCTTTATATCTAAAAACGAATCCTTATCAACCTATCGCACTATCGTTTGTGCTTCACCAGGTGCGCGTGCGCGAATGGATCCGATGGCCCATACACGCTCGCCTTGCTCAGTGAGATAGTCTATTGCCTGCGCGGCTTGCTCTTTGGGCACGACTATCGTCAAACCAATTCCACAATTAAATACACGGTGCATTTCATCTGAATGCACTTGTCCTTTTTCTTGCAGCCAATTAAATAATGCAGAGCGTTCCCAAGCGTTTGCGTCTAGCTCTGCACACAAGTGAGCGGGTAATACACGCGGAATATTTTCAAGTAATCCTCCCCCTGTAATATGCGCGATAGCTTTCACATTCACTTGCTCGATGAGCCCAAGTACAGGCTTCACATAAATACGCGTAGGCGCCATTAAGACATCAGCTAGAGACTGCCCGGGCACAAACTCGGCCTGAAGGTCTGGCTGCGCACGCTCAAGAATTTTACGAATCAGCGAATAGCCATTTGCATGCGCGCCACTAGAGGCTAGACCCAATACGATGTCACCTTCATGCAAGGTCTTGTCTGTTGCGCTACTGAGGGAGGGTGAAACCTGGTCGGCGCCCTCTTCGAGCGTACCGCCCCCAAGCACGCGGCTTTTTTCTACAACTCCTACTGCAAAACCAGCAAGGTCATAGTCCCCTCCTTCATAGAGCCCTGGCATTTCTGCGGTTTCGCCACCAATCAATGCACAGCCAGCCAATTCACAGCCCCGTGCAATCCCTGCAATAACCGTAGCAGCTTTATCTACATCCAACTTGCCACATGCAAAATAATCTAGGAAAAATAAAGGCTCTGCACCTTGGGCCAGAATGTCATTCACACTCATCGCCACTAAATCTTGCCCAATGGTGTCATGACGATTGAGCGCAAAAGCCAGTTTTAGTTTGGTTCCCACTCCATCTGTGCCAGAAACCAAAACAGGCTCACGATATTTTTTAGAAATTTCGAATAAACCACCAAAGCCACCAATACTGGCTAATACGCCTTCACGCCGAGTTTTCTTTGCCAGTGGTTTAATACGCTCAACCAGCGCTTCTCCAGCATCAATATCCACACCAGCTGCCTTATAAGACAGACCAGAATCAGAAGGTTGAGAAGAATGAGAGGTATGGGAGGGGGAGGTGTGAGAAGTCATTGATCATGTATTAAAAGTTATATGGCCCTGGTTACACCGCTGCAGCCAGTCTTAGGGGTATATCTTGCATTGCCTAAAAGGATTCTATTATATCTCTCCCATGCCCCCTGGCTATTTTACTGACCGATAAACTGCATCTGCCTTGTAAAAATTTCAGAGCCTACCGCACAAACTAGCATACAAGCCTTCGCTAGCATGACGTTTTTCACTTGTCTGCCTCCAGGCAATTTCAAAGAAATATCATGTCAGACCATGCAGATGCGGCACTGCCGATCCAAGCTCCTTTTTTTCATCATGTTGAATTTCAATCTAGTCATGCACGTCTTTTAACTTCGGCTCTATCTAATGCATTAGGCATGCCCTTGGTGGGCACCTTGGAAACCGAGCAAGGAATCAGTTACTGCCTACAAAGCCATCAAACACTCATCCTATGTAGTTCACCAAAAACACACTCAAACCCATCCTCGCCATCCTCAGGCAATAGTTTTCATGCTGGGCTAAAACGCACCGAAGGCATCCATGTACACGCCATCGGTATCAATGTGACCGATGAAGAGGCCGCCTATGCACATTTATCCTCCACACTCCATGAGCCTGGAGAATCTTTGCAAAGACACGATTCTGGCTCAATAGATGTGCATCTACCGAAGCTACTAGGTCGACTAAGCCTGCGTTTTTTATCTTCCGACCTACACGCCACGTCATCTGCTCAATCCGGCATTCCAAACGGCATGAAAGGTTTCACGCCATGCGCCCCTGATAAAGCAAATCAATCCTCCTCCTTCCTACCTGGCGGCATTACCAGTATCGATCACATCGCAGTAAATGTCAGCGATGTAAGCCAAGTCAGCCAACGATTACGCAGCCTCACCGCTTGGGCTCCTTTCAGAGTCTTTGACGAAGCCGCTCTTCACCGCCCATTAAGCGCACTCACGCTTAGCAGTAGCACCTGTGAAGGCCTAATGACCATTGTGCAACCCACAAACAAAAGCAGCATTTTCGAACATGCGCTCCAAGCCAATGGCGGCACCTATGTCCATCACATAGCCTTACGATGCGCAGATATATTGCAACTAGCGGACGCTCTCAGCGCACGAGGCGCCTGGCAATCCATGCCCCCTCCAGCTGCAAGCTATTACGAAGAAATTCGCTCAACGGCACTAGACTTTCTAACCCTTAGCGCCTTCGAGAAACTGCAACACTACGGCATGCTGCTAGACTTCGAAGAAAACTGCGCGCTAGTACAAGTTTTTCTTCCCTATATAGATGACGTCCCCGGCGTCTTCTTCGAACTCATCAGCCGTGTCCCTAGACTCAACGAAGCACACCACCACACCCCCGCAGCAGGCTGCGGAGGATTTGGAGATCGCAACGTGGCTCAACTGTATGACTGCTTAATAAGAGGAATAAGCCAATTACCTCCCGCTATAAACCTGCATGCAGAGCACCAAAAAAGCGCCCTGCTTCCTGCGCTGGGATCATTAGCATCAGAGGACCAATCACATGCCTCTCAAGCCGCGGTTGCGGAACTCATTGAGTCTTAAGTTTAGAGAGGGGTACAAAAAAGGGGATTAAAAGCACGTGGTAAATGTGTTGGAATCCCAACCCACAACAGACTTCATATCGATAGGGGTAGGTTGGTGGTGAGGCACGAACCCCAACATGCAAACCACTGTCCTCTAATTTTTGCTTTTAGACAATTTGTAAGCTGGATTTCAAGGAGGCAATGGCGTGCATGTTGGGGTTCCTTCGTCACCACCAACCTACCA
>JASSUF010000156.1:0-5566 GCA_031963365.1 Mycoavidus cysteinexigens
GAAAAGGGCCGCATAACTCTTATTTGTGGCGTCCACTATTGACGACCTACCTCATGCATTCTTATTTGCATTAGAGACTGGAATGCGCCAGGGAGAAATTGTGGCGTTAACGTGGAGCAATGTATTTTTGGAGAAGCGTTTCCTAAAAATACAGGCTTCCAAAAATGGAGATAAACGTACCGTCCCCCTATCTAATAAAGCGATTGAACTTCTAAAGTTACAGCCCCACCGTGAGAAAGAGGCACGTTGTTTCCCGATTAAATCATCCTCTGCAGATACACAATGGCGTAAAGCCCGTAAAAAAGCCCAAGTTGTCGATTTATGTTTTCACGATACCCGCCATGAGGCCGTTACGCGCTTATCTAAAAAATTAGATGTGCTGGAGCTTGCGCGAACGATCGGCCACCGCGATTTAAAATCTTTGATGATTTACTATAATCCGACAGCAGAAGAATTGGCGGAACGCTTAGGATAAATCATGTTGGACACGTGGCCGTCCACGCCGAGATTGAGGGATGGTGTTTTTATTTCTATTTTTCTTAGCCCATTCCATTATCTCTTTCGTAAACCAACGCTTCTGCGCTGAAATACTGTCGCATGGTTGAAGAGGCACTGGAAAATCTGCTCGAGTAATAACTGAGTTATAAACGGTAGCAACAGACAAATTCATCCATGCAGCAATATCTTTGAGCGTCCATAGTTGAGCATCTGCTGCTATTTTAGGTGCAGATAACGTATTAATTAATTGATCTAATCGTGGAAGCAAATTCTGCAAAGAGAAGCTTTCCATTGATTCTATATTATTTTCTTGCACAGTTTTTTCTCCATTATTCATCATTTTTTGTATTGCGCTCAAATATCCAACATTTAATAGTGGTAGGTGATGATTTTGTATTGCCTTCTTTTTTATTTCTATTGCTGCGAATTGCAGAATACACTGACTTTATTCCAATGAATGGATAGCGCCGGCTGGTGCGTAACCTTTCTTTGAGTTTACTTAGCTCGCTAAATCTACTTAATTCAGGCACAAGATGACCATAATCTCTTGCTATCCGAGTTAAATCATTAAAATTAATAGCAATCAATTTTGAATTGCACGAATGATTAAGCTTAGGGATATTGCTTTCTGCTGGATAAGATATATTGGTTTCGCTTGAATTTCTTTCAAGAAATTCAAAAAAATCCCAGAACTCATCCACTAATGGATCTTCTTTATTAAGGAGGTGCTGCCGATTTTCTGCTGTACGCAAAGATTCTGTTTGGGCTGCTTTTTTTTGCTCATCGGATAAAGGCACTACCACTGATAATGCATCAACAAGTGCGTGCATTAACGCGTGGTTCTTGGAAATTCTTGCGAGAAGATGGATATCAGATTGGGCATGAAGCTGTGCTTCATAGATGGGAATACGTTCATACAGCGTCTTTAGAACAGCAGCTTCTTGCGTTATTGCACGCAAAATAAAACCGCTAACGTTTTCAAGTGGGATAGCTTCTAAGGCTTTGGCTAGATACCGTGTGTTGTCTGTGTGCTGACTGCGATCAAAACGCAGAGAAACAAGTCTCTCTTTAATGGCGTCACTCGCCTCTACCGGTGCGTTCTGACTAATGACCAAAGCGCCTCGAAATGGGGGTTCTTTAGTTTCCGTACCATTGTTAGTAACCGAAACCGCGCGCATACAGCGCCCGTTGTAAACCACTTTTAGTGCATCTACCGCAAAATGGCTGTTTTGCTCTGGATGATCGCCCTCCAGGAGCACTATAGGTAAATTAGATACCCTGGCAAAATTCCGGGTAAGCGCTGATAAAGAAGAACTGGCTGGGTTAATTCCTTCATAGTTGCCCCGTCCTAAAAGCTTCCATAAAAACTCTAATAAAGTTGATTTTCCGGCTCCAGGCTCTCCGATCACTTCTAGGTACGGAAAGCTTTTAGTGTGTGCACGGATTTGCTCTGCAAACAAGGATCCAAGCCAGAAGGCCAAAGCAACCAGTCCCTTCCCTCCAAAACATTTCCACAGCGTATCTAGCCACAGATGCACTGTTTGCATATCACGTGAAATTGTGAGTGTGTCTTCACGGTTGAGGCTTTTTATGCGCAGTGCCCCAAATTCAAAACAGCCATCTTTGCTCGGTTCAATAACACGCCCATTTTTAACGGCTATATTATTAAAAACATAACATCCGTATTGTTGGCTATAACCGATAAAACCAAGCGTTTTAACCCACGAAAGTAAATCTGTTTGATCTTGCAAATATTGGTTTAATTGGCGTGTAGTGCCTGAATAAAATGCCAATGGGGCAACAGACAGTAGCCGCTTTTTAAATTCACTGGCGGTAGCAATTTGTGGCCCTGTAAAGGCATTTTGAATGGTACTTCCGTTAGATTGATGTATCTCAAAAACATACCAAGATTGGTCTGTATTGGTGTCAGCCTGGTAATACAACACCCTAGGAACACAATTCGCAATAATGGAAACCTGAGTAGCCTCTTGGAAAATGACTTCTTCGTGTTCAGAAGCATCTACATGTGCATCACGTTCACGCATCCTTTGAAGCTTGGCTCGATTTAGAGAGAAGCAATAGAGGCGATTTTGATAATCAAAGACAAATTCACGCAAACCGTTCTTTTGATATAAAAGCCTAGCTCTTTCAAAGGGGCTTTCGGCAATCAACAATGCGCCGTGATAGCGGTATTCGGCTATATCTGCTTCATTGAGTTTGTCTTGTTGATGCAGGTCATTCCAATCCAGTTTATTTTTAGTCTGTGGAATTTGTGCTGCCTTACACTTCCAACCAGCCTTGCATGCACGCTGCACCCATTTGATAATTCCTTGCTGCCCTGCCTTATCACTATCTAGAGCCCAGACTAAACGTGGTCGATGGCCTGCTTTGCTCAGGGCAGCTAATGCCTGCTCAGGATAATTGGTACAGGAGAGCACCGCTACAGCGGCAATTCCGTGATGATCAAGCGCAATCGCATCAAAGATGCCTTCGACAAGCCATAATTCTTTAGCGCGCTGTATATCCAACGTTAGAGGCGCCCACCACAATCCAGCATAGCTGCCACCAAACTTAAAATTAGCTTTCTTTCCAAACCGCTCAGGCTTATCAATCAACCTTTCCCAAAAAGTGTTCCCTATAGCAAAGCGTACCGTGACGCTACTGGCATTGAGTACGGTATCTCGATAGTGCCCTTGCGTATACCAGCCACGAATTCTTTCTAAATCGAATCCCCGTGCATCGCGCAAATAGGCTTCTGCTGCTGCATCAGGGCAGTCTTTTCGTACCGGGAAACGGTTAGACCAGTTATCAAACAGATCGCTATACAGATCTTTAACTGATTGCTCCCATCCGCAGCAATTTTGACGCCCACATCGCAGAATCCAAGGATGCTGCGCATGCGTAAACAATTCTTTCTTTGCGCATTCGGGGCAACGTCCTTGTTGCAGCCAGCTCCCTTTGTCTTGAAAGCCATAATCTGCGATCAAACGTGCATGAATCCTTTGGTGTAGTTCTGAGTCCATCATGCGCAGGCTCATTTATGCTGCTCCTGCTTGGGCTTGATCTAAATCAACCTGGTAATGAGATAGGCCCATAAAAATTCTATACGTACTAGGCACCGGTAAACTTTCTAAAATGCGTACTCGCATTAATGTCATCAAATCATCTAGGCTAAAGACATGCTTATGTCCAGTTACCGGATCGCATACAAAAACCCCGAATGAAGTAGTGCGAGCCAAGTTAATGAATTCTCGGTGATGACGTGACCCCATCTCACAAAATGCTTGTAGCGTCACATCTTCTGCAGTGCTTTCAGATATCTCTTCCGTATCCATTAAATGCGCCACACAACGCTGAATCAAAAACCGTCGATCTCCTTCTAAATGTTCTGCTTGATGTTGTGTCAGAAAGGCCATTGCTAAACCAAAAAGGTCTGGTTTTGTTTTCATCATCACCTCGTGTATAGGTTGAACGTTGAAATGCGTTTAAAAATGCGGTCTTTTCCAAAAAAAAGCGCAAAGCTTCCCTATCAAGCTTAATAAGCTTGTTTTTATAGGATGGTGCAAATAGGAAAAACGGAATAAGATAAAGCTTACGTATGCGTAAGTTCATCCTTTAGTAAGCCGCATCGCTCTATATGCTTTGCATACGTATTCATGCGAGCTTGAGTCCGTTTTGAGAATGGAAGGGCTACCTGCAGATTAGGTATTGCAGAGGGAGAAATAGTAAAGACCGTTTGTAACCACGCAATATAGGTATGACCGCATTCAGTATTACTGCAGGCATACCGTAACTCTCGCAAAATAAGCGATACGCTTTTACTGGTGGTAATAGTCGCTTTTGATTTACAGTGTGGACAAAAGCTCGTAGGCGCTCTCATTCTGTTGTTGGCTGCTTTGCTATGCGTACCAATATTTGTGTAAGACATAGGTATTCACCTGATATAGGTTAGCGCGGTCTAGATTTCTAATGGACCGTCAGTAAAATATGAACAAAAATGCGATTTGATAAATATTGCTTAAAACTATATGTATTTTTGTGCATTTATGAAAGAGGAAAATCGCGTATGGGTAAGAAAATAAGTGAATCACCTGAAGAAACGAATAAAAGATTAAAAGCTATTGGCAATAGATTAGAAGAAGAGCGTCAAGAACGCCTGGGTTTGACGCAACAACAATTAATTGAAGATGCCAATATTCAACTTCGCACATACGCTTATTACGTTGCGGGTCTGCGAGAACTGAATGGAGGGATGCTCCAGAGTTTTATGGAAAAGGGCATAGATGTGGTGTACGTCCTCAGCGGAAAGCGGCAGCCCACGCAGTTAACGCCCAAAGAAATTGAGATGGTAGAAGATAGCCGCCGCATGGATTTTGACGTTTTAACGGCATTTCAAAAGACGATGCATGCTATGACGCACGCTCAGTCTGTAGATACCAAGCCCCAAAGTGTGTCTATTCAAGGGGATGCGGCGATTGCGGGACAAAATCTGCATGGAGGTCAGAATTTGCAAGGCCAATATGCGCAAGGCGTTATGTACGATAACCGACTCACCGTACACGCAGGAACAGCGCTCTCTGACGCTGTTGGGGGGGAAAAGAAAAACGAAAAACATTAGGGGCGCTGCCATTGGGCAGCTTGTGCAAGGCAAAGTTATCAATATTCACCGTTATTACACGTTGTTAAGCATACGTATAACTGGTCGTGGCACAGTATTTTTTATTAGCTTACTCCTTGTGATGACTCCAGGACCGGCGGTGAAAGGAGGTCAGGAATTTCAAAACCCTACAAAGTACGTTGTCGAAACTTCCTGCGATGACGCGCACTTGCCGGATCTTCTTGTACGTCTACATCCAGGCTCGTCGTAAATCCCCCACTTTCCAGCATATGGGTTGCACGGGCAATACACCAGGTGGTGTCCTCTAGCTCGGGTTTGAATCCGCTCAGCGTAATCCGCTTTTCTGGAAAAAACTCTGGCCGTGCTGCTGCTAAGGTGAGGTTCAGCGTCGCTTGGCTACGCTGAATACGCTGCCATTCTGCTTGTGCAGCGGCACGGGCTTCTGCTTCG
>JASSUF010000157.1:0-5461 GCA_031963365.1 Mycoavidus cysteinexigens
TAGCAAGAAAAGCAGACAGGACACATACAATAGTGGGTATTTGCAGAATCACTCCAAGCGCCCCTACAAGAGCTGCAATACTACCAATCACTGTCTCTGTTCTAGGCACTGAAACCACATACTTTACTAGAGAAGTAATATGCGGCTCTTCTTCTTGCTCTATGTGTGATAGTTTTTGATCCACGGCTTGCATATGTTGCATCAACCCCGTTGACACAAGATTAATGCCCATTTTTTGCATTTCTTTCAGAACTGGCGAATCTTCTTGGTTCTCTTCCGGGGCTCTGTCCAGCAAAGCATAAATGGTTTGCTGTTCTGCATAAATAGCTTGCAATGCGTGCTGAATACGTGGCTGTTCGTACTCTTGCTCTGCAGGCGCTAACGCATTAAAAGCGGTATGTAATTCGTTGGCTTTTTCAGAAAGTGCTTCTAGAGTCTGAAAAAGACCAAATCCATAACCTATTAGCGAGCTTACCTTAAGTAAGTAAGAATTCCAGCTTTTTGTGTCCTTTTCAGGAAGCAACTTACCCTTATACCAACGCGAGAGGCGTGCAACCCGATCCGGTGCAGTGTGATTGTGAATTAATTTACTGAGCGGAGCGCACTTACTAATAAATCTTTTTTGATCCTGAACCGTACTTTTCGCGTATTGGCCACGGCCCCTAAAAAGCTGACCCGCATCAAAAATAGTAGGACTGAGCGATATAAGCATAAGGAACCTACCTTTGCATCTAGATATTAGACTTATCCAAGCTTCTGATAGTGATGGCATGTATGCAAAAAATATAGAGGGCGAGGCCGTATATGTGAGTCCTATCAATACTGTATTTATTGAGCAGTTATCCAGTGAAAATAGACATTCCTTGTTTTAGCGATGCAAAAAAATACCCCACTAAACCACAGTGGGGCAAAAACTTCATCCCGCGATGAGGAAGTGATAGGGAATGCCTAAGCAGGGCTTTCTACTGTTTTCTGATTGGTTGCATGCTGTGCCTTGAAATACTTCAAAAGTAGCTCTACGCTTTGTTTAAGCTCCGTAAATTCTGCTTTAAGCTCTGAATAGCCTTTCTCTACTTTTGCAAAATTTTCTAGCAAGCCATCCGCCGTTGTACCAAATTGAGCAATATTTTTATCTCGCTCTGCCCTTATGGCTATCATTTGATCGCCTATAAGCGTGGTTTTGCCCAATTCCATGAAATTCTCCATCAATGAGTCGCAGATTTCCATAAATCTGGCTCGGTCTTCTGTCGTTACTTTTTCAGTAAGTGCATCAATACGGTTTTTAATTGCAAGGCCAAAGCCAATAAAACTGCCAACAAAAGGCATATTTTTTGTCACCTCCGGCGAGAGCAGGCCTGATTGCATGAGCAACCCCCAACCTGCAAATAAAACCGGACTAAAGAACTCTTGTATTTCTTTCAAAATACGCGCCATGGGTTGCTATCACTGTCTAAACAAAAGTTATCACACAGAAAAATTTTGGTATGAACAGATCCGTATTGCTCCTGCGTCACGCAGTACGCCAACGCCATCTGCGCAGTAGCTCCGCAGCGCTGGGGCAGCCTTGTATCTCCACACAAAGCGCACCTGCAGATCGGTTAGCGCAGCGTATGGAGGCAATAGGGTTATAACGAGATTTCCTTTGCTATGCAGCAGACAGCTTATTTTTAGGCTTTACTTGAAGGAGTGCATGATGGTGTACTTTCCGGTGTCTTTGTCTTTTTACAATGGCTCTTCTTACTGTTAATTCAGTTACCAGAAGGAGCGTAAGGTCAGGATATCCTTTCCCCACAGGCTACCACTGCTACGCATTTTGAAAAATCCACTTCTTTTACAAATAAAACGCGATTTAAGCCACCCCGCAAACGCAATCTAACTATGCTAGAAGGCAGTGGAGCACCATAGAGAAATACTTTGCGTTATTTTGGTGGAGTGAAATAGTGAGAGGATTGGCAAAAAGCAGGCCCTCTAAAGCCATACCAACCTCTTGTACAAATAATGCACGATTAGGGTAATTTTTTAAAAATGTTAACCGATCTGCATAATGCTCAATTTCATCTCGCGATCGTAAGATCTACACAAAAAAATCGGAGCGTGGAGGTTATATTGACCTCCTTTATTACCTTTAGTGCGTTTCTATTTTTAATAAGTTGAAATAATCTATTTCATGCCTTCTTATTTTTTAACATTGTATCAATTCCATTTATATATCTTTTTATGCTTCCTTTATGCATAGGGCTATCACCACCTTTAAAGTGGCTAAGGAATTTATTTGCATATCCATTTTCACTTCTCCAATTAGAAATATAAAACGCCATTATTTTTTCTGCTCTTTCTTCGGCAGCCTTCATATATTCCGGAGATCTAGAATTTTTACCTGTATAACCTTCCAAAGATTTTTTTAAAAAATTTTTCAATTCATCTATATCTTTTGGAATTTTTTCGGTGTCGAGTGTTCCTTCAGAATGTTTACCTATGATTGAATTTTGCATATCCTTTATTTTTTTTAAACGTTGTTGATCTCTTCGCTTCTCTTTTTCACTAAAATACTCAGTGGTTTTAATGCCATCTAATGATTTATCTTTTAATATTGTGTCAATTCCAGTTATATATGTTTCTATGCTTTTTGTCTGCATAGGGCTATCACTACTTTCAAAGTGGCTAAGGAATTTATTTACATATCCATTTTTATTTCTCCAATTAGAAATATAAAACACCATTATTTTTTCTGCTCTTTCTTCGGCAGCCTTCATACATTCTAGAGAGTTAGAATTTTTACTTTCGCAACCTTCCAAAGATTTTTTTAAAAAATTTTTCAATTCATCTATATCTTTTGGAATTTTTTCAGTATCGAGTGTTCCTTCATAATATTTATCTATGATTGAATTTTGTATGTTCTTTATTTTTTTTGAACGTTTTTGATATTTTTTCTTATTTTTTCCAATAAAATGCTCATGGGTTTTAATGCCATCTAATGATTGGTTAGAAAGATAGGGATCATCTTCATGCGAATGCGTATTCGCATCAAAATATAGATATGGCGACATTAATTGTGAGGTTGATGGCGTTAAATGTAGGAAATTTTCACTATATGTAGGAGATTTATTTATCTCTGAATGAAACGTATCAATAGTACTGAAGCCTTCTGCTTCAATAGGAGCATAGTCAAAAAGAAGGTTAGATAAATAATTTTCATCTATACCATCTGGCTGCAGCATAGCGCACGGTGAATAATATTCACTAGAGGAAAGAGGTTGATTTATCTCTGAGTGAAGAAGATGAATAGTACTGGAGCTTTCTGCTTCTGCTTCCTTAAAAAGAACGTCAAGGTAATACCCTGCACTTTCTGGCTGTGGCATATCACACTGCGAAAAAACTTTTGGTCTTTTCTGCGTTACCTGGTTATGCTGATCAAAAGAACTATCATGTGCTCGCTTATTGCATTGTAAAGCTACAGGAGAGCTTGAAAATGGGCTATGGAATATATTGTGCGCACCTGATTGGTATAGGAATGCTGGGGATGGACTAAAACCGTTAAGCAGTGGGCCTGCTCCTTTCCTACGCGGGATAGAGGGACGTGGATTGTTTTCGCTAGTGGAAGGAAACGGCTGCATATTCTGTTCTTGGGAAACATTCCCTACGGACTTAACCATGATGCGCGCGCTCTATAAATAAATATGTATATCGTTTAATAGGTATAATTTTTTACAGTCAATCTGTATGTACCTCCTATTAAATACGATAGCGTGCGCCATCCTCACACGTTTTGCGTAATCTCCTGCTATAAAACGAAACCGCCCTCTACTGTAGAGCACGGCCCCTCTATTTTTCTTTTGTCTAGCGCATACAAAATAATTAAAATTTCTATAGAAATACCTCAGTAATTGAAATAGAGCGCACACTTCCTTTTGCAAAGAATCTTTTACTTCCAAACCAGTAGACTAAATCGCTGAAAGCCAAGCGTCGCGTGCGGCAGCTATAGATTAAAAAGTAAATTTAGGGATCGATTGGCGTAAAGGCGAATCAGTATCGGATGCCAATCGTTTGCATGAGATGTGCAATGCCTATGTAACCACAGGCCTGGCTGCGCAAAAACGCCCTGGTCTGTGGTCAAAGTGGCCACTTTAGAGCCAGGAGAACCAGCGGCCTTTTTGCAGCAGGTGGACAATTGCATACGCTCTATGGGGAAGGACACATAACCCATGCGGATACACGCTTTGTAGCACACAAGGTTACGCACCCCAAAGATGAGCAAGAGCTCAAAAGTGTGCCATTCGCTGATGCATTTCACGGCCTAATTTATACCGCCATTGAATACGAAGACGGTGCACCGTGTATCACTACCTCGACCATAGCGAAAAAAGTGCCATAGAAGATAAACAATGCCCACATTCACCCTGTGTAATCAAAGCAGCCAGCAAACTTTTTGCCACCCATAACGATGTGGTGCGTTATTGCGCTACGGGTAATCCTAGAAATTGGACTTTGGAAAACGATGCGGGGTTTTTACCGACGGGGCTGAATTTCCATGGAGATTTGTATATTCGGTCTCTAGAACCGCACGCATTGCGGCGTGGTCCCGCTGTACCTTGCAATAGGCGATCTGTTTAGCAATCTCGCCTGGGCCTATATGGCATTGCAATCTAACGGTATGCATGGAGCACAAGGGCAATATGGCTCTTCTATGAGCCGCATCCAAACGCGGTGACATCAGTACTGCGTGTGTGCGGAACGACACGCAGTACTGGGAGATTACCGCTCAGTTGTACCGGACGCACTTTTGCTTTGCGTTTCCAGCATCAGGATAACTATATATGTAATCTAATAGGTGGCCTGTCATTTCTATCTAAATTTTGATTATAACTTAACAAATCGTTTGGCAAATCACTGTAATTTAAATTTAATTCTTCAATGTTGGAGACTCGCAATCTGTCGAGCAAAATCCTAATACTTTCCTCACTAATGTTATTTCGCCCTAGACTTAAAATTTTGAGTTCTTCTGGTAAATTTTCAATTAAATACGCTACGTCTTCATTGTCAATTTTGTTGCAACTCAAATCTATTTCATAGACAAATTTATTTTTCAGTGCGTCTATTATTTTTCTAAAATTATGGCCGCCAATTCCGGCACTATATAAAGACAAAGAAATTTTATTTAACTCAGGATTATTAACTATTATCGATATAATTTTTTTTGTTAAAATTTTCGTGTCAATAATATTATTTTCAGTTGCAAGTACATCTCCACCATTCGAAGCTTTTCTAAAAGCATCGTCGCCTATACATATAATATCTCTATCACTTGCATCTAGATCCCTTTCAAAAGGATCATCATATTCTGAAGCTTCGCCAAGCGATACATGTAAATCTAAAGTTTTTATATCTCTCTTTGCTGAAAGAGCATTGAGTACTCCTAAGAAACAAACCATAAACCATTGATATATAAAGATTTTTTATAGAT
>JASSUF010000158.1:0-5405 GCA_031963365.1 Mycoavidus cysteinexigens
TCCAGACTTCCTTTACGAGGTCTTAACTGCTCAAATTTAAATGAGGCGGCCCTGCTCTATAGCCTTTCGCGCCAGCTACTAACCTCGCGCTCAGCGTACTACGATGCCCTAAACCTTGCTCAGTGTGGTGACACCGATGTCACAGCGTGGGTGCAGTGGTTTGCGCGCCAATGTACGGCAGCCTGTCATGCCGCTAGCCACACTATTGACCAGGCAATCGAGAAGAGACGTTTTTGGGAGAAGCACGAAGGCGGCGGACTTCATGAGCGGCAGCGCAAAATGCTGCAGCGCCTGCTCGATGACGGGGACGGTGGCTTCTTGGGCGGCTTGAACGAAGATGACCGGCGTCTCAAAGGCCACGGCGACCCGCGACCTTTCGGAGATGGTCGCAGGTGGGCAACTGTGGAGCCACGGCGTCGGCAAAGCGGTGCGCTACTACATCAATGTGCCTGGATGGTCGCATGGCCTTGCGCAGCCGAAAGTTGCCATCTATGATTGAATTCCATCCAATGACCTTCTAACGGCCACAGTCGACGATCTTTAATTGATTATCTCAATGCCACCACGATGAGCGACAAAGAACATCGCATCGGTCAGCGCCAGAGCCGCATGCTGCTCACCTTTGCGTAGCAGCAAGCAATCACCAGCATGCAATTCCACTTCGCCGAATTTTATGATTCCTTCGATCATCAAGATTTGTTCCCATCCATTGTGATCGTGCAACGGAAAACGTGCACCGGCCTTGAAGCGCACAAAATAACTTCCATCACCATTTTCATCCCACACATTTGAAACAAGCATCCCGTCGATACCTGTTCCATTCCATTGCCGCGCAACTTCTCTTTCTAAAATCATGATTTTTCCTCAAAGTTATTAAACAACAAAAAGCTAACGAACGTTAGGTTGCCTTGAGTTTCAAATCATGTCAAGTAATCAGTTGCATTTACGACTTTTCGACATTCCTCACTCTGATTGCACTCCGAGTGCGCCAAGCAAGCGCAAGAGATGTTCTTCAAATATTGCTGGAGGATCAGTTTGCAGCAGTGAGAACGCCATGATGCCTTCTGCCGATCCGAAGATAATCGGTGCGGCAGCGACACCGGTAAGCGTCGACACAATGCTCTTATCGGACCGCCCAAGGTCCCATGCGGCGGCCAACCAATCTATGTTCTGCGTGGCAAATAGGCGAATTTCTTGCATTACCTCTTCGGGTAGTGAGTTGCGCTCGACCGCCAACATTAGCCCGAGGCAAAGGCGGCGGTCGTCTTTCAATGTATTACTGAACATCTGAACATAGCGGTGAAGGCGAACATTTCCTGCCGGTGCCTGATCGATTTCTGCCAGCTCTTCTCGTTCCCGCTTGGAATACAAAGCCATCGCTTGGAGGGCGACTGCATTCTTCGAATCGAAATGGCTGTAAAGACTTGCTACTTGTATGCAGGCGGCCTGCGCGAGTTCTCGCAAGCCCAACGCTGAAAAGCCACGTGTCTGCATCATGTCTACCGCTAAGCTGGTCAATGCTTCCTTGCGAGAGCCAACCGTTTTATCTGTTTTTTTCATTCTAATTTTCTTTCTGTAGCAAATCGCCTGCATGTGCTTGCGTCAAAAATAGACTCACACTTGTGTTGTGGAGAAGCAACTGGATATCTCTATCTAACAGTAGCAACTTTTCCTTTTTGATGCAATAATGCCTATAGGCAAATGACTATAGGCTAAACATGAAAATCAACCACGTCTCAAAATCAGAATTCAAAGCGAAGGCTCTTGAATTTTTCCGGCAAATTGAAGCATCCGGCGAAAGTTTAATTGTGACCGATCATGGCAAACCAGCTCTTGAAGTGCGTCCGTATCATGAAATCAAGCGCAATCCGCTCCATGCTTTGCGTGGCTCAGTCATGTATTACGAGAACCTCACTGAACCTATTTCGGTAGGTGATTGGGAGGCCTTGCAATGATCGTTCTCGACACACATACATTGGTCTGGTGGGTAGCTGATGATCCTATGTTAAGCAAGGCTGCTAAGGCTGCCATTGAAAAGGAACAGCCAGACGGTAACATTATTGTATCCAGTATATCGGCGTGGGAAATTTCCATGCTGGTTGCTCGAGGACGTTTGGTATTATCAATGGATGTAGATAGCTGGCTCTCGACTGTCGCTCAGGTTGATGCAGTACGCTTTTTGCCCCTAGAGGTAGATGTCGCCACTAAATCTGTTGTTTTGCCCGGAGAATTCCACAATGATCCAGCTGACCGCATGATTGTGGCGACAGCACGTAAACTTGCCGTACCACTAGTGACAAAAGACGAAAAGATACGTGCTTATCCACACGTAAAAACTATTTGGTGAATTTTAGATTCTAATTTTGTCTCCTAAAATAGCTATAAAGTGACCATAATTAAAACGATGAATTAGGCTCTTTTAAGAACGCTTCTTCTTCTGGGCTTGATTTTCGTCCGAGAATTTTATTGCGGTGTGGATAACGGCCGAATTGTTTGATAATAACTTCATGCTTGGCTGCCCATTCCAATGGCGCTGTTAATCCCGTTTCTTGTTTTAATGCCTCGCATAAACGCATGGATTCTTGCTGACTTTCCAGCGTTTCGTCATGTTCAAATGGTAAATAGATAAACATGCGGTGGTAAGGTGTAGGCATAGAGTGATCCTCTCCTTTACTGACCAATGCGCGCGCAATAGACAGTGCATGGGCATCAGCTGCAAATGCATCGGGCTTGCCGCGATACAAATTACGAGAAAACTGATCTAGCACAATAATCAGCGCACAAGCACCGAGTGGCGTTGCAGCCCACGTATCACATTTGCCTGCTACCGCTTCTGTATGCAGCGATAAAAAGCGAGATCGAATCGCCTCATCCACTGCATCAGATTGCTCAAACCACATCATCCATGCATTGCTATATTCTGATGAAGTGGGCGAACCAAACCAGAAATCTAATACTTCATGCGCGCGCGGGTCGAGGGTGGTATGGGGTGCGTCTGTAAAAGCGTTTTGTGTCTCGGTATTCATAGATCTGCCGTATTTAAAAAATGAGCGTAATAAACGATGTTATTGTCCAAGTATGCGGACGTATAGCTTGTAACTACCCCTCCGGCCAACGACCATGCAGGGCAAGCAGCTTACGACATCCATCATCTGCCTGCAGCACACTATCTACATCTGGCACACGTGCTTTCTGGGCCAAATAGCCGATAGGTTTGGATTGCGTAAAATATTCTTTTCCATAAAAACCATAATTTTCTTATTAATACAGCGTATTGTCGTATTGACAGAGTATGCTGGCGCATAAGATAAAGGCAGGGTGGCCGTCTTTTGCACGTGTTATCCCTTAGAGCGTGCCTTTAATTTGTAACTAACCTTCCAATTCTTATGCCTTTTTTTCAGCGCAAGTCCCCTCCTTCTGCTCTTACCCTCTCCTCCTTTCTCTGGCCATTCATACGCACCTATGGATGGACTTTTCTCGCAACCTTGCTATTAGCCATAGCTGTGATGCTGATTGAAACATCGGTATGGCCTTCGCTGCTACGCAAACTGGTCGATGCTATGGTGCAAGCACAGCCTGGATCGCCTCAAACGTCGTTTATGTCTACTTTAAAGACAGGACCCTTATATATTTTTATGGGAATGGCGGGAACGTGGGTGTGTATGGAGCTCATTTACCGTCTATACGGTTTTAGCGACTCCTGGCTCTTTCCGCGTTTTGAAGCGGCTATACGTAAAGCAATGTTGCGCCGCCTGATGGAGCATTCTCACTCTTTTTTTGCAAACCACCCTGCCGGTAGCTTAGCTAATAAAGTCAATGACATGAGCCGGAGCCCAACACGCATTTTTACGATGGTGATAGGCCTATTGATTCCTGTACTGGTTTCTATTGTGGTGATCTCGGTTATTTTTGCCAATTTACATATTGTTTTTGCTGGAATTTTTCTGGGCTGGGCAATAATACATATCGGCATAGGCTTATATTTCGCCCCACGCTGTAATGCACGTTCTGCCGCACACGCAGCTAGCCGCAGTGCTTTGCAGGGCCGTATAGTCGATATTTTCTCGAATATGGTGGCGGTGCGTATTTTTGCGCGTCAAGCATTTGAATATAAAGAATTTTTGCCCCGCCAGAACCAAGAGCAACAACAACAAACCCAGTCTTTGTTCTATATTGAAAAAATGAAAATCGCCTTGGGCGTTGCATCTATGCTGTGTATTGGTGTGGGCGAAATGGGCGGTGCACTGTATGCGTGGAGCCTGGGCATTATCTCGCTAGGCGAAGCGGTTTTAATTCTGAATGCAAGCTGGGGCATTACCGGTATGCTGTGGATATTAAGCAGCCAATTGCCCGAGCTTTTTAAAGAAATGGGGGTGTGTAATCAAGCACTGTCATTACTGCGCATTACCCCTGAGATCCAAGATATTCCGCACGCAAAAACCCTTGAAGTTACGCGCGGAGAAATTGTATTTGATCAAGTCGTATTTGATTACCGCCATTCCACTCAATCCTCGATAGCCTCCCCTATTTCTTCTAAAACAAAGGCAGAAGTAAAAGCAGGCTCGCCACTTTTCTATGCTCCTATTGAAGGTACACATAAAAAAATACCTCCCCAATCTGTATGCTTAAAAGCAGGTGAAAAAGTAGGGTTAGTAGGTGAATCAGGCGGGGGTAAAACTACTTTTGTCCATTTAATTTTGCGATATTACGATCTGCAAGCAGGGCGTATTTTGATCGATGGGCAGGATATACACCAAGTCACCCAGGCCTCTTTGCGGGAAAACGTTAGCTTCATCCCCCAAGACCCTCTCCTCTTCCATAGAAGCGTGCTAGAAAACATTCGCTACGGCTCACCCCAAGCAAGCGATGAAGAAGTGCATGAAGCCGCGCGTTTGGCACGGTGTGATGGATTTATTAAACACCTCTCGGAGGGCTACTACACCCAAGTAGGAGAGCGTGGCGTAAAACTCTCTGGGGGCCAACGCCAGCGTATTGCTATTGCACGGGCTTTTCTTAAAAATGCGCCCATCTTAATTTTAGATGAAGCCACCTCGGCCCTAGACTCCCTCACCGAGACAGAAATCCAAGAAAGCCTCTACAGCCTAACCAGACAAAAACAACATTGCACCACTTTAGTCATTGCCCACCGCCTATCTACGCTACTCGATATGGATCGCATTCTCGTATTTCACCAAGGTGAAATAGTCGAAGACGGATCCCACGAAGCGCTAATAGCAAAAGGCGGCCGATACGCCAAACTATGGGAAATGCAAAGCGGATCATAATGGCCACAGTCCTTTTGAAACCTGGATATACAGGATTACAAGTTTATGGTGTGCATGTTGGGGGTTCGTGCCCAACCTACAATGAACGGTAGGTTGGTGGTGACGAAGGAACCCCAACAT
>JASSUF010000159.1:0-5313 GCA_031963365.1 Mycoavidus cysteinexigens
ACAGTGGAATAGGCGCGCAGTTCGCAATCTCTGCGATGTTGCTGCAACTTTTGAGCGCGGCATCCCCTTGTATTGGGCTATCCTCAGAGGATTGTGCCGCTTCGCGAGCACGGTCGAGTTGCTCCTGATCCAGCTTGAACCAGTACAACCGCCGCTCATAATCAAAAGCAAACTCTCTCAAGCCATTCTTTTGATGTAAAAGCCTTCCACGCTCAAAGGGGCTATCGGCAATCAACAGTGCACCGTGGTATAGATAGGTTTCTAGATCTGCTTTGCTCAGACGTTCACTTTGATGTAGGTCATTCCAATCCAGCTTATTTTTACCCTGAGGAATTTGGGCTGCCTTACACTTCCAACCCGCCTTGCGTGCACGCTCTATCCCTTTGATAATTCCGCGTTGCCCTGCCTTATCACTATCTAGTGCCCAGATTAAGCGGGGTCGATGACCAGTGGATGCTAGTCTAGTCAGCGCTTTTTCAGGATAGTTGGTACAAGAGAGCAATGCGACTGCGGCAATTCCGTGATGATCCAAAGCAATCGCATCAAAGATCCCTTCCACCAGCCACACTTCTTTAACGGTTTGAATATTGAGAGTGGGAGGTTGCCACCAGAACCCCGCATAACTGCTTCCAGATTTAAAGTGTGCTTTTTTACCAAAGCGCTCAGGCTGATCAATGAGTCGTTCCCAAACAATGCCTTCCACGGTAAAGCGCACGGTGGCGCTGTGGGCATTAAGCGTTGTATCTTGGTATTTTCCTTGCGTATACCAGCCACGAATCCTTTCTAAATCGAATCCCCGTGCTTCGCGCAAATAGGCTTCTGCTGCTGCATAAGGCTGGTCTTTGTGTGCAGGAAAACGAATAGACCAGTTATCGAACAGGTCCCTATAGAGCTCTTTAACTGATTGCTCCCATCCGCATCGATTTTGGCGTCCACACCGCAAGATCCAAGGATGCTGCGCATGCGTAAACAATTCTTTCTTTGCGCATTCGGGGCAGCGCCCTTGTTGCAGCCAAGTCCCTTTTTCCTGAAAGCCATAATCTGCAACTAAACGCGCATGGAGCGTCTGATGTAGCGAGGAGTCCATCACGCGCAGGTTCATTTATGCTGCTCCTGCTGTGGTTTGATCTACATCAACCTGGTAATGAGGTAGACCCATAAAAAGTCTGTACGTGCTAGGCACTGGTAAGCTTTCCAAAACGCGCACTCGCATTAATGTCATCAAGTCATCTAAGCTAAAGACATGCTTATGACCCGTTACCGGATCGCATACAAAAACCCCGAATGAAGTCGTGCGAGCCAGGTTGATAAATTCTCGATGATGGCGGGACTGCATCTCACAAAATGCTTGTAGCGTCACATCTTCTGCGCTGCCTTCAGATATCTCTTCGGTATCCATTAAATGCGCCACACAACGCTGAATCAAAAAACGTCGATCTCCCTCTAAATGTTCTGCTTGATGTTGTGTCAGAAAGGCCATTGCTAAACCAAAAAGGTCTGGTTTTGTTTTCATCATCACCTCATGTATAGGTTGAGTGTTGAAATGCGTGTAGAAATGCGGTCTTTTCCAAAAAAAAGCGTAAAGTTTCCCTATCAAGCTTAATAAGCTTGTTTTTATAGGATGGTGCAGGGAGGAAAAACAGAATAAGATAAAGCTTACGTATGCGTTAATTAATCTTTAAGCAAACCGCATTGCTTTAGTTTTTGGTGATAATTTCTCACTCTGGCTTCGGTACGTTTAGAGAGCGGAATGCATATGTCTGGATTAGGGGCGGAGGATGGCGAGAGTGTGCGGACGATGGCAAGTTGGGCAACATATACATGGCCGCATTCATCTGCATTTTTGCAATGGTATGTAATCTCTCGTACAGTATGAGAAAGTACACGGCTACAACCAGCAATAGCTCGACTCCTGCAATGCGGGCAACTAATAGTAATACGCATAGACATATTTAAATCTCCCAGGAAGAGAAACGTAGGCTAGTATGAGACCGCACCTAATCTTGTAAAAAGAAAACGCAGTGTTACTGAGAAAACGTAATATACATACTTTAAGGTGTATTAATCTACTTTATATGCCTTAATTTATGTAAATTGTGTATGCTAAGGAGCCTTAAGTTAATGACGCAAGAAATGGTGGAAAGGTTAAAGCAAGAGCGCAAGCGATTGAGACTTACGCAAGCAGAGATGGCAGATGCAGCGAAGATGACGCTGAACAACTATCAAAAGTATGAAAGTAACAGCGAAGTAGATATGAACGTGATGGCACTAAGAAGGCTTGCGGAGATAGGTCTCAATGTCTTTTACGTACTATTCAATGAGCAGTTAGAGTCGCCTGAAATGCCTGTTCAGTGGGAACCTTGCACGCTGGATCATATTGCAGAAAGATTGAAGCAAGAGCGCACGCGATTAAAATTCTCGCAAAAAGACTTGGCAGATGAGGCCGAAATAGGATTAAGCGTATACGGTCGGTACGAGGCATCTCAGGCAGAGATGGGAGCGAAAGCAATGATTAAGCTTGCTGGAGCAGGGGTAGATACTTTTTATCTTCTATTTGGCAAACGCTTAGTTCATTTTTTATCGGCTGAAGAGCAAATGCTTTTAGGAAGTTTTCAGGCTTTAGGTATCCCTGAGCGCGCAGCTGCCCTGGCCTATATTCAAGGAATAAATGCGACAAGACGTACCATACGTATTAAAGGCAGACAAAACCAATATGTAGAAAAAACGTTAAGTGCTAATAATCACTATGGAAGTGGTAATGTGCTGAATCTACATATAGAAAAAGAAACTGACGAGAAAAAAAACTAGTTAGCTCCTATACTTCCCGAGAGATCGTTTTATTTAGCGCAATCTTCATCGGTGTGATGGCGGGTATAACTATGCTCTGGCGATATAGTCAAGCAGAGCATCTACTCACTCGTACTGAATGCTACTATGAAGGCCACTCTTATTCACATGGTAGTGTGCTTTCTACACCAGCAGGGCAGCAAATCTGTGTCATGCAGTCGGCTTATCCAAGCTGGATACCGACGCAGCATTTCTTGCCTTCATCACCGGATCAAGTCGGAACTATTAAAAATTACACTATTTTTTCCGAAATTTCCTGCGATGACGAGCGGTTACAGGATCTTCTTGCACGTCTAGATCCAGGCTCGTCGTAAATCCACTGCTTTCCAGCGTGTGGGTTGCCCGGGCAATGCACCAGGTGGTGTCCTCTATCTCAGGTTTAAATCCGCTCAGCGTAACCCGCTTTTCTGGGAAAAATTCTGGCCGTGCTGCTGCTAAGGTGAGGTTCAGCGTCGCTTGGCTGCGTTGAATACGTTGCCACTCTGCTTGTGCAGCGGCATGGGCTTCTGCTTCGCTAGTGTAATGCTCAGGAAGTACCTTGAACCCTTGCCCATTTTCTTTTCCAATCACCACCGATGCACGGGTGCTGGGAGAGGCTTGAGAGGATTTGTACCAATAGGCCCGTACCCCTGCATAACGCTCGCGCTCGGCAATGTGATAGCGGTAGCTGGTACTTGCTTCCCGGGTCATGTGTACTGCATCAAAAGCTTCACCTTGTACGGTGCTGGCAGCTCCGATGAGCATAAAAAGCAAATACCCATTTTTTACACTCATCAATGCACCGTAGCGATTGGCTAGGCGGGTTAAAAAGTGAAGATCACTTTCGTGCGTCTGATCGACATGCGCAATTTGGATCGCGCCCAACGTGGTATCGATTTTGGGAAGTAAGTTTTGTTGCTGTGCGATGGTTTTGACGATATCGGCTAGTGTGACCTTATGCCAACTGCGCTCGATGCGCTCTCGACCCACCCCGCTCAAAGTGGCACTCCGTGCTCGGATAGTCAGTAAGTCTGGGGGGCCGCTATATTCAATCTCATCAACAATAAAATGGCCTTTATGTACCAGACCGCTATGCGCCCATCCTAACCACACGTGTAGGGTGGCTCCGCGCTCGGGAATGGCTAGTTCTCCGTGTGCATCGGTGAGTACGATATCAAGTTGGTCAGATTCTTCAATACGGCATTCCGTTAAGGTTAGCCGAACTAGCCGAGTGGCTACATGGGCGGTGATGTCTTCGTCTTTTACGACTATCCGATACTGGGGGCACAGCACTTGCATCGTTTATCCTTGGATGCTCACGGCATCTCGCTTCAGCTCTAGTGTGAAGTCGATTTTGTGCGCTGTACCGTTTACGTAAAACAGCGTGGCATTTTCGGTCAGACGGGTAATAACAAAATTGCCAAGAAATCGCCCCATTCCACTTACCAGGCTATGTGCTTGCCCGGTATGGGCCATATTTCTAAGCATCTCTACAGCAAGCGGCGATCCTTTGAAGGCAGGAAGCAATGCCCCAGTGAGCGTCCATACTTCTTCGCCCGCTCCGATAAATTGATTAACTGGGCGCGTACCGACACTAGGTACACTTTCATGGCGCCATGCGGTTTGATGTTGCGTATCTTGATAGGCCAAAGTAGGCAAGCTAAACACAAAAGCACCAAGTGCCATCATCATAGGCGTGCTCCCCAATTTTCAGTAAAGGCCGAGCGCAGGCGTGCTTGTTTAGCGCGGTCGCGTTGTTCTAACTCGGTATGGATGGCGCGCGAGAGGCTGGTTGCATCCATGCCGGGTGCCGCTTGAATATGCATATGAATCGTATCACCTCCCATCGAAAGTGCAGGCGCAGTACGTGCAGCACGCACAGGAATAGCATTGGCTTCAAAGCGCGCGGGGGGAACTGCAGCGGTTTCTTTAAAACGTTCTAGCCTAGAGCGATCGGGCCAGCGAGGCAAATGCGATTGGATCGCTTTGAATATACGCGGTAGCAGGCCAAATATAGTAGAGAATCCCTCCAATAGTCCCTGCATCCATTGCACGCCCACTTCTACAAAGTGTGCGCGCATCGCGGCACATCCTTCTTTGATACGCTCCCATAAAGCAGCAAATTTGAGTTGGAGCGTGGACCAGTTTTTCCAAATCAAGAAAGCGCCGCCAGCCAATACGGATATTGCTAGGCCGAGTGGGTTGGCAATGGCAAGACGGCCTAACCACAGCAATGCTTGACCGATACCCGTCACTATACTGAGGAGTTTGGCACCTTGTAGCCCTGCTGCCATAAAGGCAAAGCGCATGATGGCTATAGGCCCTAGAATAGCCGAGATACCAATAGCAGCTGTTCCTAACCCCGCTATTCCCGTCGCCAGCACTGATACCGCCACCATCATGCCTTTGACGGCTTCGGTATGCGATCTAATCCACTCTGTCACTTTTTCGGTGAGTAGGATCGTGAACTGGAGTCCTCGGTTATAC
>JASSUF010000160.1:0-5258 GCA_031963365.1 Mycoavidus cysteinexigens
TGAAGTGGGAAAAATTACCAGTTTTAGTAAGCTCACTCAAAACTTGCCTTTTACACCAGCAGAACACGCAGATCCCACCACTGCTGATAAAGTGCTTGAGCCCCAGTTTGATATGAGTGTCGATGAAGACGATATCTTACATTTCCCGCGAGGCGCAGCAGCAGGGGAGTGTTTGCATCGATTATTTGAACTTGCAGATTTTGCAAAGCCTTCTGGCTGGCCCGATTGCATACAACGGGCACTATCCGGGCCCTTTTCCTCATTATTTCATAGGGGTACCTCTGAGCAGATCAGCAAGCATTGGCCTGCAATGATGATGCGTGTATTACAGGATGTGGCGCATACCCCTCTAAAATGGGTTGCACCGGATTTTACGATAGCTAAGTTGACTCCTTCCCAGCAACGCACAGAGTTTGAATTTCTTTTCCCAGCAACCATCAACGCAGCAAAATTGGCACCGATTTTTGAGTACCATGGATATGAAGATTTGGCCGATCTTGTAGACAGCATGGTGTTCAATTTTGCAGGGGCTTCTGTATCAGATGCCAGTGCGCGCGTAGCAGCAGAGTCTTCGCTTTATCCAGGATATGTGCGCGGATTTATCGATTTGGTATTTGAGTACGCAGGGCGCTTTTGGATAATAGACTGGAAGTCTAATGATCTGGGCCGTGAACCTGGTAATTACACCCGTGCAGCATTGCGTCGTGCCATGATTGCCCACCGCTATCATGTGCAAGCAGGGCTGTATACTTTAGCGCTACACCGCTATTTAAAACATACCGTGCCAAACTATCGCTATGAAACGCATTTTGGCGGTTATTTATATATCTTTGTGCGAGGTATGCGCCCTACTTGGAAATACGATGAACAAGTATGCGGGGTATATGCCGATACACCCCATCCAAATTTTATAGAAGCCTTAGATCAGGCATTATCATAACCATGCCTATCCCAACGTCATTATTTAATTTTAATGCACAAGAGGAGGAGAGCGCGCCAGATATAGATACAAAGGCCGCTTCTGCGCTCGCTCTTGGTCTGGCGCAGCGTCTAGGCTTTCTCTCGAAGCAATCTGGTGCATCGCATGATGTCTCACGTTTAAGTGCGGGTGCTGCAACTATAGTGTGCCAAGGTGTCTTGCAAGGGCATGTATGCATGCCCTTACATATATGCGCATCGAAACTAGGTATAGCTACTGGGGCGTTACGAGAAGCACTTTTGCAGAGCAAAGTAGTCTGTGAGGAAAGAGGTCTAACGGCTGCACCACGCGCACTTTTGCCTTTAGTTTTAGATGCAGGGGATAGACTATATTTAGCGCGTTACTATGATTATGAGCG
The DNA here is from genome assembly GCA_031963365.1 of Mycoavidus cysteinexigens. Classification (GTDB taxonomy): domain Bacteria; phylum Pseudomonadota; class Gammaproteobacteria; order Burkholderiales; family Burkholderiaceae; genus JASSUD01. The sequence goes on from JASSUF010000160.1 coordinate 1,338, forward strand.
GCGTCTTGCCGAGCAATTAAGCGGGCTTATTCAGACCCCATTGCCGGTTATAGACGATAGAGCGCTGTCGCTGCAGAATAAAAATAACGACGTATGGGGTGCGTGCATACGCCGTTATAGCGATATTTTGGGGTTGGCAGACCATCAAAAATTAGCCGTAGCGCTTACCGTATTAAATCGTTTAACCCTTATTAGCGGCGGGCCAGGTACAGGTAAAACCACGACAACCACAGCCTTGCTGGCCTGTTTATTAGAGCGCGATCCCACACTGCGTATTGCGCTGGCCGCCCCAACCGGCCGTGCTGCACAACATCTGTTTCATGCATTAACTCTCCAAGCCTCCCGCTTATCCGAAGATCTGGTAGCGCGTTTGCCCCAAAAAGCGTTCACGGTGCATCGCTTGTTGAGTGAGCGCGCCTTAGCACCCCATGTAGCTAGCTCGAGCACAGTCTCATCCAAACACTCTACTTATACGGCAAGCCACGCCAGCCTATTGCCTTACGATCTTATTATTATTGATGAAGCCTCGATGCTCGATATAGTACTGGCTACTCAACTGCTTGAAGCGCTACCTCCCACTGCTAGGTTGGTATGGTTAGGCGATAAACACCAATTGAGTGCCGTAGAAGCGGGAGCGGTATTTGCAAGTCTCACTACCCACAGCTACTTTACCTCAGAGTATGTAGACAGGCTGGCACGCGTTTTGCCAGAAAACCTTGAGCTGCTCGATACATTACGCCCCCATCCCCTTCAGTCCACCCACTCAGAAAAAAAGCCAAGCACAGTACAAGCACAGCTGCATTTTAATTTTGACAATACTCCAGAAGCAGACGATGCTATTTCTTCTAAAGAATTAGAGCCACCTACACAATCAGAAAGTGCAGTCCCTGCCTTGGCCAATTGCAGTGTTGAACTAGAGCGCAACTACCGTTTTGCAAAAGACTCCTATATAGGACGTTTGGCTCAAGCTATTCGTGATGTAGATGCATCAGCAGCACTTGCGCTTTTATCGCCTGTTGCTATGCATGCTCCAAGCCTCCAAAAAAAGATTGGGGGGGAGGATGGTAGTGATGACTCAGTGGTATTGATCGAAGAGCATGCACCTTCTCATTCTGCGCCTTCTAAGGAGTATGGTAGCGCGACCTTATCTACTAAAGCACTTGGGCATCTTGCAAAAGGATTAGATACCTATTTCGAGGCATTAAGCACTCTGCTGTTTAATTTTGAAAATACGCAGGCAACGCATGCTGCTACGCACTCGTCTTTTGAAATATTAAACACAGCGTTAAACACCTATAGAGTGTTATGTCCTGTATATGAAGGGCCGCGCGGAGTAGGGGCGCTGAATGCTGGGCTAGATCAATTTTTTAAGGCCAAGCTACTAGACGCCCTAGATCAATACAAAACCCGCCATTTCAATCTACTATCTTTAACATCTAGAACCTATCTAATGCACATGCGCGCTAGTCTTGGGCAGGTAGCGCCTGTGTATAAGGATGAAGGAGGAGGGGGCGCGCAGCAGAATTTTCCACTGTATGCCGGTTTGCCATTGATGGTGACGCGCAATGATTACAGTTTGGATCTTTTTAATGGAGACATAGGCATAGTATTGCCCAGATATAGGGTGCCTAAAGCACTGGCCTTTGCAGAGTATGCACAGACAGAAGGGGAAGATAGTGCTTTATACGTCCTTTTTTGCAAACCAGATAAAAGCCTGCGCATAGTTTTACCCTCCTTACTGCCTCCTTGGAGAGCTGCTTTTGCAATGACCATACATAAAGCGCAAGGGTCTGAATTCAACCATGTTGCATTGGTGCTGCCTAGCTTGGCAGACCATTCAAATCGATTCCCCCTAACACGAGCCATGCTCTATACCGCCATCACACGTGCTCGACAAAAAGTAACGCTTTTAGGCAGCACACAAGCTCTAGAATCTGCCATCCACACCTCTACCCCTCTATATTCAGGGCTACAAGCGCGTTTGGAACAATCCTCGTAAGGCGTGTCTCCATTAGTATGGTAGGTTGGTGGTGACGAAGGAACCCCAACATGCGTACCGTGGCATCTTGATGACCAGCTTACAATTATCTAAAAACAAAAATTAAAAGTCAGCGGTACGCATGTTGGGGTTCCTTCGTCACCACCAACCTACGCCACTCTTACTACAAAATAGTTTTTTTAGTGCAGAGAAAGCAGACTTGCCTAACATAAACCGTTCAGTTTTTTATTTAAAAAGGCAGTATCCCAATATGTAAATAAATTTCTGCATCCATACGGTTAAAAATAGGGGAGCAAGTTGAAATTCATCTCTCAAAATTTCGAAAAAAGAAAAGCGGTTAGTGTACCAGCCCCTTTATATGAGGAATCTGCAGACTTATTGAGACGAGTGGAGGATCAAAGTGTGCAATTTCAATCCAGTTGGACAAAATGGATCATTCTGGATAAAGAGACTTACTCAAAAATAGAAGCAGACTATAACTATGCGATTGAAGATATAAAAGCAGCGCGAGAATTAATAGATAAAGCTATAAAAGAAAATAGCCATCATGATTTCAAAGTGCTTGAAAATATCATCGCAGATATTGAATGCACGCTCGCACCCAAAAATCTTCCTAATACTCGTACTGGATTTGTAACAGGCATCTTTGAAGTGTTGCCTGTTATTACTATGACTATATTGCCATCACTGGTTCAAGCAGGAGTTTTATCTTTCAATGTGTGTATGGTTATATGCTCTGCAGTCATTGGAATATTAACATTCTTAATAAAAACTACCAATATTATTGTCAATGCAAGAGAAAGTATTCAAGTAGAAGATGCATGGTTTTTGCGTCAAGCATATAGTGAATTAGTATATTTTTTTGGAATATTTTCAAAACATTATACAAAAGAAATAAAGGGTTCAAGTGAGGGTAAATTTTATAAAGCCATGCATGCGGAAAACCATACTTTATCATTTCACGCTTCTGCACAGAGAAAGAGGAGCTATGGTTTGTATAAAAGTAAAAACCATCCTGTAAAAGGCCCTGCCTTTTTATTTCATGCGCGCTCCGCACACAATAAGATCAATATTTCCTACCAAAAAAATAGCTTTGAGTCCTATGTTTGATCTCATAGCTTAGGATGCACCAAACCCCACCAACCCAAAAAAATTAGGACGGTAGGTTGGTGGTGACGAAGGAACCCCAACATGCGAACCACTGCCTTTTTGAGTACCTGCGTAACCTTAGATCATAAGTTTGATTAAGGATGTTTTTTGAGAAATGGTAGATGCGCTGTAAGGTACATCAGAAATTCCTATATAAATATAGGAATATTCCCATCAAAAAAAGAGATTTTTCTCGGAAATTCTTATTGATTTGCTCATGGTCGGCATTTGAGAATGCAAAATAAAACAGATAAGAGTCTCAAAAAAGTATATAAAATATTGCTATTGCCGCTGTATGCCCCAGCAGCAGCTTATTTCCCGCAAACCTTATAGTACCCAAGCAACTACACTACACATAGCTCTTAGCTATCTGACATATCAGTAGAGGCTCTCCATTATCAGTATGCTGAGAATTTTATGAATCCTGCTTCATTGGCTTTTAGAAATACATGTAGCGCTTCGCTTTTTCATCCGAATCAAAAAACTGCTCCAGATAGCCGGGTAGGGAGCGCTCCATGTAGAGAAGCTTTGAGCCGTCTTAGTGAAGAATTATCTGATAGCCCCCATCTTTTAACTGGCTTGGGGATCACATTAGAGAATAATGCTGAAAATGACACCTCCTCTCCTAAAGAGGATGCAGGCAAAATAAAAGCATTTAATATAGAAAAAGTGCGTTTCACTACTCTTAAAACAATGGAATCCATTGTTGAAAATAATAAATCGGCATAGGGGGCAGCCTTCTGAGGCTGCACCCCTGCCACACCACCCGGCAT
>JASSUF010000161.1:0-5131 GCA_031963365.1 Mycoavidus cysteinexigens
AGTACATCCGGATCCTGCGCTCCTGCTCCCCCAAATATGAACCCTTTGAGACAATTGAGGACGCACCCTGGCAAAGTTCAGATCGAAAATTAGGACCTGGGTTTTATTAAAATGAAAAATACTGCGAGGTTGTTGCTTCTTGTTGGTGTGCCCTCAATTGCCCTAGGGCGCGCCCTAATAGGCTCGCAATAAAAATATCCTTATCCATTTCTCACGAGAGCCTGGTGGTCTCGTACTTTTTCCCGGAGCATTTTATGATTAAAGATCAAATTGCCGAGCTCATCAAACAAGCTGAGCAAATGCAAGACAAGATGAAGAAAATTCAAGAAGAACTGGTTCAAACCATCGTCAAAGGCGAATCAGGTGCAGGATTGGTAACCATTGAGTTGTCTTGTAAATATGAAGTGCGTCACGTTGCTATAGCTTCTAGCTTGCTCTCAGAAGATAAAGAAATGCTTGAAGACCTCGTCGCTGCTGCATTTAACGATGCTGCTCGAAAAATTGAAGCCATTGTGCAAAAGAAAGTGGGCGCAATTACGAATGCGCAAAATATGGCCAATCCTGCTGGCTTTAAGTTGCCTCTTTAAAAGAGTGAAGGTAGGCATTCCTACCAAGCGCTATCTGGCGTTAGCTCTTGGATCTGGCAGAACAGGTAGCCGATAACCCATTGTTGTACGCTTATCAGCATATTGAAAAGCGCAGTGCAACGATGGGTTTTCTATTTTTTGGTAGGACATGCCCTATCTTATGAATAGGTTCTAATACATGCATAGCGATATGCAGCAACACTACTTGATAACGTGATGGAAAATGCTTTGGCTAGGCTTATTGAGGCGTTTCGGGTTTTACCCGGCGTAGGCCAGAAATCAGCCCAACGTATGGTGTATTACCTGATGCAACACAACCGCCCGGGTGCTGCACGTCTAGGCGATGCCCTGTTGCATGCAGTACAGAATATTTCCCACTGTATACGCTGTAATACCTTTTCTGAAGTGCAAATATGTGAAACTTGTTCAGATCCGCAACGCGATCAAACGCTTTTATGCGTGGTTGAAACTCCGGCAGATCAACTTATGCTTGAACAGGCAATGACCTATAAGGGCTTATACTTCGTGCTGATGGGGCACTTGAGTCCTCTTGATGGAGTGGGGCCTTATGATCTGCATTTTGATCGACTGATTCAACGTGCTACCGATGGCGTAGTAACAGAAGTTATTTTGGCAACCAATTTCACTAGTGAAAGTGAAGCCACGGCCCACTATCTTGGGCAAATGCTTAAACCAAAAGGCTTGCATGTCACACGATTGGCACGAGGAGTACCTGTTGGCGGTGAGCTAGAATATGTAGATGCAGGCACGCTAGCACGCGCAGTTTTAGATAGGCGCGCTCTGTAGCCCTATCTGAAAATAACTTACTCACTTGAATATGGCCCTCTTTATTGCGCGCTTCCTCAGTTACAATCCCAAATATGAAAATCCTGTTAAGTAACGACGACGGCTATCTTGCACCTGGGATAGCCGCTTTATATGAGGCTCTGCAATCTTTGGGAGAGGTGACTGTATTTGCACCTGAACAAAATTGTAGCGGAGCCTCCAATTCGCTGACTCTCGCGCGCCCTCTCTCATTGTTTCGGGCCAATAATGGCTTTCGTTATGTGAATGGGACCCCCACAGATTGCGTGCATATGGCAATGATGAGTATGCAAGACTACAAGCCTGATTTGGTCATTTCCGGCATCAATGATGGTCAAAATATGGCGGAAGACGTGCTGTATTCTGGAACTGTGGCAGCCGCTACAGAAGGGTTTATGTTTGGCGTGCCTGCTTTTGCTTTCTCGCTAGCAGAAAAAGGCTGGAAGCACCTTGATGCCGCTGCGCGTACGGCTGCAAAGATAGTAGAGCACTATTTAAGTACTCCTTTTTTACAGTCTTCAAAAGCACCGTTTTTATTAAATATTAATATTCCGAATAAGCCGTATGAGGATCTAGGTTCTTGGGCCGTAACCCGTCTTGGAAAACGTCATCCGTCTCAATCATTGAGTAGCCAAATAAACCCAAGAGGGGAGTCTGTTTACTGGATTGGTCGTGCAGGAGACGCGCGAGACTTCAGTGAGGGTACCGATTTTCATGCTATTGCGCAGGGCCAAGTTTCTATTACCCCGTTGCAATTAGATCTAACGTATAGTCAGCTTATGCCCACGCTGTGCGACTGGGTCAAACTTGCCAAAACAGTACCCATGCAGGATCCAGAACCCCGTGTTACCTGAAGCCCAAGATCCTGCAAGCAGCAACTCGGACCCTATTTTTAATCCTGATACTCGCTGCCCGCCTGATATTTGGTCGCAGAGTGCTACGGATCAGTTGGGACTTACTCCGGTGTCTATTCGACATCGAATGGCTGAACGTTTACATACGCAAGGTATCGAAGATACCCGTGTGCTTAAGGCGATGGCAGCTATTCCTCGACATCAGTTTGTCGATTCAGCACTGGCAGCCCAGGCTTATGAAGAAATTGCGCTTAGTATCGGCCATAACCAGACTATTTCCAGGCCATTTGTTGTTGCTAAGATGTTAGAGCATCTAATGGGAAATAGATGGCTTAAACAAAAGCCGCCCAAAGTTTTAGAAATTGGAACCGGGTGTGGTTATCAAGCTGCAGTATTGAGCGAATTGGCGCAAGAAGTTTATTCTGTAGAGCGGATTGAACCGCTCTTTGAGCGCGCAAAGCGCAATTTACGTCCCTTGCGTATTCCCAATATCCGCTTGCACTATGGCGATGGGCGCTTGGGTCTTGCGCAGGCAGCCCCATTTGATGCCATTATTGTGGCCGCTGCCGGGCTCGAAATACCTGCTGCATTACTTGGGCAACTGAAGATCGGGGGGCGCTGTATCGCTCCAGTAGGACAAAAAATGCAACACTTAGTATTGATAGAACGCACCTCTGCAACCCAGTGGCGCGAATCTCAGCTCGATTCAGTTTTTTTCGTGCCTCTAAAATCGGGAGTGATTTAGGATCCATGACCATGCTGCATACCTCTAAGCTTTTAGCTTTCCTTCCTCTGCTAATTTTGAGCGCTTGTTCATCGCGACTCTATAATGCTCCGGTCCTCGATCGCTCTGCAAATCCTGCAGCTGCGCTCGGAGTACCGTCTGGTTATTACCGTGTTAAAACGGGCGATACCCTATACCGGATTGCAGTCGAAAATAATCAGAGTTATCAAGCGATAGCAGCTTGGAATAATTTGCAAAATCCTCAGCAAATTGAAGTGGGCCAGCTTTTGCAAATTGCGCCTTCTGCTAATAACTCAGCAATAGCTGGAGGTAGCGCACAAGGTGGTGCATCCGCTAAACCACAAGCCCAAGCTTTTAATAGTGCCCCCATTCCTTTTGTCCCTACCACCGACAGCGCATCTGCTTCTTCTAAAGACAATGCGCCGGCAAGTGGAAAAACCGCTTCGTCACCCTCGCAAAGCCCAGCAATAGGCAATATCGCTTTTGCTTGGCCTGCTTCAGGCCCCATTTTAGGCACCTTTAATGAAAGTAAAAACAAAGGGGTCGATATTGGAGGCGCGGCTGGTGCACCCATCAGAGCTGCGGCTGGTGGGCGAGTTGTCTATGCCGGAAATGGTCTAAGAGGCTATGGCAATCTCATCATTATCAAACATGACAATCTCTTTTTAAGCGCTTATGCTCATAACCGCATGCTGCATGCAAAAGAGGGCGATATTGTACAAAAAGGGCAAAAAATTGCTGAAATGGGCAGCAGTGATACCCAAGAGCAAGAAGTGAAGCTGCACTTTGAAATTCGAAGACAAGGCAAACCTGTAGATCCGCTTAAATATTTACCTGAGCTGTCGTAGGTTGGTGGTGACGAAGGAACCCCAACATGCGCACCGCTGACTTGTAATCATCTTTAGCCCAGGCCTAAAAAATATGCTCGGCTTCGATTCAATAAAAAATTAAACAAAGGTTATTGGATGCAGAGTGCGCAAGAGGAAGAGTTCGATGATATCGAAGATGGATTGGAGCCTGACTTATCAGAGCAAGAAGAAAACTTTGATTTGCTAGCACCGCAGGAGCAAATCGACGACGATACTCTAGGTAAAGGTTTCGATGAGGCGCAAAATGAAGAAGATGAACCGATTTCTTCTAGTGCAGCCTTACCTGCAGACCCTAGCACAGATACAATCCAAGGATATTTACGCAAAATCAGTGTCGTGCCGCTATTAACCGCACAACAAGAATATGACTATGCGGTGCAAGCCAAAGAAGGTAATTTTGCTGCGCGGCAAATAATGATTGAGCGTAATTTGCGCTTGGTAGTCAGTATTGCAAAAAATTACCTGCATCGAGGCCTCACGCTCCTCGATCTGATTGAAGAGGGCAATATTGGCCTAATATATGGGCTTGAGAAATTTGATCCTTGGCGTGGGTTTCGTTTTTCAACCTATGCGACCTGGTGGATTCGGCAAAATATTGAACGCGCCATTATGAATCAGGCGCGTACAGTACGCCTACCTGTACATGTTTTACGCGAACTTAATCAAGTATTGCGCGCTAAGCGGTATATCGAAAAACTGCTCCATAAAGCAGGCCCTGGCGAGCCTATTGAAGCGAGCATGGATGATATTGCGGATCTGACTGGCAAAACGCAAAAAGAAATCATCGATATCCTCGCTCTCAATGAACGCACCACCTCCCTAGATGCACCTCTTGAGCTCAACCCTGCAAACAGCCTGCTCGATTTCTTGTCCGAAGATGCCGACCTTTCCCCTGAAGTATCCGCCCGCTACCATGAACTTGAGCTGCTAGTGCATCTTTGGCTAGCGCGCATGCCAGAAAAGCATCGCTATGTAATTGAAAGACGCTTTGGCTTAGAGGAACATGAAACACTCACGCTTGAGAAACTAGCGGAAGACATGGGCTTAAAACAAGAGCAAGTTCGCCAGCTACACCACGAAGCCTTACTCTGGCTCCGGCGCTATTTTGTAGCCCATGGCATTCAAAAAGATGCGCTTTTATAGAGTAGGCGTTAATCTTAATGAAGCTAAACAGTGGTAGTGAACGGTAGCTAAGGGCAGGGCCACCTCATTATAAAACCGTAGATTAGCTTATGATTCAAGTTTTATGGT
>JASSUF010000162.1:0-5123 GCA_031963365.1 Mycoavidus cysteinexigens
GAACTCCTTTCATCCGATTCAGAATCAGAGTCTGATGAAGTGCTAACAGTAGAAGAAAGAGCGCAGAAAGCAGCAAGGGCGCAAAGAAAGGCAGAAAAAAACGCGAAGATTAAAGCCTTGGTAGAACATGCTACAAAGCTCGAACAAAAAGTAAAAACGCTTGAAAGTAAACAGGCTGCTATTCAAGCACTCATGGCCTAAGTGCTGAAAAATTATAATGGAGCGCGGAATTCTATAGCGCTCCATCATCCGTGTACCTCTGCTATACCAACAATGCCTCTGTTGTGCGCATAACTCTTAATCTGTCGACATTGCTCGGGTCTTCTGCAACGCCAGTATAATGTCTAATTTCGTGATAAGCACGGTATTTGAAGGTGAAAACACCTGGTTTTGTGTGATTGATAAACATTAAGCAGTCTTCATTGAAAATAAATTGTGAGTCAATTTTTTTGTATTCTTCCGTAAAATTGACACTATCTCCTTATGGCCTTCCGTTTCAGCTATCTCTAACGGTGTTTGGTGATTTCTATCTTTCACGTTTAGCGATACTTCTGCGCCGTTTTCAAGTAGCATCGTGACTATATCAGAATATCCCCAGCTAGTAGCTTCATGTAATGGAGTTCTGAAATGAATACCACTACAAATATTTACAAAAAGCCCACTGTTTACCATGTTGGCGATAATTTCTTTACTGTTATCCAAATCTTCAGCAAAGTTCATGACTTCTAGAATTCCCGATGTAACGCAATCTTCTGGAACATGCGATAAAGCTTGCAGATCGATTTTAGCCCCAGAGACTAAATGCAGTATTACGCCATTAGAAAGAAGATGCTTTATGTGCGCTGATTTTAGCTGCGCTTTGCCAAGCTGCTTTTCTGTTAACAGGCCCAGATTTACCAAGATTTCTGATCCACCTCTAGATTGTTCTAGTGTTCCGAGTAAGTTCGCTATACTAGGAATATGTACTCCCAAAGGAATATTAATTTTCTGCGCTCGGCTTGAATCTACAGCTGTACGCAGTGTGCTTAATTCATGGAGAAGTTCAAAATTTTTGCTGAAGAATTGCTTTTCCTCGGCTTTATCTTTAAATAAGGTGTTGGATGTCCTGGGAAATTCTTGTGAGCCATTCTGCTGTCTATTGTCGATATTTGGTAGCAGATGTGGTCGATCTGAATTAATTGGCAGCGAATTTTTCATTCTAAAACCATCCTTTAGTAATTTAGAGCTGTATTTTCAATCTTTAATTTCTCAAAAAAATAGTATATTTTTCACTGAAAACTTAATCATAATCGATTAAAAAACTATGTTTTTATATAAAATATATTGTCACGAAAGTATAAATATTTTATACACTAATTTCTTAGTATATCCATAATATCATTTAATACCTGCGCCTCTTGAGGATGCTGATTCGCCAATTGAGTAAAATCTGAAGTTGGCTTTTTAATAATCCAAAAAATATTTTCATGGACCTTTGAGGCTAGTGAATCATATAAGGATCGTTTCACTGCTTTGCTCGGCTGTATCTCTTGCAGCAAACGTGTATATGACATTAGCTCCGCTAACTCTTTTGTAGAAGCTTCTCTCTTATTCACGACGCGATCAAAAAGTTTTTGTAAATAGGGTGCCGACGTATTGGTCTCAAACCTCACATCTGGGTTTAATATTTTTGAGAGCTGTTCATCGTTTAACCACTTCATTCTATAAGCTTGTCGTACCATTTGTCCCCACGCAAATATTACTTCCCCCGCTCTTTCAATATCCTCTCTCTCTAATCCGGTGGGTACAATATAGGAAACTGTATATTCACTAAAGAGCAATGGAAATCCAAGCGCATCCTTGACAGCTAGTAGCTTTTCTATATCTAAACTAGTGAGTCCCCGATGATAATTTTTGATATCTTGCACCACATCCCAAAATACTTCAGCTACTGATAAATCTTCATTTCTAATTAGCGCCCCATGAAGACCTAGCATCTCGCTATCTTCTAACCCTTTAATCGGCTCAACCATATCTTCTAAGTTAGGATGAGCTGCATTTAGCAAACTCACTAATGCTTTTAAAGCCTGCCAGGTATCAAGCAATTTGGCATTTTTTTCCACGCTTCCTACAAGCTTTCCAAATTCTTTTATTGTATTTGGACTGGTATTTGAGTTCTTCAACACCTCATAAAGACCAGGTACTGCATTCCGATTTTTGGCGGCTAATAAATTTTCCACTTGCTTGATGGTTAGTGCCTCAGCTTTATACGCTTCTATAAAAACCTGTCCTAATGCCTTTACTACCTCAGGCCTATTTCCTTTTAGTACCCTAAAAAACCCAGGTTCACCATTATTAGCTTCATCTGCCAGTAAATATTCTACCTGCTCAAGGGTTAATGCGCCTGCTGCATGAAGATCTATCAATACATTCCCAAATGCCTGTATGGCATCCGAGTCACCACTTTCCAATATTTCGCTAAAAAGCGAGGATCTACTGTAAGTAGAAATAAGTAGCTCTTCGATCTGCTGGCTACTCAACCACTGCTGCTGATGCGCTTTTAATAATAGAGCTCCAAAAATTGAGATATTCTTTATGCGATGCTGAGGGTGTGCTCTGGAAAAGCTCCAACTTCTGCCATTGCTATTGGGGCGAATAGCAAGCAAATCAGCCAGTTCATCATTTGTCAACGCTCCTCTTTCTCGCGCTTCTAACAATAGAAAGCCCAAAGCCCGTAGCGTAGTTGGCTTGCTATTGCTAAACGCGCTATAGAAAGCACGAGATTCAGGTTGATCTTCAAGAGTGAGAAAAGTGAATAGCTTTTTTATCTGTTCACTCGTCAAATTTTCTTCTTCATATTTTTCTAGTGCCAATCTCCCCCATTCTTCTATTGTCCCATCATGATTGTTATATATCGCTTTGACAATGCCTGGAACGCCATTTTTATAATGGCCTTTAGCGGAGAGCAATGCAAACATTTCTTCACGCGTTGTACATTGATCTAATCTATCTTCTAGTTCATTTGAAAGGTGTCCGCCACTCAGAAAATGATAAAATGTTAAGTGACTAGATAACTCTTCCTCAGATAGGAATACCTTGATAGTTCGCTTATCTAATTGCTCATCAAAACCTTGCTCATGAAAATTGTCAGGAGCCATAAAAAAGCGAGAAGCATGCGCATAATTTGGCTTATCTTCTTTGCCGTAATATGAATCCCTATAATGTGGTGCTAAAAAATTCTGCATAGTTAAATCACTTATAGAATTTAGCTCAGCATATTGTTTTTCTCCATTATTTTCTAAATCCTTACTAACTATACGATCTGTGCCTAGTGTAACGTTAGGGTCGTAGACATTTACCGCATAACGTGGTTCTGGTTCTGCCTCTGTTGCACCTTTAATCGCAAGTTTAACAACCATAGCGTGAGTTGGAGTCGTGCAAACAAAGTACCTACTTTGGTTAGGATGCATTTCTTTAAGTTCGCTTACGAAAAATTCTCCCCACTTCGAATGGCCAACGATGCGATTTTCTGTGGCATAACAGTTAAGATTATGGAAAAGCCTTTCTGTATCTAACGAAATATTATCGCTTATACGCTTTATTGTTCCCAATTTCTCCATTCTTTGAATTGTTCTTCGTTTAGAATTGGCATGATTTCCCTCTATTTTATTTTTATCGTTCTTTTGTCCATCTGTTATTTCTTCTATCACCAAATGCCTACATTTAATTTTAACCTCTTCTTCTGATTGGAATGATGCTTGTTCACTTAAATTTAAAATTAATGGGTTGTTATCATTATCGGCAGTACGGTAAACACGATTTAGTCCTGTACTTTTCCCATAAAATTCACCGGCTTCACTCAAAAAATTAACAGTTACTTTGTGAGATATTGGGCCAGAAGTAAAATTTGTAGTGTGAGGAGTTGAAATAGAAGTACCTTTTATGACATTTGCATTATTTAGGAGGTTAGCATCTTTCAGCTTAACGACGTCAACTGACAAATTTTTTAGCAATATTTCTTTACCACGAAAATTTGGAATTAAAATATTATTGAGCTGATGGCCTTCCATCAGTTTTAAATTAATTAACCAATCTGGTAATTTTCTTAACTCTTTGGGTAAAATAATCGAAATATTATTTAATTCTGGCTTTAGTTTTTCTATAATTAAACTTGGCAAAGAGGCGACAGCTTCTTTGTTACATGTATTCAAATCTATTTCATTAGTTTCGCCGTTAAGAAACTTAATAATACAATTCTTTATTTCAGTCTTTTCTAGATCTTCTTCTGATGTACCCGACAAACAATATTTTTTTAATTCTTCCTCAACCTCTTTTTTTAAATTCAAGGATTGGGAAAAACGATTAGACTGAGCTGATGTTAATTGATTCTGCGAAAGCTCTTCGAGCATTTGCGAAGAACTGTCAGCTTTTCTCATTGAAGTAGGTGCTTCTTGTTCATGAGGTACAAGTCTAGATGCACTTGTTGGAGAGGAGCTGTCTCCCCGAAGAGACGTTGGATCCATGATAATCAATGCCTATGTTGAATATAGTAAGCGCTGCGAATTTAAAAATCAATCAAGGTCGATTAGTAAGCGACTTTATTATTCTTAATTTTATTTTTTAAATATTTTTAAATTCGGTTTAGCACGAAAATTATCTTTGAATTACGAACACTGGCCTTGCGCCTTCTTGTTCGCCCGATAAATAACACGACAAGATATCTCCAAAAAAAAGACATTATTGCAGATCAAGCCCCTCTTACAAGAAAAAGCAATAACACAGCCCATACAATCCATCATGGCAAAGGCGTTGGCTGACCATAAAATGGGGTGCGGATGTCTCCATTTTGGTCCTGTATCGTGCTTCTATGAACAAGGAATGCGATCTTTTTGATCTTAAATCCACGCCTGATAGGAATTTACAACCGCGCGCGCAGCGTGAGGCAGAGGATGTACGATGGTTGATGGCTAGTCCCCAAGGCCGCCGTTGTGTATGGCGTTTGCTCGAAAGTTGTGGGTTGTTTCGTCTTTCTTATACGGGGGACCACGATACGTATTTTCGGGAAGGGCAGCGCAATGTGGGGTTGAGGGTGTTATCTCGCTTGCAGGAATACTGCCCTGCCTATACCGCTGCTTTGTGGGAGG
>JASSUF010000163.1:0-5112 GCA_031963365.1 Mycoavidus cysteinexigens
GTTGGGGTTCCTTCGTCACCACCAACCTACCGAGATGCATATGTAAAAAGGATTCACCAAACTCCATCAACAATAAGAAAAGCAAAGGACGGTAGGTTGGTGGTGACGAAGGAACCCCAACATGCATACCACCTGCTTTTAATCTTTGCGCTCTATTTATCAACAACCCGCCGTTCTACAACATGCATAACATCAGTGTAGTAAGTTAGAGCCAGCAACATTCTCCTACAGAGATTACCAACCATGCAGTATGCCTATTTTCTTTGAGTTAAAGAAGGCGTTGACGGACTTAACACTGCATGCATAAGCACAGGTTTTGCTTGTGCTATATACGTTTTCGCTGCCTTTTCAGAAACACCTAAGCTTTGCATCAACCGACCCAACAGTGCTTTTTCAAGTTCAGGGTTCCGAGGACGTTCTTGCCATATAGAGGAGTCTTTACCTTTCCCTACCAATACTTCTTCCATTCCATAGTGCAAAATCATAAGCCGCACGCCACTAGTTGGAACAGGCTCGACTACCATACGAAATTTATCTAGTGTGCCAGAGGAATACAGCACATCCACCCATTTACCTGCCGCTCTGCGAAACCAGTCATTTGGAATCTGAGCGCGATTTTCAGCCCAGTCTGTTTCTAACCAACCTAACGTGGGCTGGTCTTCTTTTAATGTAAAGCCATTTTTCTTCCAGAATGTACGTAACTGCGGCCAAATCACATCAAGCTGTGTATTAGGCACAACCAACCAATAGCGGCTCTGACCTTCGGCAACCTTTTCTTCTCGCTCGACGTGCATAACCACAGAACCCTGTTCAGCGTTACGCTTTAATGGAAGCGAATAGACATCCTGTTTTGACGCCAGCTCCCCTGATGCACCATAACTAGGTAATGCATTTGACACATTTTTGGATGGATCAGGCAATAAAAAATGCTGATTCTGAGGAACAGGAGCTAAATCTTCAGGCACTTCGAGAGCAGGGCCAGCATGTGCACTCTGATAATCCACTCTCTCTGCCGTCATCCAATCATTCACCGACTCACAGCCTGTCAATAGGCCTGTTGCTAGTAGGACTAGCAGGGCAGATATCTGAAACCGTGATGCACGACAAAATATGCCGCTTTCTTTTTTCAATTCACTCATTCTAACTCTCAAAAAATGGTGATTCATTGTAGGTTGGTGGTGACGAAGGAATCCCAACATCCGACCACTGCCTCCTTGAAGACCTGCTCGCAAATTGCAAAAAGCAAAATTAAAAGTCAGCGGTGCGCATGTTGGGGTTCCTTCGTCACCACCAACCTACAATAATCCTGCTGCGCGTAACGCGTTACTCACCGCTTCATGATAGCGCGCATCGAGTGTGGTTAACGGCAAGCGAATCCCTTCTTGAATTTTCCCCAGTGTATGTAGGGCCCATTTCACTGGGATAGGGTTAGACTCGATAAAAATTTGTTTGTGCAAGTCTAACAAGGTCATCTGGATAGCTCTTGCACGCTCGATATCGCCCGTACAAGCAGCTTGACATAATTGACTCATAGCACGAGGCGCCACATTCGCCGTCACAGATACCGTACCATGACCGCCCATTAACAGCATTGCAACCGCTGTAGCATCATCTCCACTATATACCGCAAAATCTTTTGGAACGGCCTTCAGCAGGTGCATGCCCCGCTCCACATCCCCAGACGCTTCTTTTACACCCACAATTCCAGGCACACTAGCTAGCCGCACAATAGTGTCATTGCACATATCTACGACAGTGCGGCCTGGCACGTTGTACAAAATTATCGGCAAATCTACCGTCTCAGCAATTTTTACAAAATGCTGAAATAGCCCTTCTTGGCTGGGCTTATTGTAGTAAGGCACGACTTGCAGCGTTGCATCCGCCCCTACTTCTTTTGCATAACGTGTGAGCACAATGGCTTCAGCAGTCGAATTCGCGCCGGTTCCTGCAATCACCGGAATGCGCCCTGCCACATGCTGCACAGCCGTTTCAATCAAAAAACAATGCTCATCTACCGTCACCGTAGAAGATTCACCAGTTGTTCCAACCACCACTACAGCATGCGTACCCTCAGCAATATGCCAATCCAGCAACGCATGCAGTCCCGGCACATCTAAGCTTCCATCTGGATGCATCGGCGTTACTAACGCAACAATGCTTCCTCGGATAGCAGGAAAAGACGGGGGGAAAGCAGAAGAAATACCTTGGGCAGACAACACCATAACGCCAACCATCCATTTAAAAACTAAAAGGCAAAGAACGGTAGTTTGGCGGTGGGCAACGTTCCCCAACACGCATACCACCCACTTCTAATCTTTGCACTATCAACAACTTGCCGTTCTATAACATGCCCTAAGACAAACAAAGCGCCTCACGTACCTCACGCATAGTCTCTTGCGCGCACAGTCGGGCCTTATCACACCCATCTGCCACAATAGCTCGTAGCAGCGAAGGATCATCTCGATATTCTTGCGCACGCTCAAGCATAGGCTCTTGCTGGCGAATAATATTGTCGATAACGGGCTGCTTACACTCTAGACACCCTATACCCGCACTACGGCAGCCTTTTTGCACCCAGTCATGCACAGCTTCATCCGTATAGGCAAGATGCAGTTTCCAAACAGGGCATTTTGTAGGCTCACCCGGATCAGAACGCCGTACTCGCGCTGGGTCGGTGGGCATCGTGCGCACTTTCTTTTCAATTTCTTTGCGATCTTCTAAAAGACCAATGGTATTGCCATAGGATTTTGACATTTTCTGTCCATCCAAGCCGGGCATGCGAGAAGATTCTGTGAGCAATACCTGGGGTTCAGCCAAAATAATTTTGCCAGAGCCTTCTAAGTAACCAAATAGATGCTCACGGTCATTCATAGACAAGCTTTGTGACTCTTGCAGCAAAGCATGCGCCTGCTCTAATGCATGCTCAGCACCTTCCTGCTGATAGGCCGTGCGCAGTGTGTGATAGCGTTTTGAACGTCGCGTGCCTAGCTTTTTAACCGCTTCCAGTGCCTTTTTTTCGAAGTCTGGTTCACGTCCATAGAGATAATTAAAGCGACGAGCAATCTCGCGCGCAATTTCTATATGAGGAACTTGGTCTTCCCCTACAGGAACCAATGAGGCGCGATATAGCAAAATATCGGCTGCCATAAGCAAGGGGTAGCCCAAAAAGCCATACGTTGCGAGATCACGGTCTCGTAATTTCTCAATTTGCTCTTTATAGGTAGGCACTCGCTCTAGCCAGCTCAGCGGCGTACTCATTCCCAATAACAATGCCAATTCAGCATGCTCAGGCACACGGCTTTGAATGAAAATGGTTGCCTGGGCAGGATCGATCCCCGCAGCAAGCCAATCAATCAATACACTCCATACATGTTGAGACACCTGATCAGGTGTCTCATAGTGCGTGGTTAATGCGTGCAAATCCACCACGCAAAAAAAACAAGGGTATTCGGATTGCAGGCGAATCCAGTTGGTCAACACGCCATGGTAATGCCCCAAATGCAGGGGCCCTGTCGGCCGCATACCGGAGAAAACGCGAGGAGGGAACATGAGGAGAATAAAAAACAGAAGTAAAAAATGCTAAAGATATTGGCAAGCAATCAGCCAACATGCCTTGATAAGCTAGATAACAGCCTAGGGTGTGTCCTCAATTGCCCCAAAGGGCCCATCGAGGACACACCCTATAGTAAATCACAAGCAGTATTTAGGAAAAAAGAAAAATAAAAGGGGACAATAAAAAACGCAGCACCCCATAGCCTAACTCTACCATTGGATGCAGCCAAAAATGTCCAAGTGCCCCGGTGACCACAAGCAAGAGTACGATAAAAAACCCATAAGGCTCAATGCGTGCCAAACCCAGTGCTTGTCGAATCGGAAGCAACATCATCATGGCTCGTCCCCCATCGAGTGGAGGCATAGGAAATAAATTGAACATACACAACAACATATTAATGCGTAGGCCGGCCTCTGCCATACGCAAGAAAAAAGGTTCTTGGTAATGAAAAACACCTCGAAGCACTATTCCTAACAATGCCCATAAAAAAGCCTGAATAAAATTGCAGGCACAACCCGCCAAAGCCACCCATAAGCTATGCCAACGAGGATTGCGCAGATTGCGTGATATCACTGGCACCGGCTTTGCATAGCCAAAAACAAAGGCACCCGCTGTTGCAAAATACATAAGCACTGGCACCAAAATGGTACCAAGGAGGTCAATGTGCCTGAGTGGATTAAGACTCACTCGGCCATGCAAATAGGCCGTATTATCGCCAAACCAACGCGCAACATAACCGTGCGCAGCCTCATGGAGAGTAATTGCAAACAAAACAGGTAGCGCGTAGACCGTTAAGGTCTGGATAAAAGAAGCGTCCATAAGAGGAAAGAGGGTTGGATGGACGTAAAAACGCCGCCGAGAAAAGAATAAAAAGGATACGTAAGTATGACTGGAATGGACTGCAACCCCATTTTTTCAAAGAAATAATGGGATTGCACAACTACTATTATCCACGCCCCGTATGTCCAGCTTCCTTTTTTTTATGTTGTGCCTTTAAGGTAGCAGACTTTTTTTCAGCAGATATTTTTGGTTTAGAACGAGAAGGGGGTTCTGGAACTACCCGTTTTGGTTGAGTAAATAACTGACCCTGTTTACGAACTAAAGATTGTGTATCGGATGTAACCGGCACCGGCTTTCCAGGCGCTACAAATTGCACAAACACTTCGTCTTTTTTGACAAGGCCCAGGTCATATCGTGCGCGCTCTTCTAATGCAACCGCACCACTTTGTAAGCTGTTTACTTCGCCCGCAAGCCGCTCATTACTCAAGGCCATGGCTTTATTTTGAGTTAACTGGGCCTGCAATTGTCGCTCCAATGTGCGCACTTGGAGCCACCCTCCTCGCCCAAACCACAAAGGATATTGCACGCCCACCAGAACCATAAGCAGTAATACGGTCAACCAACGCATAGATTTATTCACCCACGCGCCAAGTTATAAAACGCTGAACGACCAGGATAGATCGCTGTTTCACCCAATTCTTCTTCGATACGCAAAAGCTGATTGTACTTAGCAACTCGGTCACTTCGGGAAGGGGCACCTGTTTTGATTTGCCCTGCAT
>JASSUF010000164.1:0-4966 GCA_031963365.1 Mycoavidus cysteinexigens
ACAGGCATAGGGCATGAAACCGATTTCACTATTGCCGATTTTGTAGCGGATGTACGTGCGCCTACACCAACTGCTGCTGCCGAGTATGCAGGTCCTGAGTGTCTGACGCTCAGGCGTACGCTCAAAACCATGCATATGCAGCTCAATAGAGCGTGCATGCGCTTTATCGAACAGCGTTTTCAGCGTATGGATTATTTAGCACAGCGGCTTATGAGCCCTCGCCAGCAGCTTGAACATAGGCGCAAACACCTCAGTTATCTTTTTGGACGGCTCACACAAATCACTACGCATACGGCACAAGGTAGACAGCATCAGCTTGCCAAACTACAGATGCGTTTGCGCGCCGCTCGTCCTAATTATTTACATGCTCGTGCTCTGCTAGAGCCGCTTACCCGTCAACTTCATATAAGCACAGCACGTATATTTAAAACCCAGCAGGCTGTCTTACATAACAGAGCAGCGCGCTTGGAATTACTCAATCCACAACATACATTAGAGCGTGGATATGCTGCATTAATTGACCCACAAACTGGCCAGGCCATACGTTCAGTCGATGCATTTTTCCCCGGGCAGCATATTCGGGTGCATGTAGCGCAGGGCCAAGCCAAAATCGGAATCAGTGAAGTGATGGATGTCCAGTCTTTCTGTAATCCTTGAATCTAAGGCCCTTAGAAAGAAATATAAAAGAACCGCTATAATTTACTTTTCGCTGAATATATCCATATGTCCTCTAAACCTTTATCGGATCTGGCCTATCAGGTTACGCAATGCCAAGCCACGGAGTCGGCATTTACGGGAAAGTATTGGGATCACTGGGCAGTGGGACAGTATCTTTGCATCTGTTGCGCAACACCCCTTTTTGCTTCGAGTGCGAAGTATCGAAGCCAATGCGGGTGGCCTAGTTTTAAGCAGCCGATTAATCAAACGGTAATAGCAGAGCACCCGGATCACTCCCACGGCATGGTACGCACAGAAGTGCGTTGTAGTGCTTGTAGTGCCCATTTGGGGCATGTATTTCCCGATGGCCCCGCTCCTTTAGGCTTACGTTATTGTATTAATTCAGCTGCACTTGAGTTTCAACCAGACGCTTAAAGCGATTAGTTCTGCGCCTGTATTGAATCTCCTTTTTTGCCTTCATCGTTCAGGAAAACAATGACACACACCCTCCCCCCCTTACCTTATGAAAAAAATGCGCTTGAGCCACATATGTCTCAAGAAACACTAGAGTTTCACTATGGCAAGCATCATCAAACCTATGTGAACACGCTCAATACCTTGATTGCTGGCACTCCTTTTGAAAATGACTCTCTCGAAGCCATTATTAAAAAAGCCCCTGCAGGCCCCATTTTTAATAATGCAGCCCAGATTTGGAACCATACTTTTTTCTGGAATAGCTTAAGCCCCAATGGTGGTAAAGCGCCTACTGGTGCACTAGGCGATGCTATTAATGCGAAGTGGGGGTCCTATGAGCAATTTAAAGAAGCCTGGACTAAAGCTGCACTCACCCTCTTTGGCGCAGGATGGGTATGGCTGGTCAAGCAGGCTGATGGCGCATTAGAGATTGTGCAAACCAGTAATGCAGCCACGCCTTTAAGCCAAGGCGCCACTGCACTGCTTACCATTGATGTTTGGGAACATGCTTATTACATCGACTACCGCAATGCACGCCCTAAATTTGTGGAAAGCTTCTGGAATATTGTGAATTGGGATTTTGCTAGCAATAATTTTGCAGCTGCTTAATTTTAGTGCACAAAAAAAATAGGACCCTGATGTGGGTCCTATTTTTTTGGTGCACTAATAGCAGGGCTACACTACCCAAATATTTTTATACAAGTGATTACAGCAGTTGTTAAGCTAGCTTGCGCAAAAAAAAGACTAACCATCCATTTGATCATATCGTTTTTGAGATTTTCGATCTTGCTATCAATTTCACTTTTTATTTCATGCTTAGTTTCTTTGATTTCATGACGGAGCTGATCAAATGCGCGATCTTGACCTATTTTGAGCTTTTCTAAATGACCTGTTTGTTTGGCTTTATATTCTCGAAAATCAGAGTTAGCCACGCAATTTCCGGCTTGATGAGCAGCAAATACAAAATCTTTCACAGCATGTGCAATAGGCTCAGCCATTCCTGACCTCTCAAGATTTTTATACTGTTCAAATATATTGAAATCAAACGCAGCAGCAGACATATCCCTTCCCCCCTTTTTTCATTTTGATAACTTTAACAAAATTTAATCAAAATATCAACCAATTAAGTTAAATAAAAACCAAAATTAGAAAGTAGCGGCCATTTGCATAGGGAGTTGCAAAATTGCGTCATGGTTAGAAGGCGAAAAACAACGTGTAGCCGCTTCACGCCAAGGTAACCATTGCCAAGCAGTGTGCTCATCGGCACAAAGTGTTGGGGAGAAGTTAGTGGGCACGGTGAGTCCAAACCAATGCTCTGTGTTATGCGTTACACCAGGTGCATAACGATACTGCCATATAGGATATATCTCGTATTTCAGCTGACACTGCCAGTCACGCAGTGCATCCATAGGCAGATTCGCACTCCCAATAATCAAGCCTGTTTCTTCCTGCACTTCACGGCAAGCTGTCTCTTTTAGTGACTCCTGTGGATGCTCTTTAGAGCCTGTCACGGACTGCCATCTATTCCCGGGGCCTGCCCGTTCCAGTAATAGCACCTGTAAGTCTTGGGTATGTATAACCACTAATACAGACTCAGGGATT
The DNA here is from genome assembly GCA_031963365.1 of Mycoavidus cysteinexigens. Lineage (GTDB taxonomy): Bacteria > Pseudomonadota > Gammaproteobacteria > Burkholderiales > Burkholderiaceae > JASSUD01. Next base: position 2,734 of record JASSUF010000164.1, read on the forward strand.
TTATATACAAGCATAGTTTTCACCGCTTTACGGCTGTAAGCTTTGTGGAATGGTTCTAGGGCATGTCCTAGGCGGGATTATCTGGCAGACAATATTCATTAGCGAATAAATCTTCCACATTTTCTCTCGCTCTAATTAGGTGCGCCTGCTTATCATCCACCATGACTTCTGCCGCGCGTGGTCGCGTATTGTAATTAGAGCTCATCACGAAGCCATACGCCCCTGCCGCACATACGGCTAATATATCGCCGGGCACTACACTTAATATCCGCTCGCGTGCCAACCAGTCTCCGCTTTCACATACAGGGCCTACCACGTCATACAGCGCAGGCTGCGCATCTGGGCTGGGGGTTTGCCTGACGGGGATAATTTCATGGTAAGACTGATAGACCGCAGGCCGGGCTAAATCATTCATAGCCGCATCGACGATGACAAAATTCTTTTCTTCACTAGGCTTTAAATACTCAACCCGCGTAAGCATCACGCCTGCTGGGCCGACTAAAGAGCGTCCTGGCTCAAATAATATTTCTCGATGCCCATGCCCTCGTGCGTCGACATAATCGAGCAGCGTACGTACAAAATGCTCGGGTTCAGGAGGATTTTCATCTTGGTAGCGAATGCCTAGTCCCCCGCCCACATCAATATGTGCGATATGCATGCCTTTTGCTTCTACCTGTTCGACTAAATCTAATAAGGTATCAAGCGCTTGAAGATAAGGCGTTATCGCGGTGAGCTGAGAGCCTATATGGCAGTCAATTCCTACCACTTCTAAGTGAGGCAGCGTGGCTGCTATTTCATACGCTTCGCAGGCTTGTTCAAAATGGATACCAAATTTACTGGTTTTTAAGCCGGTAGCAATATAAGGGTGGGTATGTGCATCTACATGCGGATTCACACGTATTGAAATGGGCGCACGCCGGCCTAAGGTAGCGGCCACCTCATTTAATACGTGCATTTCAGCAAAAGATTCCAGGTTAAAACATTTAACACCTGCTAAAAGCGCTCTATGCATCTCTTTGGCTGATTTCCCTACGCCTGAAAAGACCACTTTATTCGCTTGCCCACCTGCAGCCTGTACACGGGCTAACTCTCCACCGGATACCGTATCGAACCCGGCGCCCAATTTTGCGAACACATTCAGCACTGCTAAATTACTGTTGGCTTTTACTGCATAACAAATTTGTGCACGCCGGCCAGCGCATGCTTTTGCATAGGCTTCGTAGGCGGCGGTAAGCGCAGCGCGAGAATATACATACAAAGGGGTAGCAAAACGCTCTACAAGCTGCTCAACAGGCACTCCTTCTACATAGAGTGTGTCGTTTTGATAATGGAAGGCCTTATTGTGGGACATAGAATTTTGCGGTTTTTAAAATGTGCTTTATAAGGGGGAAGCAGCAGGAGGAGCTGATGAATCCGAGGCAGGAGAGCGAGTAGGAAGCGTCTCAAAAAAAATGGGCGCCTCCATAACATCTACTCCAGGAGTACTGGTGGAGTAGGCCTCAAGAGGAGACTGCTCAGGCAAGAGCGTCCCCTCAACGGCTTTGAGTCCTGGCGGCACAACCTGGCTCTCTTTATGCTCAGATGGAATAGGACGAGAGTCTAAAGCGGGTATAACAGGCAAGTATAGTGCCCCACGCTGCCCACATCCGCTTGAAAAAAGACCCGCTAAGATACACAGCACCGCTATTATTGCGCTTTTTGGTACAGGGGCTTGCATACAGGGTCCCAAAAAAATCCAGAAATCAAATTAAGAGAACCTGATGACTGATAAAGAATATTTAGATCTTGCTGAGGCTACCCTCAGCGCAATAGAAACCGCAATAGAGCAAAGCGGAGTAGACATTGATTACGCCCGCACTGGCTCGGTATTGACACTGGAATTTGAAAACCGCAGCAAAATAGTCATTAACTTACAACCTGCCATCCAAGAAATTTGGATCGCAGCCTTAAGCGGCGGGTTTCATTACCGCTATCAGAAAGAACCTGATAACGCGCAAGCAACAGGAATATGGAGAGATACCCGCAGCGGCAAAGCGCTTTTTGCTGCGCTATCAGGCTATGCCAGTGAACAAGCAGGCAGTGTAATAGAATTTACTTGCCTATGATAATAATGCCTGACGGTGTTATGGCGTGTCCTCAATTGCCCCAAAGGGCCCATCTTCGGGGTTGTGCGGTGCAAGGTATTCACTGTACTTAAGTACATCCGGATCCTGCGCTCCTGCTCCCCCAAATA
>JASSUF010000165.1:0-4960 GCA_031963365.1 Mycoavidus cysteinexigens
AATTATCTTAATATGCTAACCGAATGCCATTGCACCGCCAACCTACCGTGCAAGAAAACTTGAATGGATTCTGATCTAAGGTGTGTTTTCTTGAAGAGGGTTAGCAGTTTCAAGCAAAGTATATAAGCCTGCTTCATCTAACACGGTGACGCCCAAGGACTGTGCTTTTATTAATTTTTGACCAGCATCTGCCCCTGCGATTACATAATGAGTTTTTTTAGAAACTGTGCCGCTCACGCGTGCGCCTGCAGCTTCTAGTTTGGCTTGTGCTTCTTCTCTAGTGAGGGTGGGTAGGGTTCCTGTTAGAACCACAATATGACCAGCGAGCGGGGCAGCGGCAGGGCGAGGAGCGGGGTCGGTTTCCTCCCAATGCACGCCTGCGCTTCTTAATTGTGCAATCACCTCGAGATGGTGAGGTTGCGCAAAAAATTGCACGATGGAAGCAGCGACAATAGGACCGACATCTTGAATTTCTAAGAGTGCCTCGGTGTTTGCCTGCATCAAAGCATCTAGTTTCCCGAAGTGACGGGCTAGGCTTTTTGCGGTGGCTTCGCCTACCTGACGAATGCCCAACGCGTAAATAAAGCGCGCAAGGGTGGTGTGCTTTGCATGCTCGAGTGCATCTAGTAAGTTTTGTGCTGATTTTTCAGCAAAACGCTCAAGCGAGCATAGCGCTTGCATATCTAGGCGAAATAAATCAGCGGGGGTTTGAATGGCTCGGTGATCAACCAGTTGGTCAATCACTTTAGTGCCTAATCCTTCGATATCAAATGCTTTGCGTTGCGCAAAATGCCAAAGCGCTTGTTTACGCTGTGCCGCGCAGACTAAGCCTCCTACGCCACGTGCTACCGCTTCGCCTTCTAAACGCTCGATCGGTGATGCGCAGACTGGGCAGATAGTCGGCATTTCAAAAGGATAGGCATTTGCAGGTCGTTGATCTTTTAGACTGGTTATAACTTCTGGAATCACATCTCCAGCTCGCCGCACACTGACGGTATCTCCAATCCAAATATCCTTGCGCCGAAGCTCATCTTCATTATGTAAGGTGGCGCGTGAAACAGTAACACCGCCTACCCGTACAGGAGCTAGATGCGCTACAGGCGTAATGGCACCAGTGCGGCCAACATTAACTCCAATATCGAGAAGGGTGGTGAGCGCTTCCTCTGCGGGGAATTTATGCGCGAGCGCAAAGCGAGGTGCACGGGAGACATACCCCATTTGTGCTTGCTGCGCATGGCTATTGACTTTATAAACAACGCCATCAATTTCATAAGGCAAACTAGTTCGTTTTTCTTCAATGCGCCGGTAAAAATCCATAAGGCCAGATAGGCCACGCACTACTGCGCGTTCGGGGGAGACAGGCAACCCGAGTTCTGTATATTTTTGGAGCAGCTCATAATGGGTTGTTGGAAGGGCTACTGCTTGAGATTCTCCAGAAAATGCACCTACTCCATACGCAAAAAAACGCAAACGCCGCGTAGAGGTAATGCGAGAGTCAAGTTGACGCAAACTGCCTGCAGCGGCATTACGAGGGTTGGCGAAAATGGGTTGCTCAGCAGCAGCTTGGCGTTCATTAAGCTGTGCAAAATCCTTTTTGAACATTAAGACTTCGCCACGCACCTCCAGCAGCTCAGGGCACCATGGAGTGTGCAGCCGTAATGGAATGCCACGTACGGTGCGCACATTTTCTGTGACGGCCTCGCCTGTTACTCCATCTCCTCGTGTTGCGGCCTGTACTAAAACTCCATCGACATACCGTAACGAAAGCGCCAGTCCATCAAATTTCAATTCGCAAGCGTATTCAACATTATCTTGCTCTAAAAGATCAGAGCATCGTTGGTCAAACGCAGCTACCTCTTCTTCGCTAAAGCCATTTTGTAAGGACAGCATAGGCCGGGTATGCGCAACAGCCTTAAAACCTTCCGCAACAGCTCCCCCTACCTTTTGTGTGGGGGAATCGGGCGTGATGCACTCAGGGTAAGCGGTTTCAAGCTCTACCAGTTGGGTAAATAATTGGTCATATTGAGCATCTGAAACGGTGGGTGCATCAAGAACATAGTAAGCGTAATCGTATTGCGCTAGGGTGTGGCGAAGCTGTGCGGAGCGCTTATGCGCTTCGAAGATATCCGAAGGAAGGGAGACGGTCATAAGGCATAGTGAAGGGGGAGCAACCACTGGGTTTGGTTGAATGTCTAATTCTAAGGCAGAGGGGGCGATGAAGGAAGCGCAATATGCTACCCTCCAGGGCGATCACAGCTACCCAAAGTGCGCAGTAAGAAAAAATGATGTGATAAGATTCTTAATCAGAAAATAAGAATATTCCTAAATGCAAAATGCTTGTGTATGCTTTACAAACTTGTACGCATACATGGTTCCAGGGTCGGGTGCATTATTTCTATTTAAGCGCACATTAGCTTGTTTCCATTTCGCCTCTATCCATTTGAGGAGCTAGAAATAGGCTCTGACCATTGAATGCATGCGTAAGTAGAAGCGCATTGTATAGAAAGCACTATTTATAACGAGGGAAGTATGTCACTAGAATTATCTCCAATAGCAGTTATGCCGAAAGGCCTTCCCCTTGCGTGTCGAGGCCTTAATTCCCCTCTTGAAAATCCCTCTGAGCTTGAACCCAGTTCATTGAGTGGTACATCTAATTCGGCGCTTGAGAAGACGCTCTTGCAAGTGCTCACAGAATTAATAAAAACCGTTTCTAAAATGATCGTAGATTTTGGCCAGTCAATCATTTTATCTAATCCACTCGTGCGCTTGCTACATTCTTTTGTTTATCGGAGCAATGTGGTTAAGCCAGAAATAGATTCTGTTGCTAGTTCAAGCAATGCGATTGAGCTAGAAGAATCAATTTCTGCGGCTAGTTCGAGCAATGCGGTTGAGCCAGAAACAGATTCTGCTGCTCGTTTAGAAGATTTTATGAAAGAACTGGGCGACCCTCCAGACGAAGAAGATATTGGTGAACAGTTGGAGTGGTGCAAAAGAAGCATTTGTAAAATCACAAGAGAAAGTAATTTAAAACCTGATGAAGTGAAAATTGCATTACAAAAAGTATTAAATGCTACACCTCATGTAGTTATTGAATTGCGTCAAGATCGCCTATATGGCATTGAAAAGACAGAACATGTCGATATGGTACTTGACATTTTATCGAAAAGAAATGATTTAGAGAGGATTCATTTATCTGTAGACATGAAAGCTGAAATGAAGGCTGAAGAGACTTTATTTTCTACTGTTGAATTAATCAGAAAAATTATACCAATAATAATAAAAAACCAAAATGAGACTACATTTTCTACTGATGTATTAATCACGGAAATTGTACCTATAATAATAAACAACCAAGATGATATTGTGTTGTCTGTTAGTAGATTAATCAGGAAAATTATATCTATAGGAAGCAATAAAAATGAGACTTTATTATATACTCATGAATTGCTCGGAGAAGTTGTATCTATAATAGGAAGCCAAAATGGGACTTTATTTTCTGCTAGTGAATTAATCAGAAAAATTATACCAATAATAATAAAAAACCAAAATGAGACTTTATTTTCTGCTAATGCATTAATTAGAAAAATTATACCTATAATAATAAACAACCCAGATATGGATTTAAATTTTGAATTTTTATCTATGCAATTCAATCCTAAAGATTTATCCGATCTTATGCAGGCGATGCGCGAAAGAAAGGTTAGTGTATTAAGTATATCTGGAACAGATATGAGTAAGCCTGGCCAGTTAAAGGCTTTTACAGAACATCTTAAAAATATAAATATTGGTGTGTTAGATCTTATGGAATGTAAATTAGACGATGAAGATATTCGTCCTATTGCGTCAGCATTGCCACTGTCATTAAAAATGTTAAATTTAGCTTCCAACAGTATTACTGATGAAGGGATAAGCCCTTTGGTTGATATATTTGCAACTTCAAACATAAAGTGGATTGAGACATTGAAGACTCAGGTGACGAGAGATCTAAGTCGTTCTCAAATAATCAATGAGATTGGGCCAGAAAGAGTCGAACTGCTTAAGCAAAAATTCAAGCTAAAAACGGAAACCCAAGAGATTCAGTCGCAGATCAGGGGTTGTGACATTGGCATCGAGGATGGGCAGAACGCAAGAAAAAAACTAGAGAATAGTATCGCAGTGCTAGAGGCTAAGGACAAAGCGCCTGTGGAGAAACGCCAAAAATTAGTGAGCACTTCTAAGAGCATTAAGATAAGCGAAGATTCTCTATGGAGTCGTCAACAAGAGGCGGCTAGAAAGCTGGAAGAGAGTAAGGCGCATATTGCAAAAATTGAGCAGGACGAAGCAAATTTAAAACAATCGAAAAAGCCTTCTCTTGCCCAAGAGAACACGGTTGGTCTTAGTGTCCAGTTGGTGAAGCTAAGAGAGGATTTGAAGAACACTAATGAGAAACTAAACCAGACAGAAAAGAATCGGAACGCTCTCGATTCTCAACTACAAGTAAAGAAAAAAGAGTTGGAAGAGGTGTCCTGGAGGGCTATAGATCCAGCTTCCAAAAGTAGTATGAAACAATTCTGTGAAGAATTTCCCTTTAACGCAGTTAGTTGCGCCTAGATTTTCAGTGAGCGCCCCCCTAGATTCCAGCGGTTTTTGGTAGCAAAGATGGCGTAGGAGGGGGGCTGCGCAAACCGTTACACGTCATAACCGGTATCTGTTACTAAAACAGTATGTTCCCCTTGGGCAGACAGGCTGCGGTCGCGTGTTTTAATAGTCCAGCGATCAGGCATGGTGCGGATGTCGCGTGAGCCTGCCTGTTGCCTGCATTAGGCGATTGGCTAGAATTGATGGTTTTCCAACCATAAACATCCAGCTGGTATCACCAAAATACCCATCTTTAATCACAGTGACATCGATTTTAAAATATCCCCATCTCCTCGTGTTGCGGCCTGTACTAAAACTCTATCCACATACCGTAACGAAAACG
>JASSUF010000166.1:0-4937 GCA_031963365.1 Mycoavidus cysteinexigens
TGTTGGGGTTCGTACCTCACCACCAACCTACAAATTAACGGTAGGTTGGTGGTGACGAAGGAGCCCCAACATGCGCACCACTGACTTGTAATCCTGCATTACGCATAACATCTTAGTCTTAAAGAAAATTCCTGCAATGCTTTTATTCCACTTGCTTCAGCACGTGCGCACCAATCTTGAAGCTGCTGTAGGAGCTGTTCGCGCGTGGCTGTGGAACGCTCCCATAATGTGCTGAGCTCAGCACGAAGTTCATAAAAAGTACGCAGCGCAGCGCTGGTTCCTAAAATGTGGGGAAGTTGTGCTTTTTGAGGCGCATCTAAAGAGTTTTCGTCTTGATGAAACCATTTACGCGCGCTTTTAACTAGCGCATAACGGCTGCATTTTTTTGTCGCAGCTGCTGCGCGCAGATGTACTAACTCATCACGATAGACTTGTTTGAGCGTCTTCACATAACGGCCCATCACTTCATAACGATTTGAAAGCACGGCTTGCAGCGTTTCAAGGTCAAGCACCGATTTTGCAGACCGTAATTTAGGTACAGGAGCCACTCTTTTCACTTTGGCCAAACCCACCATCGACAGCAAACGGATATACAACCAACCTAGATCGAATTCATACCATTTGGAGGACAATTTGGCCGAAGTTGCAAAGGTATGATGATTGTTATGCAGCTCTTCGCCACCAATGATAATACCCAGGGGAAAGATGTTGGTACTAGCATCTGCACAGTTGTAATTGCGGTAACCCCAATAGTGCGCAAGGCCATTCACCACGCCAGCCGCCCAAAAAGGTATCCAAGCCATTTGCACAGCCCATACGGTCAGTCCGATGGGTCCAAACAAAAGCAAATCAATCACCATCATTAAAGACAGCCCTGCAATGGAATATTTGGCATACACATTACGCTCTAGCCAATCATTCGGCGCGCCATATCCATACCTAGTCATCGTTTCTTCATTTTTAGACTCGGCACGATAGAGCTCGGCTCCTTCCCACAATACTTTACGGATTCCGCGTGTTTGAGGGCTGTGTGGGTCTTCTTCCGTTTCACATTTCGCATGATGCTTGCGGTGAATAGCAACCCATTGGCTAGTAACCATCCCCGAGGTCAGCCACAACCAAAAACGGAAAAAATGGGCGACCGCAGGATGCACATCCAGAGCACGATGCGCTTGGCAGCGATGTAGGTATACCGTCACGCCAATAATCGTGATATGCGTCATGACCAAGGTAAATAAAACTATTTGCCAAAACGAGCCATGCACTAAACCATGCGCGAGAAAATTGAGTATTCGATTATCCAAAGAAATCCTCGGTAAAAATACAATCTATGGGTAGATTATTAAGAACAGATGCAGCCATTATAGATTCTCTATGGGTAACTATGCATTCCATATCAGTTTAAAAAGGGTTGACTGCGCTTTTGTCACTGGCAATGCCTAGCGAATAGGAGGCAGAATAGGCATAGGTACAATTATAGGAATCGTCACTGCAGGGTTTTCTACGTGTTTACGGCCAGGCAAATGGTAAGGCGTTGCGTCTTTTGCATGGCGCTTCCAGTTACTCGCATAATCTTGCACCAAGTTGGAATGGCCATTAATAACCAGTACATTTTCTGCATTGGCACGCGGTGAGGTATCACTGAAATTCATGCTGCCGGTTATCAAAATTCCATCCGACAAGCTATCCGGATCTATCACTATAAGCTTATTATGTGCACTTTTATACCGCGTTTCTAAACGCACTGGAATGCCTGCACGCGCTAACTCAGACACACGCGAAGCGCGCTTGCTCATCTGGACACGATCTACCAAAACACGCACATCTACTCTTCTAGCATGTGCGCGGATCAAAGCATCCACGATCTTTCCATTCGATAGCACATAGGCTTGTACTAATATCTGTTCACGGGCTTCGTCAATCGCTTTTACAATCGGCCTCTCCACATCATCCCAAGGGGCAAAAGCAGCTTGCATCTCAACATATCCACGACGTACTGGCGGCTCTGGTTTTTCATAGGAAGGATAGCGTCGACCATTTGGATAACCACTCCCATAACCGGGATCTAACATATCCAGCGTACAAGCAGATACTCCACACAGCACTAGTGGTAACAAAACCAGTCCTGCTCTATATTTTCTCATAGCGTGCGCGGCAGCAATTCTAAAAACTAGATAGGTATTTTTCACAAGAATTCCAATCAATTTAACTATTCTTTTTCTAGCACTATTGCAAAAAAAGCATCGGTGCCATCACGATGTGGCCATAATTTCAATGCATCACCCTTTTTCAAACTAGAAGCCGAGCTAGAGTGGGTAGATATATTGACGCACTGTGTCTGTAGTGGGATATGCTGAGCAGCTAAAATGGATTGTGCCGATAAGAGGTGAAATTGCGGATGCTCTGCTAAAAAATGCGCAACGACCGCTTCGTTTTCCATCTCTAAAAAACTGCACGTGGCATAAATTAATCGTCCACCTGCTTTTACCAACCGCGCTGCACTACGCAAAATAGAACGTTGTCGGTTTGCAAAATCTGCAATAGAAGCCAGGGTGTGCCTCCATTTCAAATCCGGCTGTCGACGCAGTGTGCCCAATCCGCTACACGGCGCATCCACTAGTACGCGATCTGCTTTTCCTGCTGTTGGACCTATGAAACGCTGCAATTTGCTGTCGTGTTCACTATCTATGGCTATTGCATGCACATTCGACAAACCACTACGCTCTCGCCTAGCCTCTAATTTAGTCAAACGTTTAGCATCCACATCTAGCGCATAGACGCGCCCTGTCGAACGCATCAGAGCTCCTAAGGCTAAAGTCTTGCCCCCTGCTCCCGCACAAAAATCAACTACCGTCTGCCCGCGCTTAGGTGCAACAAGATGCGCAAGCAACTGACTGCCTTCATCTTGAATCTCAAACCACCCTTTTTGAAATCCAACCCCAGCAGGCCCTGCAGAGGCCTTTGTAAGCTTAGGATTGCCCTGCACACGTATTCCAAGAGGAGCGTAGCGCGTAGGCTCAGCCTCTATGCCTTGTGCTGCGAGCGCTTCGAGCACCTCAGAACGACTTACACGCAAAGGATTCACGCGCAAATCAAGAGGAGCAGATGTTTGCAAAGCAGCAACACACTCAGCTAATTCGGGCCCAGCGTACTGAGCAGCAAGCATATCGGCTAACCAAGCAGGAAAATTAATCAGTTCAGGTACGGCAAAATGCGCATGCAAACGAGATGGACCATGCAGTGCATTATTGCTTAACCAAGCTGCTTGCTCGCCATCCAGCGCAGCTAGTACAGACTCATAACCCAGAGTATGTGACAGGCTCTGTACCGCTAAACGTCGGCGCAGTAGCGAGGGTGCTTGTGCAAAAAACGCAGCCCAGGCACGGGTATCTACCGGCTCTATCCATAGACCTGGAACCCCCTCTTCTGGTTCCCGCGCTAGATAAGTCCATTCAATAAGATTGCGCAAGACCGCAAAAATAGCCTGAGCAATACAAGTCCGCTCCGTGGCTCCCAGCTTAGGATGCGTCTCAAAAAAACGCTCGACCGCACGGTCTGCTGGCCCAGAGAAACGAAGGACTATGCTTAATGCACGCTCAAGAGGGGAAATAAGGCTAGCAATAAGGGGGACTTTTGGAGCTGGTCGCATCGACACAGGCTGGGTTGCAACGTTTGCGTTCACATCTTCTCAATAAATAGATACTGGGGCGTTGCATCTGCCACCATAACTTGGTTACCTGATTGCTTGATCTTCTCTGTCACCCACCAATGAATAGCACGCGGGTAAAGGATATGCTCAGCAGCCAGCACACGTTGTCCAAGCGCCGCAGCGGTATCTCCCTCTAAAACGGGCACCACCGCTTGCGCCACAATCGGCCCATCATCTAAGGCAGCCGTTACAAAATGCACCGTTGCGCCATGTGCTTTCACACCCGTATCTAGCGCTCTTTGATGGGTATGTAAACCTTTGAACGCAGGCAGCAAAGAAGGATGGATATTGAGCAACCGCTCTGCATAATGATTGACAAAATGGGCACTCAATACCCGCATAAATCCAGCCAGCACGACTAGATCAGGCTCAAAGCGCTCAATAGCAGCGATGAGCGCCTGATCAAAATCTAAGCGATCTGCATAAGCATTAGGGGAAACCACGGCTACAGGAATGCCGTGTGCACTAGCATAGGCCAAACCAGCAGCTTGCGCCCGATCAGACACCACACCAGCAATCTTTGCAGGCCAAGCTTCATTTTTGCAGGCCTGGATAATGGCCTCCATATTGCTGCCGCGCCCTGAGATAAGGATAACGATATTTTTCATGGAGGCGAATTCTATCAGGGCGCGCGGAATTCTCTGAAATACGGTGGGATTGGTACTTTTTAGAGGGGGGGATTTCGGTTGGATCGGAAGGGGAATGGTATAGAAGCTTGTGCAGGAGAGGCCTTGGAGAGCGATGATTAGCTGTAGGTTGGGGTGACGAAGGAACCCCAACATGCACACCACTTACTTTTATTTTTTGTCTTTGTAATTAAAAGCAGGTTTTCAAAGGGCGTTGGTAAGGTGTTGGGGTTCCTTCGTCACCCCAACCTACGAGGCTATATTTAATAACCGAACACATCGCGTAGACCACGCGCACCCATCGAGAATGCAGTCCATTCGATCAACGTGTCCTTTCCGGCTTCTGACATAACTGACTCATAGGGATCAAGCGGGCTATCTGGGAATTTCTTTTTTAATATCATCTGAAGAGCCGCTAACATCTCTTTCCGATATTCTCCCTCAGGCCACACTCTTGGTTCATCCTTTTCAAACTTCGTAATGCAATCCACTTTGTTCTCCTTTTTTAATATGCGATTTACCTATATTAATGACCAAACACGTTCTCAAGACTACTGGCATCCATCATCGATACACTCCATTCTCTCAACCTGCCTTCGTCA
>JASSUF010000167.1:0-4921 GCA_031963365.1 Mycoavidus cysteinexigens
CCCGTGAAAAAGCAGGAACAGCTCGCTACGTTGAGACACTCGATGAAGTAACCACTAATGAAATTATCTCACGGGTTTTGAGCATCATTGACCCAGAAATCGTTTGATATTGCCTCAATGCCCATTGGTTCTTATCTTTCGACGATGCAAAAGGAAAAATAAAGAGCGCAGCGGTATGCATGTTGGGGTTCCTTCGTCACCCCAACCTACAAAATCCCCCGTGTCCGATCTGCCTCAAACTGTTTCTTAAATTGAGCAAAACTACTATTCTCAATAGCCTCGCGCATTTCACGCATAAGCTGTAAGTAATAATGCAGGTTATGTATCGTATTTAAGCGAGAACCCAGCATTTCGCCTATGCGTTGTAGGTGGTGGAGGTATCCTCTGGAGAAGTGGGAGCAGGTATAGCAGGCGCAGCTCTCATCTAAGGGGCGCAGGTCGTCTTTGTAGCGTGCATTGCGAATTTTTACGTCGCCAAAACGCGTAAATAGCCAGCCGTTTCGGGCATTGCGAGTGGGCATGACGCAATCGAATATATCGATGCCATGGCTTACTCCTTCGACTAAATCTTCAGGGGTGCCCACTCCCATTAAATAATGGGGGGCCTGTGCGGGTAGTTTGGGCGCGATGGTTTGCAATATGCGCCGCATATCTTCTTTAGGCTCACCGACGGATAAACCTCCAAGGGCATATCCATGAAAGCCTATATCTACTAGCTCTGCCAAAGAGTTTTCTCGCAAATCTTCATATACTCCGCCTTGCACAATCCCGAAGAGGGCATTGGGGTTGCTTTGTTCATTAAAGGCATTGAGTGATCGGCGTGCCCAGCGCAAAGACATTTGCATAGAGATTTCGGTATCTTTTTTGCTAGTGGGGATGCCATTAGTTTGATAGGGCGTGCATTCATCTAATTGCATCACGATGTCTGAATTCAAAACAGTTTGAATTTCCATCGAGATTTCTGGCGAGAGGAAGAGCTTGCTGCCATTTAGTGGAGAGGCAAAGGTCACGCCTTCTTCTGCAATTTTGCGTAAATCTCCAAGACTAAAGACTTGAAAGCCTCCTGAGTCGGTCAAAATTGGCTTATTCCATCCATTAAAGGCGTGCAGTCCTCCAAATTTTTTGATGATATCTAGGCCAGGGCGCAGCCACAGATGGAAGGTATTACCTAAAATAATCGACGCTCCCATATCCTCTAACTCATGGACAGAAGTAGCTTTGACTGCTCCACAGGTGCCAACAGGCATAAACATAGGCGTTTCAATAACACCATGACGCAAGGTAATACGGCCGCGTCGTGCATGGCCGTCTGTATTTAAAAGATCAAAGGTGAGCATAAAAGTAAGCAGTAAAAAACAGGGTAAACCTCGGGGGGTATTCGTTGGTCTATAAAGTAGGAGGCGTGCAGCTTAAAAGCATCGCATCCCCATAGCTAAAAAAGCGATAACGCTTAGCAATGGCGTGCTGATAACTAGCCCGCATGGTTTGTGTGCCAGCAAAAGCACTGACTAGCATGAGCAGTGTGGATTTAGGCAAATGAAAATTGGTAATAAGGCGATCCACTACGCGAAAGCGGTAGCCTGGTGTGATGAATATTTGTGTTTCTGCTAGGCCTGTTGGAAGTGTAGAGAGTCGTTCGTCAGCATGGGCATCAGACCCGAAATCTATAGTTGCCGCTGCAGCTTCCAGGGCTCGAAGTGTGGTAGTCCCTACTGCAATAATGCGCCCGCCTGCTGCGCGGGTACGGGCTAGCATGGCAGGTAAGGATGCGGGGATTTCATAGCGCTCGCTATGCATCTTGTGCAAAGATAGGTTTTCCTCCCGTACAGGCTCAAAAGTGCCGTACCCTACATGCAAGGTGAGGCTAGCCCGTTGAATACCGCGTGCATCTAAGTGTGCCAACAATGCTTCATCAAAATGTAAGCCTGCTGTAGGGGCGGCAATGGCTCCAGGTTCTGTAGCATAGAGCGTTTGATAACGGGTTTCATCATATGCATCTGCAGCATGGGTAATATAAGGCGGTAGCGGAAGCCGCCCATAGCGCTCGAGAAGCGTAAAGCAAGAATCTGGGAAGTGCAGTGTATAAAATCGTTCTGCGCGCTCGCCCACCACCACATCAAAGGCATCGGCTATGCGTATGGTGCTGCCAGGCGCAGGTGCATGACTGGCTCGAATTTGTGCCAGCGCACTAGAAGGGGACACTACGCGTTCAACCAAAATCTCCACTTTACCGCCACTGGCTTTATGTCCGAGTAGGCGGGCTTTGAGAACTTTGGTATTGTTAAAAACTAATAAATCGCCAGGTGCTATGCAGTTGGGCAGCTCGGTGAAGGCGCGATCAAACAAATGTAAGCTATTTGAAGTGTTGTCTACTTCAAGCAAACGGCTTGCGCTGCGCTGGGGTAGGGCGGTTTGCGCAATAAGCTCAGGAGGTAAATCAAAATCGAAGTCAGAAAGGGCAAGCATACCGTGCACAAAAAAATAAAGAGAGAATGCGTAAAACCCGGTATTTTACGTGCAAGCGCATAGTGCGTAAGGATTCAATCAAAAAACAGGGCATAAAATCACTTTTTAACGATATTTCTTTTCATGCCATCTGCTACAAAAACGCCAAAACGTCCCTCTGCCATTGTCCAAAAACTAGCAAAACTGGGTTTGGTGCAAGATATGGACTTCGCACTACATTTTCCATTGCGCTATGAAGATGAAACACGCTTGGTATCCATACAAGCATTGTTTCCCGGCAGTAATGCACAAGTTGAAGGGGAGGTGGTGGATCAAATAGTGCAGTATCGAGGACGCCGCCAGTTGCTAGTGCAAATAAAAGATGCACAAGGGGATAGACTCACACTGCGCTTTTTGCATTTTTATGGCAGCCAACTCACCCAGTTATCTCCAGGCGCACAGTTACGTGTTCGAGGACAAGTTCGACGTGGCTTACAGGGCATGGAAATGGTGCATCCATCGTATCGATTAATCCGCACAGAAAACAAAGAAGATGAAGAAGTACCGGCGCTTCCAACAACATTGACTCCTATCTATCCTGCTACCTCAGGAGTGAGTCAAACCTATCTACGTAAAGCGATTAAAAGCGCTTTAACGCGTGTTGTGTTGCCTGAGTTATGGACCGATCAAGAAGCCCAGCAGTGGAATATGCAATTTGTAACGGCCCTACACCTACCTTCTTTGGCTCAATCTGTAGAGTTTTTGCATAACCCGCCACCTGGCGTGCAAGAAACCGCTTTGCTTGAGCATACCCACCCCGCTTGGATGCGGGTAAAGTTTGAAGAATTACTCGCACAACAATTAAGCCTCCAGCAAGCCCATGCAAAGCGTCGAGCCTGCAGTGCACCTGCTATGCCTGTATGCAAAACATCGGCAGAAGGTCAGCCTTCTTTAGTTACCAGCTTGTTGCAATCTCTACCTTTCACGCTCACCGCTGCACAACAGCGTGTGCAGCGTGAAATTGAAGAAGATCTCAGCACCCCCCACCCCATGCAACGCCTCTTACAGGGAGATGTAGGAAGCGGTAAAACTATTGTTGCAGCGCTGGCTGCTGCACAGGCTATTCAAGCCGGGTATCAGGTTGCATTTATGGCGCCAACCGATATTCTTGCGGAGCAACATCATCAAAAATTATCCACGTGGTTTACTCCGCTGGGCGTGCAGGTTGTGCGTTTAAGTGGCTCTATGAGGCCTAAAGACAAGCGCAATGCATTAGAAGTCATCGCTTTTGGACAAGCGCAGCTGGTAATAGGTACGCACGCTATTATTCAAAATACCGTCGAATTTGCCTGTCTTGGGCTGGCTATCGTAGATGAACAACATCGCTTTGGAGTGAACCAACGTCTAGCGCTGCAAGCCAAAGCGCAGCGCATGCATACGCCCGATGATCCTATTGAAAAAATACTGCATGCGCACCAACTTATGATGAGCGCAACGCCTATTCCCCGCACATTAGCCATGAGTTATTACGCGGATCTGGATTTGTCGATAATCGATGAACTTCCGCCCAATCGCAGCCCTGTGCGCACGAAATTGGTTACACAAACACGACGTGAAGAAATCGTAGAAAGAATACGCGCAGCAGTACTTGCAGGGCGTCAAATTTACTGGGTCTGCCCGCTTATTGAAGAGAGTGAAGTACTAGAGTTGCAAGCGGCGATGGACACTTTCACGATGCTCTCAGAGGCGCTTCCTGATTTAACGGTAGGTTTGGTGCATGGACGGCTTCACCCCAGTGAAAAAACGCAGGTCATGGAGGGCTTTGTATCAGGCAAAACCCATGTTTTAGTGGCAACCACGGTGATTGAGGTGGGAGTAGACGTGCCCAATGCCTCACTCATGGTGATAGAGCATGCTGAGCGCTTTGGGCTTTCTCAACTCCATCAGCTGCGTGGACGGGTAGGGCGAGGAGAAGCCGCTTCGGTCTGTGTACTGCTTTATGCGGAACCCCTTTCCTGGACGGCTCGTGCGCGTTTACGCACTATGCATGAAACCCAGGATGGTTTTCTGATTGCACAACGCGATTTAGAGTTACGTGGACCCGGTGAACTTTTAGGCGCGCGCCAGTCCGGTGCTATGTTATTGCGCTTTGCCGATTTGCAAAAAGATGAAGCTTTGCTGACCGCCGCCAGCCGCGCTGCAACGCAGTTATTGCGCCATGCCCCTGATGTTGTGAGGCGTCATTTAGAGCGCTGGTTGGGCTCTAGAGAAGCGTATTTGACAACCTAGAGTTTACTCAACCGAGTTGTATATCTGGTAGGTTGGCGGTGAGGAACGAACCCCAACATGATGACCGCTGTCCTTTTAAAACCTGCAAATGCAGGCCAAAAGCGATGGTTACAAGTCGGTGGTATGCTGTTGGGGTAGTGTCAGGAATTTTGTGTGCCTAAAGTCATAGTTAAATTTTACATTGAGT
>JASSUF010000168.1:0-4878 GCA_031963365.1 Mycoavidus cysteinexigens
TTATGAAATGGGGTGGCCGATGGGACTTGAACCCACGACGACTGGAATCACAATCATATTACTGCTTCAAGAAAAAAGAAATTTCCTTTATAAATCAATACCTTGCATAACTCGCATAATTTAAACACCAGGCTGCAAAGCCTTATTCCACCGTAGCTAAAATTCATTCTAGGTGTAATTTAGCTACACTCAAAAAAAGCCTATTTAGAAAAATGCCTCACGTTCGTGTGAGGCATTTTTAATTTTATGGCTGGTAACTAATCTACACCGCACAGAAAATAAGAAAGCCCTCCGGAAAAAGGTTACAAAAGTAACATTCTTCAAAATTTACTAATTTCTCCTTATAAATCAAGGAGATATGTCGATTTGAAAAAGGTTACAAAAGAGTTACAAAAAAGTTACAAGTAACCTTTTTCATCAAAACTTATTGTTTTTCAAACAAACTTGATAAAAATGGGGCGGCATAGTAGCTGTAACTCTTCGGTAACCTTTTTGTAACTCTTTTGTAACCTTTTTGAAACCAAAATTTATCTTTATATATCAATATGTTATGCGTTGTTTTTTGGTTTTGTTACTTTTGTAACCTTTTCCCAAGACCTACAACTGGAATATGGTGGTTTGTATAGGCATAGATAAAATATGCTGACCAAATTTTTACAGATGGCGCAGATTTCTTAGCAATGAAGAATGGTAAAAAGCGTGTTGCATCAATCTGCATCAAAACGCATCACTTTTTGAACCCTTCTATACGCTCAACCCTTTGTAATATAGGCCTCTTAGCCATATCCTCATGCATCAAAAATTGCGCATTAAATAAAAAGCGCGGGCGTGGGGGACCGCACTGTGAGAGCATAAGGTCGGTCTCCAATGATCAGACTCTACGAGTTGCTTAATGCAGCAAGTACGTACTGTAATGCCGTGAAGTACTATAACTCTCAGCTCAGACTCTTTCTGCTTATAACGGATTGATTAATAGTTTTAACCATTCAGATAGAGATATGGAAAAAAGCCCCAGAGTAGTGAGATACGTTATCTACCTATTCTGGGGCCATTCACTATGGAGTAAGAAAAAAGGCAAGCCCTCATTCTAAAAGCGTCTGCTCATATTTTTTATATTAATAATGCAGGAGGAAGTATTTCTTACTTATTACATGTATAGAAGCGAATGCCTTAAGCAGACTAGGCAAAAGAATTTTGACTTATGCTCAGTGTCCCATAGCTGCTTTGGCTTGAACTAGAAGAAACTCCTCTC
Organism: Mycoavidus cysteinexigens; assembly: GCA_031963365.1. Taxonomy (GTDB): domain Bacteria; phylum Pseudomonadota; class Gammaproteobacteria; order Burkholderiales; family Burkholderiaceae; genus JASSUD01. Next base: position 1,253 of record JASSUF010000168.1, read on the forward strand.
TCGTTATTCGGATTAAATGGGGCATGGCCTCTGATACGGCTACCTCTTCCTTCCGGATAGTGATATTCCACATATTCCAGATCGGATTCTTCTATAGTATTTGGATTCGCCTCTGAAGCGATTGTTTCCGGATAGCGGTCCTGCTCCAATTCCTCTATAGCCTGTTGATTCGCCCAAGTAGATACTCTACAAAAAGACGGCTCAGGCATATGATAAGGATTTTGGCTATATAAAGAGAGGGTCGACTCTATCGGAGGAGCATTATTCAAATCAGGAGAAGCCACCTGAGCATTATTTCCGCGAAGAGATCTATGGCTATTACTGCTACTGCTATTACTTCTGCGACTACTTCTATCACTACTTCTGCTGCTACCTTGTTGAATAGAATTCATTTGAGCAGCTAATCCTGCTAGTTGCGCCAAAATATCGGCATTCATATTCGCCAATCTATCAAACTCTTTTTTGTTTTCTGCCTTAGTACTTTTTAGATCTTCCGCTAAAAACTCTATATTGCTATCAGATTGCTTCGATAAGACTTTGACTCGATCGTTATTTTCCCCATCCATCCCCTCAAGCGGTTGAGTGCTTTCACGCTCAACCGTCTTTCCAAGCATCTGCGTCTTGCTTTCCGCTTTATTTTTAAGCGATTGAACCTCACTCTCAGTGACTTTCTCGAGCACCTCAGGTTCTTGCTTAACCGTTTTTTCAAGTCCCTGCGTACTACTCTGCGCCACTTTCTCGCTTATTTCCAGCTCCTCCTCAACCGTCGATCCAGCTATCTGCGGCGCACCTTCAGGCGCATTCTGAGGTGATTCTGGTCCATTATGATGGGCCTCAGGCTCGTCTCCTGCCCCGAACCTATCTCTTAAACGCACTACTCCCTCACGGATTATCAAGCAACCAACCGCAGTAGCTCCTGCGATTCCTGTAGTAGCTGCTGTGCTAAATCCCGTGGTAGTGGCTGCGGCCGTAGAGGCCGCCCCCATTTGGGATACCAACATCATGCTGCCAATTCCGGCTATAGGTAAAGGCATATATCCTCCCAATTCTTGTATAGGGATAGTTGGAATAACCAAGGCCAAAAAGCAAAGGCGCTATAGCCTATGGCAAGAAGCAGAACGCTTCATCTTCATGTTAGAAATGCATTTATATAAAGACGTCCCGTCAGCCGCTAAAGGTCCAATTTGGATCCGTTATCAGCTTAATCACCGATTCCCAATCCCTCGATCTATAAACAAAGTACTAAAAGTACACATTGCTACGCCCTATCACGGGGTAGAAGGTCTACTACAGCACACCATAAGACTAAAAAATTATCTTATGTATCCGGCTAGGACCCCCAGTTACCTTCTTTTTTCTTATTCAAAAAATAATATGGATCGACCATGAGCCCTTCTGTTCACCTGCAAGGAAGCTCGATTGTCAATAAAGTCAGTCTCATAGAGCCTCAAAATCCTGCGGAGGTGCCTCTGCCTCCCCAAGATCAAAAAGAAAAAAATGCCCTTCTTCCCGCCGAAGAGTGGTGGCTGGCTGCCTGCAAAAATTTACCTCCTGAAATAGCGCTGCACATTCTTCCATATCTGTTATTGGCTGTAAAAACCAATAAGATGTTAGATATAGCCGAATATAAAAAAGGAGAAGTGTTATCGGAAGCATGGCCTGCGCTCTATAAAGCATGTAGTTTGCCTGCTAAGCGGGAATGCAAAAAAATAAGCCAGCCCGATGAAATGAAACAACTGCAGTCTTTTTTTCATGACGCACAAAGGTATGGAGGTAAAACCCTCCGACAAATTATTTATGGATTGGACTTAAGAAAAAAGCCTCTCACTACTATTACGATAGAAGATTGTATGCGTGCCGGCATTATCAGCAGAGAGCTGTTTTCTCCAGACGATATACCACGCAGTAGAGATGCCCAGAAGCGTTTTTGGGGATGGCTTTGCGAAAAGCCGGAGCGCATTATTGCTTGCCTACGCTGGATTCCCGCACAAAAAAGCACTCCAGATTATTTACTGAAAGAGATTGCCAAACATAAGGATCTAGGTGTTTTTATAACGGCCTTTGAATATATGGCCAGATATCAATTGCATTATGAAATGGATCCCTATCGAGGGGTTTTATGGGAAGCCATTAGTAATAATGATGCAGTATTAGTAGAATATGTATTTGATAATGATCCACGAAATCAGCCTACTATAAATATGCTCCAAATGGCCGCTCGTCATGGTTACTTGCTTATCGTGAAGCTTCTTTTACATAAAGGAGTGGAAGTAGGGGAATTAAACATATTTGGTGAGCCTGTTTTAGAGGCAGTTATTCAATCTTTTGCTCCAAATTATCTGTTTATCGATTCAAAAAACAGTGAAGACTATCAAGAAACAATCAATCAAATTGACGCTATTATTTTGCTGATGCGCCAATATGTAGATAAGGGTATTCCTATTGAAATAAATGGGAAATTTCGAGACAACAATACCTTTTGGCATATAGCGTGTTATGCCAGAGATTCCGAGTCCTCGCTATGGCTCGCTAACTTTTTGATTCGTGACGATACATACAAAAAATTGATTAATGCAGCGAATGAATACCAATATACGCCTTTACAGTGTGCCGCAAAAGAACAAAATCGGGACATGTTTCAGTTTTTACTCAATCATGGCGCGCACATACAGGCACTGAGTTTGACGGGAACGGACCAGGATGTGTCTCGGTATGGCGCTGAAATCATGCGCATCGTGCGCCGCTATTTGCCTCAGCAAAAGGCCTCGATAAAGCCCGTATCACCCACTATTCAGAATGCGTTACCGCCCAGCAACGCGCAACCTCATAGAGTCAGGCCAAAGGCGATACCTTCCCCCAAAGTGCATACACGGCTGCTGTCTTGGGCGCACACTATCCAGCACCTATGCGCTCGCGCATTCACGCTCATAATTGCGATCCCGCACACTTTTTTTACCCTGTGTCGTTACGTACTTGAGTATGTTGTATTAAAAAGGCGGTTCTGAATGCATGCTTAACGGGCAGTACTGGCTCGTTGATTGACCTCCTCAAGGGATTTTTCGGCTTTAGCCAGTTGCTTATTCAGGTCTTCGACCTTCTGCGCATCGGATGCGGCCTTGAGTTTGACTTTCTCTAATTCAAGGTGGCTCTTTTCTATTTCATCTCTCGATGTCTTGAATGTGTTATCCAGCTCAGTATGTAATTCGGTCATTTGTTGTTTATCCGTCTTGGCTTGTACTTTTAGCTCGGCCAGTTCTTCACGCGCGTTCTCTTTCACCTCTTTAACCGTGTTTTCGGCTTTTTCAGCTCGTTCGAGTGCGGCTTCAAGTTTTGCTGTTTGTACGGCTGATAACTGTTCAGCGGCGACGCGTGCCGTTCGTTCTTGTTCTAACTGTTTGCGTACTTCATCTCTCTCTTTCTCAAGGCGTGGCATAGATTCTAAGAGTAATTGCGCCTTTGCTAACTCAATGCGCAGTGATGCAGTTTCTGCGCGTTCACGCTCACACTCCAACTTTGCCGTCGAGTGATTGGCGCTGATCTGATCTAGACGGCCATTGAGCGCCGATGTTTTGTAAGCGTACGGCGCCCCCATCTAGACGCTGAAGCTAGGTTGTGAGATGGCGGCA